>NZ_CAKQBI010000004.1:0-168143 GCF_934216135.1 uncultured Rummeliibacillus sp. | reverse complement strand
GCTAACAGTTCCTACTGCCAAGCCTGTAGTGGACTTTCACCACCAAGTAATCACCCATGCCGGGCGCACTTAAAAAACCCTTATCCCAAGTAGGATAAGGGTTTGGAAAATATATAGGAATTAATTATTTTAATTCAGAAATATATTTAGCCATAGCATCAAGTTCTGCACCTGAAACTAAACCAGCAGGCATACCGCTGCCTTTACCGTTAGTAAGAATGTCTTTTACTTCAGCTTCTTTTAAACCTGTACCATGCAAGTTTGGACCTACTTGGCCTTTAAGGTCTCCACCGTGACAAGATATGCATTTTTGTTTAGCAACTGCTTCTGGATCAACGTCACCAGATGCTGATTCTTTATCACCAGCTGCTTGTTCAGTTTTTGCTTTGTCTCCGCCTTTAGCGATATCGGCTTTATTTCCTGCTCCTTCTACAGACAAGAAGAAGATTAAACCTAAACCGAACGCCATGATTAAGATATACGGAATAATAGGATTCTTTTTCATATATTTACCCTCCCTCATAAGTTCAATCTATTTCTATAAATAGAATCAGTCAACACTTTATATTGTACTTCATAACTCAAGAAACGAAAAGGCTTTCTGGACAAGTTTTCGCCTGTTTGTGACAAATTTGACACAATAGACAGATTAACAACCAATTTGTCTTGCAATAACCATTCTTTGTACTTCAGAGGTTCCCTCACCAATTTCTAACAGTTTTGCATCTCTTAAATACCTTTCAACTTCAAATTCCTTCATATATCCGTATCCTCCATGAATTTGTATTGCTTCTCTTGCGATTTCCATTGCTATTTCAGTTGCATATAATTTAGCCATTGCAGCCTCTTTTGTAAACATTTTTTGCTGATCTTTTAACCAAGATGCTTTATAAACCATATTTCGTGCTAATTCGATTTTTAAGGCCATATCTGCCAGCTTAAATTGTGTTACTTGGAATGAACTAATCGCTTGTCCGAATTGTTTTCTTTCCTTTGCATAATTTAATGCCTTTGTATAGGCTGCCTGAGCAATTCCAACAGCCATTGCTGCAATTCCTATCCTTCCACCATCTAATGTAACGAGAAATTGTTTAAACCCTTCTCCTTCTACACCCAATAAATACTCTTTTGGAACTTGCACATCCTGTAATATAAGTTCTGTCGTATTTGAAGAATTTAACCCCATTTTTTCATATGGCTCAGAGATTGTAAATCCATTACAATCTGTTGGTACGATTATTGAACTTATTTGTTTTTTACCTTTTTTGTTACCAGTAACAGCAGTTAATGCTAGATGCTTAGCGTAACTTGCATTTGTGATAAACATTTTACTTCCATTTATCGTATAAATGCCATCATCAAGTTTTGCTGTTGTTTCAGTTCCACCAGCATCAGAACCTGCATTAGGCTCTGTTAGACCAAATGCCCCCAAAGATTCACCTGTACAAATTGGTGTTAAAAATTTTTCCTTTTGTTCTTTCGTTCCAAATAAATGGAGTGGAGCACCTCCTAAGGAGATATGAGCAGAATACGTTATTCCAGTGGATGCACATGCTTTACTAAGCTCTTCTGTTACGATTGCAAAACTAACGGTGTCAGAACCTGCCCCACCATAAGTTTCTTCAAAAGGTAGTCCCATTATTCCCATTTCACCTAATTGTTTAAAAATTTCTTTTGGAAACTCTTTTGTACGATCTCTTTCTATTGCTCCTGGAGCTACTACTTCTTCCGCAAACTCTCTTATCATTTTTTGTAACATTTTTTGTTCATCAGTTAGATTAAAATTCATCTACTATCACTCCTCATCGAATTTTACAAAACACTTATATAAAATCATATTTTTCAGGACTAAAAAAAAGAAGCTATTTTTAAAATAGCTTCTGACTTAATCGATTCAGTTCGTGATTTATAAATTTTAAAATAGTTAAATTTTCTTTATAGAGAACAATAGAATGACCATCTTTTGAAATAAGATTTATATAAACAACATATAAAAAATAATAATAATTAGCCCAATAATACCTGAAATTTTAAAATAGATTAGATTTAATACTCTACCAGTTAACAACCATAAAATACAATTGCCAAGTAGAACACCGTATAGAAGTGAAGGTTGTCCATCAAAATAGAAATTCACAATTTTTATCGAAACTCCAAAAATGAGTAGAGCTATTGTGGCATATGTAAAAGTTGTTCTTACTGTCTTATTTGGCTTAAATTTAAAAAGAAATATTAACAACCCTACAATTATGCCAATACTTAAAATAAGCGGAATAAGAACGAATGGAGCCTTTAAAACAAATAACGCCCCAAATATCAAGATGATACCAATGATGGCTAAAATCATTTTCCAATTTTTTGAATAATTATCTGCTAATAAAGAATTGGCGGCATTTATTTTTAGTTGGGTACTATTATTTTCTTCTACTTCTTGACCTTCTGAATATAAAGTCATTAAAAAATCACAATAATGTTCCGGTAATAATTTATTTTTCTTCCAGAATGAGATTTCGTTTAGGATGACTGCTTTCTTTTGACTGTTCATGTATTTGCCCCCAGCTATTGAAACCATTTTCATCCCCAATTTTACCTTAATTAAACGAAAAAAGCACCCCTTTAAAGGGTGCCTTTTTGACTATTCTAGGAAATCTTTTAGACGTTTGCTTCTTGAAGGATGGCGCAATTTTCTTAGTGCTTTTGCTTCTATTTGTCGAATACGTTCTCTTGTAACACCAAAGACTTTACCTACTTCTTCAAGCGTACGAGTACGTCCATCATCTAAACCAAAGCGTAAACGTAGTACATTTTCTTCTCGGTCTGTTAATGTATCTAATACATCTTCTAATTGTTCTTTTAAAAGCTCATATGCAGCATGTTCAGAAGGTGATTGAGCTTCTGAGTCCTCTATAAAATCACCTAAATGTGAATCATCTTCTTCACCAATTGGTGTTTCCAATGAGACTGGTTCTTGAGCGATTTTAAGAATTTCACGAACCTTTTCTGGTGTAAGATCCATTTCTTCACCGATTTCTTCAGGTGTTGGTTCACGCCCTAAGTCTTGAAGTAATTGACGTTGAACACGGATTAACTTGTTAATGGTTTCAACCATATGCACAGGAATACGAATTGTACGAGCTTGGTCAGCGATTGCACGAGTTATTGCTTGACGAATCCACCAAGTTGCATATGTTGAGAATTTGAATCCTTTTCGATAATCGAATTTTTCAACTGCTTTAATAAGCCCCATGTTACCTTCTTGAATAAGGTCAAGGAAAAGCATACCACGTCCTACATAGCGTTTTGCAATACTTACAACAAGTCGTAAGTTTGCTTCAGCTAGTCGTTTACGTGCTTCATCATCACCTTGTTCAATACGTTCAGCAAGTGCAATTTCTTCTTCTGCACTTAGTAAGTCAACCCGACCAATTTCTTTCAAATACATACGAACTGGGTCATTTATCTTAACGCCTGGTGGAACACTTAAATCATTCAAGTCAAACGTTTCTTCATGGTCCTTACCTTTTAGTAGTCGATCTAAGTTTTCTTCATCACCATCTTTACCACCTAATTCAATACCATTAGATTCAAGTTTTTCGATGAATTCTTCTACTTGATCGGCTTCCATTTCATATGTTTGCAATTTATCTGCAATTTCTGCATATGTTAATTCGCCATTTTTCTTACCAATAGCTAATAAGAATTTTTTTGTTTCTTCTAAAGTATGTTCATGTTCTACTACTTTTTTTTCATCAGTTGAACGTTTAGACTTGTCCGCCACAGGTGTTTCCTCCTTCTAACCATCACTATCCCATTACACTTTTGATAGTGAATTCTTTAAATCAATAACTTCTTTTAAAAGCTGCATGGCACTATTCAAATCGTGCATTTTCTCTGCTTCTTGAATAGCATGTTTTTTATCTTGTATAATTTGCTTAATCCTGAATTTTCTTATTTGTTTTAAGCAATCAGAAATTTCTTCCTCAGTATGATCAGGATCTCTTTCTACAAGTGCAGCTTCCATTATGATTTTGCGTAGCTCTCTATCACCAATGACTTCAGCAAAACGCTGGTAATCAGCTTTTTGATGTTCTTCATAAAAACCAATTAGGTGAATATAGATTGCCATATAATCTTCCCGTACAAAGGGATTTTCATCCTCTTCTTGGCGAATTCGATCGACAACGTCAATGTTGTGTAACATATGTGCTAAGAGTAGTCTTTCTGCACGGTCAGTCGCTGTGATTTTATCTTTTTGAAGAGTAATTTGTTGAGTTATTGGTTGCACTTGTTGCTCAAATCGTTTAGAATTCTTTGCAAGCTGTGCTTCCTTTTGACGTAATTGCATTTGTAATGTTTCTTCGGAAATATTCGTGTCCATTGAAATCTGTTTGATATATAATTCTTTTTCAATAGGTGAAATTCCTTCAACTAAAAAGCCTAAAGCCTCATCCACATATTGCAATATGTCATTCTGATATTGAAAATTTTTGTTCCGCCTAGCATACATTAACATAAATGCAACATAACTTTGAGGTTCACTGATTACCTTTTCTTTAAAAGCTTCTGGACCAAATTGCTGTATATATTCATCCGGGTCTAAACCTGTAGGAAGCACTGCAACTTCAATATTTAATCTTTCAGCATGTAACATTTCTGCCGCTTTTCTTGCAGCTTCCCAACCAGCTTTGTCACCATCGTAGCAAACAATTATATGATCAGTTAGACGTTTTAACTTATTCATATGTTGCATCGTTAAGGCAGTCCCCATAGACGCAACACCATTAAAAACGTCTGCTCTCTTTGCCGAGAGCACATCCATAAAACCTTCAAATAAAACAACTTTACGTTCTTTTCGTATAATTGGTCTTGCTTGATCCAAGTTGTATAACACTTGCCCTTTATGGAAAATAGGCGATTCAGGACTATTTAAGTACTTGGCATCTTCTCCTCCACTATCAAGAATACGACCAGAGAACGCAATAATTTTACCTTGCTCATCACGAATTGGGAACATGACGCGGCCTCTGAAACGGTCAAAGTAACCCGAACCGTCCTCTCGTTTGATAATTAATCCGCTCTGTTCCATTTCATCTAAGTCAAAGCCTTTTCGTGTTAAAAGTTGCGTTAAAGAATCCCAATGGGGTAAAGAATAACCTATCCCATTTGTTTCGATTTCTTCTCTGGTAAAACCTCGTTGTTGCAAATACTCAAGCCCTTTTTCGCCTTCTTCAGTATTTAAAAGTAAGTGCTGATAATAATCTGCTGCAAAAGAATGGGCATCTTTCATACGTCCTTCTTCAGGAGAAATAGGATGTGTATGAATATTAGGTGTTGATGAAACATCGACATGAATGCCAACACGTTCACCAAGCTTAGCCGTAGCCTCTTGGAAGGATATATTATCAATGTCCATTAAAAATGTAATGGCACTTCCTCCAGCACCGCAACCAAAGCAATGGAAAATTTGCTTATCAGTGGATACAGAAAAAGAAGGGGTTTGCTCGCCATGAAAAGGGCATAAGCCAAAATAATTCCTTCCTCTTTTTGTCAACTGGACATATTCACCAATAACATCCACAATATCTGTTTTTGAACGTATTTGTTCAATAATCTCTTCAGGTATTTTTTGCGCCATTCCATCACCATCTTTTTTCGCTCATAACTGAATTCGAGATAATTATCAAAAAGTCCTTCATTTTTCGACAAAAAATTTTAAATTTAAGTTAGTATGGGCTAAATACTTGTAATTATTTTTACCACAATTTTTTATTATAAAACATTACACCCGAAAATTCTATTTCTTTTTTAACATTTTCATACTAAAACGTAAAAAAACCTCCCTAGAAAGGAGGATTGCATAGTTAGTTTATTGTTTAGATAATTGAATACGATGAATAATATCGTTAGCTGTTTCTTCAACAGCTTTATTGGTCACATCAATCACCTGACAACCGATTCGATCAACTACTTTTTTAAAATGCAAAATTTCTTCGTTTATCCGTTCCAGTTTTGCATAATTCGCTCCATCATTTAATCCCAAAGCTAGTAAACGTTCTTTTCGTATGCTATTCAATTTTTCTGGAGAAATTACAAGACCAAAGCATTTGGCTGGATCCACTAAAAATAATTCTTCTGGGGGTTCTACCTCAGGAACTAATGGGACATTAGCTACTTTGAATCGTTTGTGTGCTAAAAATTGTGATAATGGGGTTTTGGAAGTTCGTGAAACGCCTATTAAAACAATATCCGCCTTTAGTAATCCTCTCGGGTCGCGTCCATCATCATATTTTACTGCAAACTCGATAGCCTCTATTTTTTGGAAATAATCATCATCTAATTTGCGAACTAGTCCAGGTTCTTCTAAAGGTTCTACTTGTAAAGTATCTCCTAAGATTCCTAAAATAGGCCCCATTAAATCTACACATGGAATATTATGCTCCTGGCACATTCCATTTAAAAAAATACGCATTGTTTCTTTTACTAAAGTGTAAACAATCATAGCATTCTGCTCTACTGCTAGATGAACAATCTCTGTAAGCTGTTCTTTACTCTCTATATGGGGAAAACGTTGAATTTTAGTATCCTGCATTCCTGGTCTAAATTGACTAATAGCTGCTTTTGTAACTAAATCACCCGTTTCACCTACTGAGTCCGAAATGATAAAAACAGTTAAATTATTCATGGAAGCATCACCTCACAAATCATGATTTTCAGCAAGCGACAAGAACGCTCGTGTTATATTTGTTTTTGTCAAACGACCTATGACCTCTAAGCCATCTGGATGTTCGATAACGACAGGTAATGCATCTATTTGCCTTTCAATAAGCTTATGTGCAGCCTGTATTAAACCGTCCGATTTAAAACAGTATGCAATATTTGGCATCCTCGTCATGATTATATGTACGGGAATATGATTCAAATCCTGACTTCCTATACTTGTTCGAAGTAAATCTTTTCTTGAAAGCACACCTGTCAAGTATGAGTTGTGGTCTACCACAAATAGTGTACCCACATCTTCTAAGAACATTTGACAAATGGCATCATATACAGAAACATCCTCAGAAACTACCACTGGTATCGATTGAAAGTCCTTCACTTTCATATTGGTCATGCTATCGATAACAGCTTGGTTTGTCTTTTTACCAGAGTAAAAATAACCGACACGCGGTCTAGCATCCAAAAAACCTGCCATTGTAAGTATGGCTAAATCCGGTCTAAGTGTCGCCCTAGTCAGAGAAAGACGCTCAGCTATTTGTTCCCCGGTAATGGGACCATTTTCTTTGACAATTTCTAAGATCTCTTCCTGACGTTTGTTGAGTTCTATTGGACTCACCGCCTCAAAAAATGTTATACTCAATACTCAATTATTATATACTATTTTTCAATTTATTGCGAAGAAAAGAATCACATGATACAATAAGCATCAATACAAATAAGCAATGAACGGTCTATAAGTACGATTTCATCTACTGAAAGCGAGTAGTGATGGTGAAAGACTACACGAAATCAGAAAAAGGCAACCGGGAGCTAATATTCTTGAAAGAGGGTTACTATTTTTTAGTAGCCAATCGGGGTGGAACCGCGGGTCTATATGCACTCGTCCCCGGGTACAAAATTGTGCCCGGAGACGGGTGCTTTAATATTTGGAGGGATTTTCTAATGGCAAAAACAATGGAAAGCATCGTAAGCTTAGCCAAACATCGTGGCTTTGTCTTCCCTGGTTCTGAAATCTACGGAGGTTTAGCTAACACTTGGGATTACGGTCCACTTGGTGTTGAATTGAAAAACAACGTAAAAAAAGCATGGTGGCAAAAATTCGTTCAAGAATCACAATATAACGTAGGTCTTGACGCAGCTATTTTGATGAACCCAAAAACTTGGGTAGCTTCTGGCCATGTGGGTAACTTTAATGACCCTATGATTGACTGTAAACAATGTAAAGCTCGTCATCGTGCCGACAAACTAATTGAAGAAGCAGCACTAGAAAAAGGCGAAGAAATCATCGTTGATGGCATGCCTTTCGATAAAATGGCTGATGTTATGAAAGAATATGACGTACACTGTCCTGATTGTGGCGCTCAAGATTTCACTGAAATTCGCCAGTTCAATTTAATGTTCAAAACATTCCAAGGTGTTACAGAGGATTCAACAAACGAAATTTTCCTACGTCCAGAAACTGCACAAGGTATTTTTGTTAACTTCAAAAATGTTCAACGCTCTATGCGCAAACGTACACCATTTGGTATTGCACAAATCGGTAAATCATTCCGTAACGAAATTACACCGGGTAACTTTACTTTCCGTACTCGTGAATTTGAACAAATGGAACTAGAATTCTTCTGTAAGCCAGGAACAGAACTTGAATGGCATGCATATTGGAAAGAATTCTGTAAAAACTTCTTATTGAACTTGAATATGAATGAAGATTCTATGCGTCTTCGCGATCACGAAGATGAAGAACTTTCTCATTATTCAAATGCAACAACAGATATTGAATTTAAATTCCCATTTGGTTGGGGCGAATTATGGGGTGTTGCATCTCGTACAGATTTCGACCTTAAACGACATATGGAACACTCTGGTGAAGATTTCACTTATATTGATCCAATTTCAAACGAACGTTATGTACCATACTGTATCGAACCATCACTTGGTGCCGATCGTGTGACATTAGCATTCTTATGTGATGCATATGATGAGGAAGAATTAGAAGGTGGCGATACTCGTACAGTACTTCACCTACACCCTGCTCTAGCACCATTTAAAGCAGCAGTATTACCTCTATCTAAAAAATTATCTGATAAAGCTACTGAAGTATGGGCTGAATTACGTAAAGCTTTCCCAGTAGATTATGATGAATCACAATCTATTGGTAAACGTTACCGTCGTCAAGATGAAATTGGTACACCATTCTGTATCACTTACGACTTCGATTCAGTTGAAGACGGTCAAGTAACAGTACGTCACCGCGACTCTATGAACCAAGAACGTATGCCTATCGCTGAAGTTAAAGAATATATCGAAAAGCATCTAGCTTTTTAGTATCAATACTCTAACCTAATTTTCGCTATATCTAGATAAATCAAAACCAACATTTAAGATGGCGTTAACCGACAATGGTTGCGCCATCTTTTTTCGCATTCATGTGGAATAATACCTGAAATAGTGAAAAGTTTTCGAACTATATCGACTTACCAATTGAGAAGTGTTATCATAAATGCGTGATTAGATGTGAAAAAAATTTGGAGTGAACAACATGTCATTAAATGAATTGAAACTTGGTGAAAGCGCGATTATCGTCAATTTATCAACATTAAATAAATATATTAAAAGAAGATTATTAGATTTTGGGATTTTAGAAGGCGAAGAAGTCTTGTTAAAAAATCGAATGCCATTTCATGGTCCTTTCATGATTGAACATAACGGTCAAATGTTAGGGATTCGATATAAAGAAGCTATGCAAATCGAGATTGAAAGACAATGGTAAATATAGCGCTAGTAGGGAACCCTAATACAGGAAAAACTTCATTATTCAATTATTTGACTGGCTCTTATGAATACGTCGGAAATTGGAGCGGCGTTACAGTTGAAAAGAAAGTTGGAACATTAAAGGATAAATTAGGTCATCTAATTGACCTACCCGGAATTTATTCATTAAGTCCATTATCAAAAGATGAGAGTGTTGTTTCTAAATTCTTTATCTCAGAGGAATTTAATAGCATTATCAATATCGTAGATGCTTCTCAATTGGAGCGGAATTTAGTCTTAACCATTCAACTTTTGGAATATGGAAAGCCTCTTATCATCGGGCTGAATATGTCTGATGTTGCCAAGCATCGAGGAATTTCTTTGAACGAAGAAAAACTATCTGAAGCCTTACATACACCGGTTGTTTCCATTGTTGCGAGAACTGGTGAAGGTTGTAACAATATGATGAATTATATGACTTCACTTAATACGAAGCCTGTCGAGCAGCTAACATTAAATTATGGAAAAGATATTGAAAATGGCATTGATCAATTATTATCAATTTTGCCACTAGAAGATATTCAACATCTTCCTCATCGATGGCTTGCGTTACAGTTTTTCGAAGGAAATGTAGTCATACGAAATTATTTAGAAACGCTTGTTTCAAAAGAACTGTTGGATAAACTGTACCAACAAACTGAAGCAGAACTAAAGAAAAGTAATCATATTAATAGTATAGCTCAAAGGATTTATCAGATAAGAAAGAATTACATTACAACTATTTTAGAACAATCTGTGAGTCATGAAAAACAACAACAAGTTCATTTGTCTGACAGAATTGATGCAATCGTTACAAATAAATATTTAGGAATGCCTATCTTTTTATTATGTATGTTATTCATGTTTAAACTAACATTCGATTGGCTTGGAACCCCTCTTTCAGATTTATTGGATCAATTTATTTCTGGTAGATTAACAGATTGGATAACTATTCTATTGAATGATCTTGGTACATCTCAGTTTATTCAATCGCTAGTTTTAGATGGTATAGTTGCTGGTGTTGGCGGTGTACTTGTTTTTGTACCACAAATCTTTATCTTATTTTTCTTTATTTCATTTTTGGAAGACTCAGGTTATATGGCACGTGCGGCACTTGTGATGGATAAGTTAATGGAAGCTGTTGGTCTAAACGGAAAGGCTTTTATACCGATGATTATTGGTTTCGGCTGTAATGTGCCTGGTGTAATGGCAGCGAGAACGATTGAACAGCCAAAAGAACGATTAATCACGATTTTGTTGACTCCATTAATGTCTTGTTCAGCAAGATTACCTGTCTACGCATTATTTGTCGGTGCATTTTTTGCTGGTCATCAAACAATTATTGTCTTTTCACTTTATTTGTTAGGGATTACTTTGGCATTACTGATGGCGAAAATCTTTTCAAAGCTTTTACTTAAGAGTGAAACTTCTATTTTTGTAGTGGAATTACCTCCTTATCGAATTCCTCAATCAAAAACATTATTAAGAAGTACTTGGGATAAAGGAAAGGGTTTTATTCGTAAAGCCGGTACATTCATATTCGGAGGTTCTGTTATTATTTGGCTATTATCATATGCTGGTCCAGGTGGATTAGGTGTAGAAATGGATGATAGTTTTCTAGCAGTAATTGGTGGATTATTTGCACCGATACTCGCTCCCCTTGGGTTTGGTACATGGCAAGCTGGAGCATCCCTTTTAACAGGATTTTTGGCAAAAGAGGTAGTTGTTTCAAGCATGAATATTATCTATCATGCTCCAAATATGGATAGTTTACAAGGATTGTTAACACAAGCTTACAATCCATTGTCATCATTTACATTCATTGTTTTCATCTTACTATATGTTCCTTGTCTAGCTACTGTTGGTACGATAAAAAAAGAAACTGGTTCAACAAAGTGGACATATTTTGCAGTCGTTTACGCGTTGATTTTAGCATACATCATTGCGTTGATTATTTACCAAGGTGGTAAACTATTAGGATTTTAAGGAAGGAAGCATCGAGATGATCGCTAATATTATTATAGGTCTACTTATTTTCGGATACGCAGGATGGACTATTTATCGCCATATTCAAAAAAGTAAGGAAGGTAAATGCGGTACATGTGAACTAAAAAGTAATTGCAAAAGCTGCGGCACACCGACTGCTATCAAATCAAATAATAATGACCATATAAGTACATTACACAAATAGGTACGGGGTTATCCGATTTTAGGATAACCTCTTTCTTATGGTGAAATATTAATACATCAATTGAATAGTGACCAACATTATTAGAGATTACCCTCACCACTATCAATTTTCAGATGAGGGTATTACTCTTTAATGCAAGAAAAAGTTTTGACGTTTTTCTATCGTCAGTGAATTTCCTCTATTTTTCTTTTACCACAGAAATGCCGAAGCTAGACCGATTCCTACGATTGCCCCAAGAGCGATTCCTACGCCAAATCCTGGTCTATAATATCCGTATCCCGGTCCGTATCCATAACCACCCCAACCCCAGCCTAGGCCATATCCGCCCATTCCACTTTGTGGGTTAATCCATACCATTTTTTGATCTACTCTTGTAATTTGTCCTACATGTACTGTTCCATCATTACATCTAATTCTTACCATTTTCCCATGATATCTATTACATAAATTATACGCATCTGCCGGATTCATGTTCACCCTCCTTCCAAACTTATATTGCATATGAGTATGCATTGTATTATATGGTCAGTGAAATAGAATCTTATGGATAAAGGTCTAAGGAATAAAAATTCATATTCACTTAAATTTTCGAAAGCAATAACATTTTCAAAACATAACATAAATATAAAAGTAAAAGAGGATGAGGTAATTGTCAGTAATTCAAACAAAACAATGGCTTTATGAATTTATAAATAGATGTAAAGAGAAATCGATTCTTGACTATCCTACTATTCAACGTGAAACGCTCTGTGACCCATTAAAAAAGGTATTCCCTAATATTGCTCCTCAATCATTACATCACGAATTATTAAATCATGGATTATTTGATCCTTTTGAATGGTTTAAAATTGAAACAGTAGTTGAGAAAATGGAAGAATTAAATGTTTGGAAAATTGTGCAGAAGGAATATAAAAAATTAAAGAAATTGTGGAACGGACCAAATGTTCCAATATATATTTTTCCTATAAAAGGGATGGGATTCAAAAGAGATTTTCGGAAAAATGGTGTTGCTTATAAAGAAGGTGTCTTTTTATTCTTTTCGAATAGTCTCTCTGAAACGGAAATAAAAGCAATGTTTGCACATGAGTATAACCATGTATGCCGTATTCACCTTAATAATCTATCACTAGATCAAATTCCTTTAAAAGAGTCAATTATTATTGAAGGACTTGGAGAATATGCAATAAAAGATTTATACGGTGAAAAGTTCGTCGGTCCATGGACAAATCTCTATTCATATGAACAGTCTTTAGAAATATGGAAGAGATACTTTTTAACTTCATTGTATTTAAAAGGTTTAAAGAATCATTATCCTTTCTTATATGGTCAAAAAGGTAGTCCGTTACCTAAATGGATTGGATACCATATTGGTTATCAGATTATTAATAGCTATCAAGAAAAAAATGGTCCCTTCAAAAATGATGAGCTTTATCGAAAATCCTCAGATACAATAATTTCTGGTTCGAAATTCCCGAAAGAATAATTTTTTTATACAGGGTTAGTAATAGTCGAATAAATTATAAAAAAACTATGCAAGAGAACATTTAAATGCACGATAACCTACTAGATGATTATTTTTCTCTACAAAATCATTATGTTCATCCCACAGATTATAAAAATGTATCGGTATTTTTTCAGATTCATCGATATCATCAATCTCACTTGGAAGGAGGAATGGAGGCGTTAGGATTTCTTTTACATTTGTAAATCCTGCCTGCCGCAAACACGTGATCCATTCTTCTTCCGTTAAAACTTGATTGACCCCATATAATTCTAAAATTTTTTCTCTTACTTCGTTTGATAATGGTTGCTCGGCAGTCATTTCAATTATGATCATACTACCTTCTCTTTTTAAAACTCTTACTAACTCTTTTAAAGTCTCTGGTATATTTGTAAATGAAATAACCGATTCAGATAGTACAAAATCAAAGGTTTCATCAGCGAATTTCATTTTTTGTACATCACCTAAAACGGTTTTAATATTAAGCCCTTCGTTCACAAATCTTTTTTTGGCTTTCTCCACCATCATTGAATTTATGTCGATTGCTGTTACACTACATCCAAACTTTTTTGTTAAATAAGATGCGGTTTGTCCTGTACCGCAACCAATATCTAGTACACTAAAATGCGGTTCAATTTTTTCTTTTTCAAAAATAGATTGAGTTAGCGCAAAACCACCAGGATGTGCACCACCAATACCGAAATAGGCAAGTAAATCTAAATATTGATTCATCAAATAACCCCTCTACAATAAGATACTGTTATTGTATGCGAATGAGGGAAGCTTCAAAGTGTACGAAAACCTAGAAATATATGAAACTAGTCAATCAATGAAATACCTCTAAAAAATAAAAAATACTCCTCATTAGTTAACAAATAAAATTTGTTTAGACTATGAGGAGTATTTCATTTACCTTATCGATTTAAAGAAATTGATATGGTATGGGGAAATCATTGTAATCCCCCAAAAAGTTCATGCTATTAATCATTTTCAAATACTCTTTTTGAGTATAGTTGAATAATATATAACATTGTGGCGACAATCAGTAATTTTACAGAACTAGGATGGTATTTCGACTTTTACAGTCGTCATAAAGCGCATTGCCCTACTTATTGCAGTAGGTACAACAGATGCATGATTTTCATCTTCTGCTTTATAAAAAGAAATATTGTTCATAAATCTTGGTTGAAGTAATTCGTGCATCTTTTCCGAATCTTCAACCATAAATCCTTCTTCACTCCCAACAGCCACAAATAAGGGAGAAACTTTACAATCTTGATCATTTATAAATGATTGCGCTAAATTTTCTATTTCATATTGGTTCCACCAAATAGATGGACTAAATGCAATGTAACGGTCAAAATAATGCTTATTCATAAACAAAAGCCAGAGTACATAATACCCTGCAAGAGAGTGACCGAATATAATTTCATCACCATGGTTTGGAAATTTTTCATGTATTGCCGGTTTCAATTCTCTCATGAGAAATTGAGTAAATTTTGTTGCTCCTCCATTTTTACGAACCTTTCCCTTTTGCAATAAACGCTGGGGATATATATACACCTTCGCCGGTGCAGTAAAATCATAAAAGCGACGATCTCGCATATCCTCACCATGCTCAATACTTACGACAATTGCCGGACAAACCTTTGTCTTGGGTGAATTTAAACATTGCAATTTAATCGTTTGATTGGCAAATGTAAAATATGAACTACCATCTAAAATATAATAAATAGGCAACTGATCTGAATTTTTTACATTCTCAGGAATATAAATTTGAACAGTATACGTATAATCTGCACACGTAGAATGTATTTTAAAAGTCTCTATACTTGGGGCCATTTATAATCCTCCTAAGCCTTAGTCTTAATTAGTAAATAAAGAAAATACGGAATACCGATGATAGATACAACTATCCCAACTGATAATTCTAAAGGTGCAAATACCGTTTTGCCGATAAAATCTGCGAAAATTAAAAGAAAAGCTCCCATTAATGCACTAATAATGACAACAGAGCGGTGATGATTTCCAACAAGCTGTTTTGCGATATGAGGAGCCATTAGGCCGATAAACCCAATGCTTCCCGAAACAGATACACAAGCACTTACTAAACCAACACTTGCAATCATTAACTTTCTTTTTTCGCTCTCTGTTTTAATCCCTAAACTGATCATATTCTCTTCCCCTAGTTGGAAGTAATCTAAGAGATGCGCTTTATAAAAAATATAGATAGCCAAAATGACTACCCATGGTAAAATTGTCCAAATAAACATCCAATCAGCATTATAAATGGAACCATTCATCCAAACTGCTGCCGCTTCAAAATCAGATGCATTCATCTTTAAAGAAAAGAATAATGACAATGCACTAAAACCACTGTTAATCGCGATTCCTGTTAAAATGAGCCTTTGCATATCAAGTCGTTTTTGTTTATAAGCGAATGAGAATATAATAGCAGCTGCTAATCCTCCTCCAACAAAACCGAAAATAGGCATCATCATAACAGCTAGCCAGTTCTGAATATCTGCCTGAACTACTTGAATTTGAAAGAAAAACATAAACAATACAATAGCTGTCCCTGCTCCTGCATTTATGCCTAGAATCCCTGGATCTGCCAATGGGTTTCTCGTAATCCCTTGTAATACAACACCAGCAAGAGCTAATCCTACTCCTACGATGGCCGCAATAATAATGCGTGGTAACCTAAATTCAAAAATAACTAGTTTAAACCGTTCATCATCTTCAAATCCTAAAATTGTTTTTAAAACATCTTTTACACTAATATCAAAGACGCCATTTGTAATATGTATATAGCTTGCAAGAGCAATGCAACCTAGCAACAATACTGCTATTAGAGATGTTGTAAGTTTTTTATGCCGCATGTTTCCCACCTCCATGCGTACGAATTAAATATAAGAAAAATGGTACACCAATCAATGATGTAACTACTCCAATTGGCGTTTCAAACGGAAAGTTTATATAGCGACTAATTAAGTCACATAAAGATAAATACATCGCACCTAAAAGTGCTGAGAAAGGAATAATTCTACGATAATCTACTCCTACTAAAAAGCGAGTAATATGCGGAATTACTAATCCAACAAATCCAATTTTACCAACAAGAGCTACTGCTGTTCCCGTTAAACAAACCACAGCTATCATGCAAATGATTTTGATCCATTTCGTATTTTGCCCTAAACCTGTAGCTATATCTTCTCCTAATGATGTTATCGTAATAGATTTAGAACTAGCTATTGCAAGTATTAAGCCAAGAACGCCAAATGGAATGGAAATGATCAATAATTTAGGATCGACCATATGAATTTTAGTATTATACCAAGAACTAATAGATTGAGATGCTTGAAAATACATTGCAATCGCTGTCGCTATACTACTTAGAAAAGTACCTATAACTGTCCCTATAATCGCTAGTCTAACTGGTGACAATCCATTCCGAATAAGCGACCCAAATCCAAAAACAAGCCCTGCGCCTAAAGCAGAACCTAGCATTGAAAGTAAGATTAATTGGTAATTCGCAAGTCCAGGTAAAAAAATCATTGCTAATGTAATAACAAAAGCTGAGCCATCATTCACGCCCATTAATGATGGAGACGCAAGATAATTCCTTGTAATCCCTTGCATTATTGCACCAGCGACTGCTAAAAATGCTCCAACAGACGCTACTGCTACAGCTCTTGGAAGTCTACTCGTCCAAATTATTTGGTGATTTACACTTGTTGCATCATAGTTTATGATTGCCTGCCAAACCGTTGACAAAGGAATATCCTTTGTACCTAGTATGATAGAAACAATCATAACAGCTATGATTAAAACTGGTGATACAAAAGAAATAACAATTGCATTCCAGCGCTGTTTATTCATTGTGACACCTCATTTATATAAAAAGAATACACTTTCAAAAATATAGTGTTTTAATAATGAGAAAAAGAGCAGATGGACGAGAAAAATAGATTCTCTCCAACTGCTTTGTTGATAAAATGGACAAATCAAACGAAGCTTTTAAGATACGTTTGGGTCAATTGACTGAAAAGCATTAGGCTATTCGCTTTTTCAAACTTACTATTTTAGAAGGTCTTTAGAGATTGCATCTAAAAATCTTGTTTTAGACCAAGCTGTTCCTCCTTGTGCTGAAGGAGAAATACTATTGACAAATACTTTGTCATTTTTAGCAGCATTTACACTTTTGAAGATATCATTTTTTAATACTTCATCTAATGCTTTTGGTGTTTTAGTATTTTCCGATTCGTCAAATTGAAGGAAGATCACATCAGGATTGATTTTTGATAATGTTTCGTATGATAATTCCATTTGTGTTTTTGCATCTGCTATTTCTTTTGGTACCTCAAGTCCTAAATCATCATATAAAACAGGATTTAAATAAAGAGAAGGGCCATAAGCCATCATGGTACCACGAACACGGATAATCATTACTTTTTTATCTTTTAGTTCTTTAACCGCTTTATCTTTTAATTCAGCTACTTTTGTTTCATAATCACTAATTACTTTATCCGCTTGGTTTTCTTTACCTGTCAATTGACCTAATAATTGCAAGTTTTCACGCCATTTTTCTGCAACAAAAGTGTATGGGAAGGTTGTTGCCACTTTATCATATTTAGCTAATTTTTTTGCATCCATTTTATCAGAAGCTAAAATGACATCTGGTTCAAGCTTTAGCATAGCTTCTGCATTTGGTTCAAATTTATTTCCCACAACAGTCGCTCCATCAAAGTCATCTTTAAGATATTCTGGCATATCGTTTCCGGCTATTGAAACAACACCTGTTGGCTTGACACCAAGAACTGCAGCATCTTCCATAGATTCTAAACTTGCTGCGATAATATTATCTGTTTTAGCTGGCACTGTATATTCCTTACCAAGGTATGTAATTTGTTTTGTAGTAGATTCCTTGTCAGCACTTGCACTACTTTCCGATACTTTTGTATCATTTGATTTTTTTGTATCACTGTTTGAATTGCATCCTGTTGCAATTGCTAAAGAAAGTAAAGCAACCGCTCCTAATTTCCAATATTTCCCCATATTGATCCTCCTAGTAAATTATAAATTTTCATTTATTGATAATGATTATCATTGCCGATTATTAATTTACCAAAAAGATTAGAAAATGAGAATGGACAAAATGTTTTTTCGCATGGACTTTTGCCGATTTATGTAATCTCTCTGCGATATGCTGTCGGAGATACACCTACATATTTTTTAAATATTCTACTAAAGTAAAATGGATCATCATAGCTTAATTGAAAGGCAATTACTGCTATGGAAAGATCACTCTGACGAAGCATCTCTTTTGCCTCTTTCATCCTTAATTCGATGATATAATTTGATGGATTTAACCCAGTATGTCGTTCAAATAATTCTGTAAAACGACGTCTATTTATTTTAAAACGCTTTGAAATTTCTGCTACTGAAATTTTCTCTGTATAATGTTGATGCATAAAATCCACCGCTTGTTCAATTACTGTGTCCCTATCGGATTTACTGTTTCGTTTTGCACCCTGCACTAGTTCTTCAATAATTTGATGGAACAATGTTCTCGCCGTAATTTTAGAGATGGGACCTGGAACAGAATACGCCTTTATTAACTCTTTAATATATCGAGTAATTCTTGTTTGATTGTCCACTTTTAAAGAAAAATGTTGATGATAAAGCTGATATACTTCCTTCTCTTTAGCTGGGATTTCATAATGTAATACCACATACCTCCAAATTTTCTCGCTTGAATTATCTACTTTTATACTCATTTGGGGCCCTGCATGGACGATTGTACCTATCCCCATTGCAAAGGTTTGATTATTCAATGTAAAATTTGCACTTCCTTGCAAAGGGATAATAAGACCACACATTCCAGGTGCTGTCCTACGTCCTACATCACTCTTACCTGGATTTAAATTGGCAACAAATATATTGGAAAAAGATACAGATGCATTTGCATAATAATTTATAATCTCATTTAATGAAATGTCCATTTTTCTATTCTCACCCACAATTGAAAACGATTATCAATTAACATGGTAATATGTAGAAAGTGAATTGTAAAGATTTTTTAAAGGAAAACTGCTATTAATGCTACTATAAAAAAATGCACCACCGTTTGATTTTTTATCAATCGGGGTGCATTTCATGTTCATGAATTTTCTCTACTTATATTATTTTTAAATGTTTTTTAATGTTCATGATGATGACTATGTCTTTCTTCTAATTTACAAAGGATTGTATTATCATGTTTGTGTCGGTCATTTTCTAATTGAACTGTCATATGCCCTATCCCTAAGTGCAATAATTTATGTTCGAGTTCTTGTAAAATAATTTGGCTATCTTTTACTGTAAGCTTTCCATCTACAACTACATGGCAAGAAAGTGCATTTTGACCACTTGTAATACTCCATATGTGTAAATCATGAATAGCAAGTATGCCCTCCGTTGTTTGGAAAGTACTAATAATATCATCTGTCTCAACATTCGAAGGCGTCCCTTCCATCAACACATGTATAGAAGCTTTCGTAACACGCCATCCACTTGTTAAAACAAGTATTGCTACAATTATACTGGCAACCGGGTCTGCCCATTCCCAACCGAATAACATGATAAGAATAGCCGCGATAATTGCACCGACAGAGCCTAACATATCACTAATGACATGTAAAAAAGCGGCACGCATGTTCAAATTATCATGTGTATCACCACCACGCATTAAGATCCACGCAACAAGGATGTTTACCAATAAACCGATTATTGCAATGATAAGCATACCACTTGAAGCAATTTCCTGTGGTTTCGTAAAGCGTTGTATTGCTTCTACACATATAAAAATAGCTATTAAAATTAATGTCACACCATTGAAAACAGCTGCTAAAATTTCAAAGCGTTTATATCCATACGTATTTCTATTATTAGCCACCTTCTCACTTATCGTAAAGGCTAATACACCCACCCCAAGTGCAATGGCATCACTTAACATATGCCCCGCATCAGATAACAGTGCTAGGCTGTTTGTGTAAAGACCACCTACAACTTCAACTATCATATAAGATGTAATAATTATGAAAGCTATCATTAAGGTCTTTTTGTTTGCACCATGTGTATGATCATGACTGTGACCGTGCTCATGTGAATGTCCCATTATTCATTTCACCTCTAATTATGTTTCGCATGCTCAATCGTTTGTTGTAGAATGGCCATGACATGCGCATCATCTTGTGAATAAAAAACTGTCGTCCCTTCGCGACGGAATTTCACTAATCTTAAATTTTTCAAAAAACTTAATTGATGAGAAACAGTAGACTGTTTTAAATTTAACTTCTCACCAAGTTCACTAACAGAACATTCTTTTTTACTCAATAAGTTTAAAATACGAATTCGAGTTGGATCACTGATTGCTTTAAATGTTTGAGATACTAAAAATAAAATTTCTTCATCTAAATCTTCATTATTGAATGAAATTTGTTCCTCAATCACGTGAACGCCCCCTTTTTTAATGTTCTTAGATTCTTTATATGATTAGTTGTTCATATATACATATTATATGTACGATGAATTGAAAAAGTCAAAACAATTGAATAAAAAACAAAAAGCCACGATATAGCTTTTTATAGCTAGTATCGAAGCTTTTTATGATTGATGATCTTCCTCGTCCTTAGTAAAGTGTGCATCGAACAGTAATGGGGTGCGTTCTAATTGGTCTATAAATGAGCGACTTTTAAAGCGCATACCCGTTTGTTCTTCATATATAGTCGTAACAATTTTACGGATAAATTTCTTTGTTTCTTTTTTTAAAGTTAGCTTACCAATTTGGTCTATTGGTACACTATAGAACATCCTTATAAGCTTTAGCTGTGTTGGTGTTAAACGGATAAGATATGGATCTCGTTGGAAGCAACGGTGGCATAGGAAACCTCCCTGTGTAAACGAAAACGCAAATTCTCCTTCAACTGAACCACAACTTGCACATGCATGTAGAATAGGCTGTACGCCTGTGTAAGGTAACATTTTCCACTCTACGAACATGGCAATTGCTTCTGGATCATATCCTTCTTCTATTGCATGTAGTGCTTGTGTTAATACATCAAATGCATAGGGTTCTGGTTTTTCAGATTCTACTAAACGATCAATAATTTCAACAACATAGCTAGCGTATGCTGTTGCTACAATATCTTCTTGAATATGCCGCATAGATTCTAAAGGTTCCCCTTGTTGCAATGTCCCCATGCCACGGCCTTGTTGAATCATAAAAGTACCATGTACAAAGGGTTGGCTAATCGCAGCTAAACGGCTAGACGGTTTTTTTGCCCCTCTAGCCATTGCTGCAACTTTGCCAACCTCTCTTGTCATTAGTGTGACGACTTTATTTGTTTCGCCATACGGTCGTGTTTTTAAGACAATGCCTTCCCATTTATTCAGCAATTGTCTTCACTTCCTATTTCCTAGTATTCATCATCACGGTATCCATAATCACGAAGTTGTGATGCACGGTCACGCCAGTCTTTTTGTACTTTGACCCAAAGTTCTAAATAGACTTTACTTCCAAGTAATGTTTCAATGTCTTTACGAGCACGTGTACCAATTTCTTTTAACAAGGCACCACGTTTACCAATGACGATTCCTTTTTGTGAATCACGTTCAACAATAATAGAAGCATTGATGCGTACTAAGTCCTTATTTTCATCTTTTGCAATTTTTTCAATTTCAACAGCTATAGAATGTGGTACTTCATCGCGTGTTAAATGCAATACCTTCTCACGTATTAACTCTGCAATTATAAATCGTTCAGGATGGTCTGTTACTTGATCTGCTGGGTAATATTGTGGGCCTTCTGGTAAGTACTTTTTCAATGTATCAAGTAGTTGTTGTACATTGTTCCCTTGTAGTGCTGAAATAGGTACAATTTCTGCAAATTCGAATTCTGCTTTATACGAATCGATAATATTCAAAAGCTCATCAGGATGCACTGCATCTATTTTATTGACTACTAAAAAGACAGGTGTTTTCGTGCCTTTTAGCATTTCCATTACATATTTGTCACCTGCGCCAAGTTTTTGAGTCGCATTTACCATGAACATAATAGCTTCAACTTCACGCAAAGCATTTTTAGATACTTTTAACATGAATTCGCCTAGTTTATGTTTTGGTTTATGAATTCCTGGTGTATCAATGAAAATCATTTGAGCATCATCTGTTGTATAAACACCTTGAACTTTGTTTCGAGTAGTTTGTGGTTTGTCACTCATGATTGCGATTTTTTGTCCGATGACATTATTTAAAAATGTAGATTTTCCTACGTTTGGACGTCCAACAATTGTGACAAATCCTGATTTAAAAACTTTATTTTCCTGCATTCAATAAATCCTCCGGTGAAAATGCGCCTGGTAACAACTCTTTTACAGTTGTTTCTTGCACATCGCCTTTCATATTTGTTAAGTAAACTGGCATATTCGGTGCACAAAACTCTGAAATAACTTGTCGACATGCTCCGCATGGTGAACAAGGACCTTCTGTATCTGCAACAATTGCAATTGCAGCAAAATCTCTTTCACCCTCAGAAACAGCTTTGAACATTGCAGTACGTTCAGCACAGTTAGTCATAGAATAACCAGAGTTTTCAATATTACAGCCTTTAAATACTTTGCCGTCAGTTGTTAACAGCGCTGCTCCTACTTTAAATTTTGAATATGGAACATAAGCTTTTTCGCGGCCTTCTTTTGCAAGTTCTATTAACTGTTCTTTTTCCATTTCATACACCTCAATCCCATAAATTTATCCATTTCGGTATAAAGATAAGTATACCGATTATAACACTTGCACAAGCAAAAACAAGCACAGCCCCTGCTGCTATATCTTTTGCAGCCTTTGCTAATGGGTGTATTCCAGGAGAAGCAAGGTCAACAACCCTCTCAATAGCTGTATTCATCATTTCAAGTGACAGCATAATAGCCATCACAACGATTAATATAATCCATTCTAGCTGAGATAGGCCTGTAAATACACCTGCTACTACAACAATAAACACCATCATTAAGTCAAAACGAAAATTTTGTTCGACCATTACTTGTTTAATGCCTTCAATCGCATATTTAAAGGAATGTAAAAACTTACGCACGATCATTATTTTCACGAGATAATCCATAGGATTCTAATATCTCATCTTGTTTTCCAAACATCACTTTTTCATCTTCAGGAACCATATGATCATAGCCAAGAACATGTAGAAAACCATGTACAGCTAGAAAACCAAGTTCACGTTCAAATGAATGGCCGTATTCTTCTGCTTGTTCTCTTGTACGATCAATTGAAATAATGACATCGCCTAAAATACGTGGCATTCCTTCTGCAATAATAGGTGTTTCACCTTCGCCCACTTCTTCAAGAGCAAAAGAAATAACATCTGTTGGCGCATCTTTGTGGCGGTACTCTCGGTTAATCTTATGGATTTCTTCGTTAGTGACGAAAGTAATGGAGATTTCTGTACCATCTTCAATATTTTCAATCTTCGCTGCATGTTGCAAAAGATTTTCCACTAATGCAATATCAGATTCCTTTACTTTTCCTGTTTCATCTAAAAAATCAATATTCAAACTCATTTTATGCCTCCTAGGCTTATTTTGGCTTCGGATATTCGATACGTGAATGGAAGGTTCCATTTAAAGTTTCACAAAAAACGCGTTCAGCCGTTTTCAGTTCACGGATAGAAAGATCACATTCATCAAACTGTCCGTCTAGCAATTTATCTTGTACGATATTGTGAACAAGCTGTCTGATACCTTCCGATGTTGGATTCTTCATCGAGCGTACAGCAGCTTCTACACTATCTGCTACACTTATTATAGCAATTTCTTTCGTTTGTGGCTTAGGTCCAGCATAACGAAATGCTGATTCCTCCACATCTGGGTTATTTTCTTTCTCTTTAAAGTAAAAGAATTTCACCAAGCTTGTACCATGATGTTGTCTTGCAATATCTACAATTTCCTTTGGCATTTTATGCTGCTCTAATATTTTAACACCATCTTCCACATGTGCAATAATTATATCTTTACTTGTATTCGGTGGGAGCTGATCATGTGGGTTAATACCTGACATTTGATTTTCCACAAAAAAGCCTGGCCTTTTTGTCTTTCCAATATCATGATAATAACAACCTACTCGAGCTAGTAAGCCATCAGCTCCAATTGCTTCACAAGCAGCGTCTGCTAAATTTGCTACCATCACACTATGATGATAAGTACCAGGTGTTTCTACTAAAATCTTCTTTAATAATGGATGATTTGGATTAGATAGTTCAATCAAGCGATACGTAGATAACAATCCAAATGCTGATTCAATGAAAGGAAGTAATCCAAGCATCAATGCTCCCGATAAAATAGCTGAAACAATTGCTGCTAATAAATAGTAAGCTAATTCTCTTACCTCGTAATTGGACTGAGATAAAAGCAAATAAAATGCGATAAAGGCAATATTTACTGCAGCTACATATAAGCTTGTTGTCATCACACTAGATCTCTTCTTGGCATTTCGCATAAAATAAATACTAGCAAATCCGCTGAAGATAATATATAGAGATACTTCCATTTGCATAACAGAAGAATAACCTTCTTGGAAGACAATTCCTCCAACAGCTGCTGTCATAATAGTGGTCAGCAATGCAATACGTTCGTTCACCAAAACTCGAATAAGCATAGGTACGACTGCCGCCGGGAATAGAAAACCAATTGTCACATCAAAGTCACTCGAAACTAAATTTAATAATTCCATCACAATGATAGAAGTTAAATATACAATCATTGTAATAATTAAATTACGTGTTTTTAACTTTTTATCAGCTTTCCAATTATAAAATGCTACATAAAAGAAAGCCATTTGTAAGAAGATAAAAAGCCCTAATCCAACAATCGGTTTCTTAGATTGCTGATTTGACAGCATCCCTGTTATTTCCAATTGGTGATATACTTCTCTATCAATCAGTTGTCCTTCTTGTACAATAATTTGACCTTGTAGAATTCTTGTTGGGTCGACATTTGCCTTTTCTTGCTCAATTCTTTCTTTCGTTAACTTATTATCCTTTTTTTCAGTCTCTACAATAGATGTTCTGGCTAATGTTATAGCAATAGATTGAATACTTTCAGGTATTGTATAACTTCCTCGAACTATTTTTTCTACACTTGCTTTTTCATCTGATACTTGTTCTTGACGAATAGGCTCCGATAAAGATTTAGTGATAATAGAAGTCAAAGTATCTCTTGTTTTAATAAGATCTTCTTCATTTTGCGCGAGTAATGTTGATATTTCTTGACCAGTTAATCGAACAGTTTGTCCATTTGTACTAATCTCATCTAGTTTATTTCTTAAATTTTTTATCTGTTCTTCCTTTTCTATGTCTTTTTTAGATTTGCTCTTTTCTTTATTAATCGTCTTTTGAACTTCAATTATGTAATCAAATGTAGAACTAATAATTGCTGCTTGGTTTTTAGCAATATCAGGCGAAAAAGTATAAACAGGCTTAACTTCGCTAGCAATTTTTTCTCTGTCACTTTCCGTTTTTTCCGTATCTTCTATTGTTTTGGTGGAGCGAATTGTTTCAGGTGACAATTGGAATAATTTAATGTCATATTGCTCCCCTTCAATATCCTTGACCATTAAGAAAAATTGTATGATTCCCGTTAGAAATAATAAACTTGCTAGTAATAAGGGGAAACGTACATATTGGTTGAGTGTTTTTATGATATTAATCATCTCGTCACCTCCTCTTCTTATCATACCAATAGAAAAGAGATTTTCCATCATTATTTTATAGAATATTAGTAAAATTATTTTATTTATCCTTTAAATGGAAAGTTCTATGTACGGTTCAATCACTATTATAGGTGGCTTTTTATTTTTTAAGAAATGCAAAAAATCAGAGATACAATTGCACCTCTGATTTCATGCTATTTTTGTTGTTCGTATGCTTGAATTATTTTTGCAACAAGCGGATGTCGGACAACATCACCTTGTTCTAAAATTCTGAATTCAATATTTTTAACGTGGCGCAACGTTTTTTCTGCACTAATTAGACCTGATTTTGCTCCATGTGGTAAGTCAATTTGTGTTTCATCACCAGTAATCACCATTTTAGATCCAAATCCTAATCGTGTTAAGAACATTTTCATCTGTGCTTCCGTTGTATTTTGTGCTTCATCGAGAATGACAAAAGCATCATCCAATGTTCTTCCACGCATGTACGCGAGTGGTGCGATTTCAATTGTTCCACGTTCAATCATACGTCCTGTTTGTTCTGCGCCTAATACATCATGTAACGCATCATATAACGGTCTTAAATATGGGTCAACTTTTTCTTTTAAATCTCCTGGTAAAAAGCCTAAACTTTCACCGGCTTCTACAGCTGGTCTTGTCAAGATTATTCGTTTTACTTGACTATTTTTTAAAGCTTGAACTGCCATCACAACAGCTAAGTATGTCTTCCCTGTTCCTGCTGGCCCAATACAAAATACTAGATCCTTATGGCGAATTGCTTGAATATACTGTCTTTGACCTATTGTTTTTGCTCGTATAGCTTTTCCTTTTGTATTCCGCGCAATAACTTCATCATAGAGCTCCGCAAAATATTCAATCGTTCCTGTTTTAGACATCTCAAGTGCAGAGACAACATCGCGCTGATTAATGTTAATACCTTTACGAATAACTTTTAATAATTGCTGTACTAATTGACTTGCGTGTTGTTTATTTTCTTCTTCTCCAACAATGACAATTGAATCACCGCGGGTAATCATCTGAATTTGGAAAGCTTCTTCGATTAATTTTAAATTGGCATCAGATATGCCCAGAAGCATGACTGCTTCGTTTGGATCTTGCATTTGTAATTGAATAGGTTGTTGTTCTGTCATGCTCAATCTCCTTGGTTAATCGCTTGTTTAATCGCAATATTTTCATTTACTAAAAACAATACTTTCCCCTTTACTGTATCATTATCAATTGTAACATTCAAAAGTTTTTCTTGTTTAACGACTGTTTTACGGGGTAATTTTTCTAAATACTTTTGATGCAATAGTGGTATCACAAAATCCTCCACTGATTTTTCATCGATTGTCACCTTCTTTTTAATCAATTCTTGTTGTATATAAACTTCCCCAATCATTGAAAACCATTTTGGAAGGTTTGCAACTTTCCATTCTTTTTCAGTCTTTTTTTCATTTGCCCAACGGAAATGATATGTTTTTTCCCCCATGGTTTGATAAGTAATCTCCTTGGGTAACGAAAACTCTGATTCTATCCAATAATCAGCATAAACTTCACCTTCTGCTCCATAAATGATATCCTTTTCACCACGTTTTAAAATTCCAGTTACTAATAATTGTCCATTTTTTACAGCATCATTTTCTTCTACTACTCGTTCACCTTTCGATAAATTAAAATGAGTAACAACACCATTTTTTTTAGCAATTAAATTTCCTTTAATAGGGTCATTAATGACTTCATTTTCAATAATAGGTGCAGCCAGAGGTTCAAATATTATTCTGCTCCCTCTGCGATGGATGTGTACCCAAGATAAATCACGATGCTTTGTCAATATATTCTGCCTAATTATAGTGTCATCAGGTTTATCCCTTTTCAGAAATGGTCCTGCAAGATGCATTTCATGTAATGTTTCAAATAATTCATCCGTCTGTTCAGGTGTAGCATTTTCAACTGAAACTTGCCATATCCACTGTGAAAAGAAAAAAGGAATTGCGAATAATATCAGTAAACCGGCATAGACAATCCATTCTTTTCTTAAAACGTGGTCATCATCTAATGATTCAATGCGGAATGTAATACCATATTGATACCGTAGTTTCCTAATTATACGTAAATTTTTTCTAGTTGTATGGAATGATACTTCATTTTCTGTAGTGATAAGATGACGTAAGACAATATTATTTTTTGTTAAGGCAGTTAAAAAAGCTGGGACTCTTTTCGTTCGTTTAATACGAATGCGAACAATACGATATTCTCGACTTTTTTTCATACTTCCTAATCCTCTATTCTGGTTAGCTCAATTTTTTTTAAGTTTTCCATGTCAAGTGCTAAAAGCTCATCTCGAAGAAGCTTTACATGAAATGAATCTGCTTCAATTTTTATACGATAATCTTCATGTATAAAAATCATATGGTTATCTGCAATTGTCTCAAGCAATAAATCTCCTCTGATTCGCATATGCTGGAAGTTTTCAATTTCGACCAGAGGCATTACTTGAAATAGCCTTTTCGACATAAAAAACCTCCTCTCTTTTTAGCATATGCTTAAAGAGAGGAGGGCATGTTATCTTTTCGATTTAGGCGGGCCTAAAATTTCAGCCATAACCATTGCTTGAGCTAACTCATTTGGGGTTTGAGGAAATTTAAAGCTGTTGTTTGTTTGATTATTATCATCTTTTGCAACTTGCTTTTTTGTAACATTTTGAAGCATTTCAGAACGGTCATAAGAAGTGTGATTCAAATGTTCAAAAACATTTTTTTCAATATTTCTCTCTTGTTTCTGAATCATTTCATTTGCCTGTTTTCTCAACTCATCAGGCTGTGGAATCTTCTTTTCTACCTCTTGTATAACGTTCTTTGAAGCTTCAGTAAGCTTTCTACGCATTGTTTGCTCTATTTTCTTTGGCTCAGAGCGTTGGACTCTACGATTAACAGGTGGAGGCGTGTTGGATTGCTCTTCTTTGTTTTTTAAGAAATAGCCTATAAGTGAAGAGATGACGAGTAAAATAATCGCTTCCAAGTTACACCCTCCTTTCTTCGTTTAAGTTATTGTTCCTTAGTGTTGTTAGCGTCATGTCCATTTTGATTCATTTTACCAATTGAATCACGCATTCCTGTATCAGCTTGAATGTTTTTGTAATTCATATAATCCATAATACCGATATTACCTGTGCGTAAAGCTTCTGCCATCGCCATAGGAACTTCTGCTTCTGCTTCAACTACTTTTGCTTTCATTTCTTGTACCTTTGCAATCATCTCTTGTTCAGAAGCAACTGCCATTGCACGACGTTCTTCGGCTTTTGCCTGTGCAATATTTTTATCTGCTTGGGATTGTTCAATTTGAAGTTCTGCCCCAATGTTCTTGCCGATATCAACATCCGCAATATCGATGGAAAGAATTTCAAATGCTGTACCTGAGTCTAATCCTTTTGATAATACAGTTTGTGAAATGGAGTCTGGATTTTCAAGTACATCCGTATGGCTTTGTGAACTACCAATCGTA
Source organism: uncultured Rummeliibacillus sp. (assembly GCF_934216135.1). Taxonomy (NCBI): domain Bacteria; kingdom Bacillati; phylum Bacillota; class Bacilli; order Caryophanales; family Caryophanaceae; genus Rummeliibacillus; species uncultured Rummeliibacillus sp. Next base: position 138,681 of record NZ_CAKQBI010000004.1, on the reverse strand, counting down.
CTGACAATCCCTTCACCTACACGGGCAACGATTGTTTCTTCACCGGCCCCACCGACTAAACGGTCAATATTTGCACGAACAGTTATACGTGCTTTTGCTTTCACTTCAATACCATTCATCGCAACACCAGCGATAAATGGTGTTTCGATAACTTTAGGGTTAACAGACATTTGTACTGCCTCTAAAACATCACGCCCTGCTAAATCGATTGCTGCACAACGTTCAAATGTTAGAGAAATATTCGCACGGTGAGCTGCTATTAATGCATTTACTACTCGATCGACATTACCACCTGCTAAATAGTGACTTTCTAATTGGTTAATAGTAACAGGTAAGCCTGCTTTATGTGCTTTGATCAAAGGATTAACAATTCTTGATGGGATAACCCGACGTAAACGCATCCCTATTAATGTGAAAATACTAATTTTAACACCTGCAGCTAATGCTGAAATCCATAATGCTACTGGCACAAAAGTAAATAGAATTACTAGCGCTAAAAAAGCAACAACAATTCCGATAATTGTAACGATGAAACTACCACTTAATGCTGTCATTGTTCTCCTCCTATACTTTATGAGACTCTCGTACGACTATACGAACGCCTTCTACTTTAATAATAGTGACTTTTTTATGAGCTTCAATATAGCCACCTTCTGATACGACATCAATGCGCTCATCTCCTAACATCGCTGTGCCAGAGGGACGAAGAGGTGTTGTCGTAATCGCTTCCAATCCTAACAAATCTGTACGACTCTTATTGGATATATATCCTTTTTCAGTATCCGTTGAATCCTTTAAAACCATTTTGTTTAGCATATTCAGTTTTTTACCAAAAAACTTCATCATAATCACCATTCCTAAAACTGCCATAATTAAAGCAGTCAATATTGCATATGCCATATGCGTCGTATCTGCTCCTGAACTCAACAAACTAATAATAATTGCAACAAACCCTATGATTCCTACAATACCACCAGGCAAGATCAGCTCCAGTAATAATAAAATAATACCAAATACCAGTATAAATATACTTTGCCAAGTTGCAAATCCTGTAATCATATGAATTACGTAAAAAATTAATAGCGCCAAGATGCTTATAATACCGCCAAATCCAAAATGTGGTTGAAATAACTGAAAGACAATACCGATACTAGCTATACAAAGTAAAATGGCTACAACAAAAGGATGCGTCATCCACAGTAACATGCCATCTGTCGTATGAGTTGTTAAGTTGTCACTGGCATAACTTGGACTAGAAACATAAAACACTAAGAACATTGCAATAATCAATATTTTTGTTTTCTGCATTCTCCTTTACATTTACCCCTCCTCCGTCTAAAAACCTATCATTATAGTATACGGATAAATCCACAATAAGTTTCATTTATGCCTTTTTAGAATTTCTAATAGCATGAATGGACAACCGTACAAGAATTATTAAACTTAAGAATAACCCCAAGAACGAAGCCGTATTTAGATAAATGGCAGAAGCCGAATTGATGAATTGTGAAATGGCCAATAAAGATACGGAAATAATGCCAATTGTTATACCGACGATTAACAACATAAAATAGGATAGCCATTGGTTGACAAATGTGCTACTGGCTTTCTCCGAAAAAACATCTAACTTAACGGTTACTTTGCCTTTTTCTATGGTCTCTGCCATATTTTCAAATCGTCTTGGTAAATCTCTTAAAGAAGGTAATAACATGATCAATTCTTGTTCTAACAGAGCTTTTGTTTCTCTAATATTTGAAACAGGTAGGAATTTGCTTTTGTTGTCTGAAGTAAATAGTTTTGCTTCGGAAAACAAATCGAAATCTGTATCTAAAAAATTCAACGTCCCCTCCAAAGTAATTAGCGCTCGTAATGCTACACCTACCATTGGATATAGACGTAACTCATGCTTCTGCATAATGGTAAAAAGAGATTGAACAAGTTCTTCTGCAGAAATTCGCTTGTAAAAGATTTTCCTCATGATTGATTTTATCATCTTGAACTAATTTCTTTACTCCTTCAAGTACTACTTTAGGATCATTCCGCTCAATACCGATAAACATCGTGCGTAAGCCTTGTTGTTGTATCGGTCCAATTCTTCCTACAGCACCAAAATCTAAGAAACAAGCTTGACCAGTTTCCTCAAGTACATAAATATTCCCAGGGTGTGGATCTGCATGGAAAACGCCCGCTACGAGCAACTGATGTAAGAATGTAAAGTAAATGGAGCGCAATAATTCTTTCTCTTCAATTTTATGTTGTTTAAGTAGTAATGCGCTATCTTTTATACTTACCCCTTGTATGAACTCTATAACTAAAATCATTCGATTACTATACTCTTTATAAATTTTAGGAATTTTTACAATCTTTTTGTTTTTGCCTAATGAATTTGTTATTTGTTCCATATTTCTAGCTTCAATTTCAAAATTAATCTCTTCACGAAGATTATCAGCAAAACCTTTTGCTAGTTGAAATATGCCAAGATTTTCAGCCCAAGAAGATTCTTCTGAAAGCCAATTCGCAAAATGCAGAAGAATATCTAAATCTTGATTCATAACTGATACTACTTCTGGGCGTAATATTTTTACTATCACTTCATCACCATTAGCTTTTAACTGCGCTCTATGTACTTGACCAATTGAACCTGCTGCTAGTGGTTCGTCATCAAAATATTTAAAAATATCCTCTAAAGGTTGTGATAGATTTTCTGATAATTGTTCATGTATTTGCTCTGTTGTCATTGGTTTAACAAATTGCTGTAATTTTGATAATTCTAAAATATATGCAGAGGGAAGGATATCTTTTCGAGTTGATAATACTTGACCAAACTTGATAAAGATTCCACCGCAATCTTCTAATGTTTTTCGTAAGATACTCGCAAGAAAACGGTCATTTTCATATGTCCTTTTATAGCTTAAAGTCCGTCCAATACCTTGTCGAAAGGCAATTCTGAAAACTTGAGAAAGGCGTCTTTGTCTTCTCCAACTACCGCGTAATCTAGTTATTATATTTCGGTTTCCTGTTAATCGTTCTCCTCGCTCTCCTAATTTAATCGGATCAAATAATTCTAGGATTAAGTAAAACAACATGGCGATTAACAACATACTTCCAATCCAAACAAGTGTACTGATATTTGTGACTTCTTGAATCATATCTTCTTTCGGAAAATCTGTATGACGCAAATACGAGTACCAATAAACAAATGTCGTAAATACAACGCTTAGCGTAGCTGATAATACCTTTTTGATAAAATTAAGCTTTGTCCCAATAAGACGCCCACTAACGAAATAGATCAGCAATCCTATTCCTATCAGTTGTAAAGCTGTCCATAAATAATGCATGGAATCACCTTCGCATAATAATTTCGTTACTTCTATTAAACCACAATACATTTGGTAAGGCTTGTAAAAACATTTAGTATGCTATTCAAATTTTTGAATAGCTAAAGGAATTATGTAATAAGACTGTTGAAAAATAAATAAGCCGAGAAACCAATTAAGATTTCCCGGCTTAGATTATTTGCGAGTTTAATAAATCATGATAGTGCGTGTTTAGAACGTAGGGATTGTCTAGGAATGGATATTACCACTTACGTTTACGTGCAGCTTCTGATTTCTTTTTGCGTTTTACGCTAGGTTTTTCATAAAATTCGCGTTTTCTTACCTCTTGAATAGTACCACTTTTAGAAACAGTACGTTTGAAGCGGCGAAGAGCATCTTCAAGCGATTCGTTTTTTCTAACGACAGTTTTTGTCATCTCTTTTTCCCTCCCTCCGAACACACGTCAAAACAGCAACATTACTTATTTACATAATAACGTTGTGTACTAAAGAATTATAACGTATATCTAGGCTTAGGTCAATACTATTGGGCGAATTAATAGTCTGTTTTTGAAATTTGTCCTTTTATAATTTTAACTCCAGAACTTGCACCGATACGAGTAGCTCCTGCTGCTACCATAGATTCTAAGTCTTCTAAACTTCTAACACCGCCTGATGCTTTAACTCCAATTTCAGGGCCAACAGTTTTACGCATTAATGCAACATCTTCTGCTTTAGCGCCTGCTGTTGAAAATCCAGTTGAAGTTTTAACAAAATCAGCTCCTGCTTTAACAGATAATTCACATGCTTTGATCTTTTCTTCATCTGAAAGAAGGCATGTTTCGATAATAACTTTCACTAAAGTACCGTTTGCAGCTTCAACAACAGCTTTAATATCATTTTCCACTACATCATACTGTTCGCTTTTTAATGCACCAATATTAATCACCATATCAATTTCTTCTGCGCCATTTGCGATTGCATCTTTTGTTTCAAATGCTTTTGTTGCGCTTGTAGAAGCTCCTAATGGGAATCCAATTACTGTACAAACTTTAGATGTTGCATCTTTTAGCTCTGATGCAGCTAAGCTAACCCAAGTGGGGTTTACACAAACTGAAGCAAAACCATATTCTTTTGCTTCTGCACAGATCTTTTTAATTTGTTCTTCAGTTGCTTCTGGTTTTAATAATGTGTGATCAATATATGAAGCATAATTTTTTGTCATTTTGTAAAACTCCTTTAATAACTAAGATGTACGTACATCTCAAGTCTAACATGAATAGCTATATCCTTTCCATTAAAACAAATATAAATAAATGATTTTCCAAGTATAGATTGCCCTTGATATATTCCGATAGTTCTGAAAACAATAAAAAGAAAAAGTGCACAATAAGAAGAACGTTCTTGTCTTTTGTGCACTAGCTTTTACTTTGTTTTATCTAAATATTCACTAACACCATCAGAAATTGATGTCGATAACTTATCAAGATAATGGCTGTTAGATAGATTTCTGTCTTCTTGTGGATTAGAGATATAACCTAACTCTACAAGAATAACGGGTACTTTAGACCAATTAAATCCTGCCAAATCGCTACGATAAATAAGGCCATTTTGGTAGAGTACAAAATCCTTTTCTACTTGTTTAACAATGGTTTGAGCAGCTATTTTACTCTCTCGGAATACTTTCTTCGTGTAAGGATTATCCTTTCCGGGGGCTATGATTGAGAACCCATGTACATTTGGATTTTCCGCACCATCAGCATGTATTCTGATGAATAACGATGACTGACGTTTGTTTGCGATTTTAGCGCGCTCAATATTCGATAAGTCTACTTCATTTGTATACCGAGTTAAAAAAACTTTATAACCCTTTTTCTGTAGTTTTTTTTGCAGCATTTTAGAAGCATCTAAAGTAATCGCATACTCACTCTTTTTTGTTATGGCACCTCTTGAACCGACAGTCGCTTTAAATTTGGTCATTTTAGATTTTGGTGCAACAGGTTCTTGTCCCAAATTTGCTTTTTCTTGATGACCTGGATCAATGGTAACCACAATATCCTTTTTAACCTTTTTGGGTCGTACTTGCTTTTTCTCTTTTATGTTAACTTTTGGTGCTTCTTTTGTTGTTCCCTTGGTTAAATCTTTCGATGGCTTTGTAGAAACAGTTGAATTCATATAATTACGATTACTATTTTTTAATAATCCTTGGTCTGTTTGATGATTGACGATTAACACAGCACTTGAGACAACGAGTGTCATAATGATTAATATAAGTGCCAACTTTTTCATCTGCATCGCCTCAATTCATTTTTCTACATTCAATAATATAACTATAACAAAAAAGCCCAGCTTTGGTCGCTAGGCTTTTTGACATATTCTAAAATTAGGCTTCAACAGTGTCCAATACGCGAACGAATTGTGCATGTGAATGTGGATATCCTGCCTTGTCAATTTTGACTTTGACTAGTTTACCAATCATATCTTCAGTGCCTTCAAATACAATTTTCAAATAGTTCGGAGTATAACCAGTCACTAATCCAGCTTCTTCGCCTTCTTTAATCACTTCTTCTGGAATGATTTCAAGAACTTCACCTTCAAATTTTGAAGCGTATTCTTTAGCTAATTGATCATTTAAAGTTAACAAACGATGTACACGTTCATTTTTAACTTCTTCATCAACTTGGTCTTCCATTCGAGCAGCAGGAGTACCTGTACGTTTTGAGAATGGGAATACATGAAGTTCTGCAAATTTATGTTTTGCGATGAAGTTATAAGTTTCCATAAATTCTTCTTCAGTTTCACCAGGGAAACCTACAATGACGTCTGAAGTTACAGCTAAGTCTGGTAATACTTCACGTAAGCGATCTAAACGTTCTCCGAAAAATTCCATCGTGTATTTACGACGCATCCGTTTTAAAACTGTGTCAGAACCAGATTGGATAGGAATGTGTAAATGATTGACAACAATTTTAGAATCACGTAACACTTCAATTACTTCATCTGTTAATTGACTTGCTTCAATTGAACTGATTCGTAGACGTTTTAAACCTTTAACATTTGCTTCAATATCTCGTAGAAGTTGTGCCAAATTATAGTCTTTTAAGTCTTGTCCATAACCACCTGTATGGATACCTGTTAAAACGATTTCTAAATAGCCAGCATCCACAAGTTGTTGTGCTTGACGTACAACTTCTTTTGGATCACGAGAACGCATTAAACCGCGTGCCCATGGGATAATACAGAAAGTACAGAAGTTATTGCACCCTTCTTGAATTTTCAAAGAAGCGCGTGTACGGTCAGTGAAATAAGGTACATCCAATTCTTCATATACTCTGTTTTTCATAATATTTTTTACTGCATTGATAGGTTGTCGTTCTTGCTTGTATTGTTCAATATATCCAAGCATTTTCGTACGGTCTTGTGTTCCGACTACTATATCAACACCTGGAATAGCCATAATCTCTGCAGGTGAAGTTTGTGCATAGCATCCTGTTACACAAATTACTGCATCTGGATTTTGACGTATCGCACGGCGAATGACTTGACGACTTTTTTTGTCCCCTGTATTCGTAACTGTACATGTATTAATCACATATACATCCGCTTGATGATCAAATTCTTTACGTTCATAACCTTCATCTTTGAACAGTTGCCAAATTGCTTCTGTTTCATAGTGATTCACTTTACATCCAAGTGTGTGAAAAGCCACTGAAGACAAGGCTGCTCACCTCTTTCATTCAAATTCATAAGAAATAGCAGAAAGCACATAGAAAGGTGCTGTTTCTGCTCGTAATATTCTAGGTCCTAGTGATATGCACTGACATCCTAATTGTTGTAGAGCTTGTGCCTCTTCGCGGGCAATTCCACCTTCTGGACCGAAGATAACAAGCATTGATTTATAATCATACACCTTTTTTAGTTGTTCGGCAAATCTCGTACGTACTTCTTGTTTCGCATCTTCTTCATCCGCAAGAAAGACTACATCATAGTTTTCTACTTCTTGTAAAAGTTTTTTAAAACTAATAGGTTCTTCAATTGTCGGAATATGTGTACGATGCGATTGTTCAGCTGCTTCTTTTGCAATCTTTTGCAAACGTTCTTGTTTCTTTTTGCCTTTTTTATAATCCCATTTTACAATTGAGCGTTCCGCCTCAAAAGGTATAAAAGAGTACATTCCAAGCTCTGTTGACTTTTGAACAATTAAATCTAGCTTATCACCTTTAGGTAAACCACAAGCAATCGTTACATGAATCGGAAGTTCTGGAGAACGGAGTGTACGTGTTGTTTTTTTCACATGCACTCCTTCTTCAGTTAGATTTGCAATTTCACAAATGGTTGCTTCACCATTATGTACGACGATAATTTCATCGCCAGCACGCATTCGCATGACTTTCGTTATATGGTGAGCGTCATCCCCGACGATGATGGCTAATTCATTGTCAAATGATTCGTTGATAAAATATCTTTGCATAAGTACACTCCATTAAATTTCAGCTTTGCGTGAAACAATTGTAACCCAGTCTTCCATCATCATAACCTCTTCAATCAAAAAGCCCGCTTTTTCAAGAGATGCTTTCACATCTTCTTTTTTTGCTTCGATAATACCTGATGTGATGAAATATCCACCTGGTTTAACAACCGTATATGCATCATCAGTAAAAGTCATAATAATTTCCGCTAATATGTTCGCGACAACAATTTCAGCAGGTTCTTTTACCGTATTCAATAAATTCCCTTGTACTACATCAATATGGTCTTGAACTTTGTTTAGCTTAACATTTAATTTAGCGGATTTCACAGCTACTTCATCCAAGTCAAGTGCATGAATATGTTTTGCACCTAACATAGCTGCTCCAATTGCTAACACACCAGAGCCAGTCCCTACATCAATAACTGTAGAATCTTTTGTAATATATTTTTCAAGTGCTTGCAAACTCATAACTGTAGTAGGATGAGTCCCTGTACCAAATGCCATTCCGGGATCTAATTCAATGATTAGTTCATCACTATCAACCGGTTCATACATTTCCCATGTCGGAACGATTGTAAAGCGATTGGAGATTTTCACTGGGTGGTAATATTTCTTCCAAGCAGTTGCCCATTCTTCTTCGTTCACTTCACTAATAGAAACTTCATTGGCACCTATATTAATATCAAAATTAATCAGATTAGTGATTGCAAGTTTGATTTCTTCTACTGTTTCTCCTAAAAAGCTTGTGACAGGTAAGTACGCCTTTATAATTACTCCATCTACTGGGAAATCGGATGGATCTAAATCATATATTTCACCAAATTCATTTTCATGAACTTTGATAAGATCTTCTGAATCTTCAATTACAACTCCACTTGCACCGGCCTCATGCAATATATTTGAGATAGGTTCAACAGCTTCATTTGTAGTATGGATGGATAATTCCGACCATTTCACTTACAATCACTCCTCTAATTATTCACCTTTAAATTTTTTCTTTAACTTATCAATTAATGAGCTACTTTGTTCCTCAGGAATATCACCTGAAACATTAGCGAACTCACGTAGTAATTCTTTTTGTTTTTCCGTAAGTTTTTTCGGAGTTTTAATTTGAACAATGACATGTTGGTCACCTGTACCATAACCATGAACGTTTTTGACACCCTTACCTTTCAAACGGAAACGATCACCTGATTGTGTACCTGCAGGTATTTTCATTTTCACTTTGCCATTGATTGTCGGCACTTCAATTTCATCACCAAGGGCAGCTTGAGGGAATGTGATTGGTAATTCTAAATAGATATCATCACCATCACGTTCAAATTTATCGCTAGCTCGGACATGGAACACAATGTATAAATCCCCTGCTGGACCACCGTTTATACCTGCTTCACCTTGACCACTTAAACGTAATTGTTGGCCGTCATCCACACCTGCTGGAATGTTGACTTTAATCTTCTTACGTTTTTTAACAGTACCTGCACCATGACATGTTGAACATTTATCTTTAATGATTTGACCTGTACCTTGACAGTGGCTACATGTGCGACGGTTAACCATTTGACCAAATGGTGTGTTAACTGTTTCTGATGTTTGACCAGATCCATTACAGTATGAACATGTTTCTTTTGAAGTTCCTGGTTTAGCACCAGTACCATGACAAGTTTCACAAGTTTCTTCTCGAGGAATTTCAATTTCTTTTTCTTTACCAAAGACAGCTTCTTCAAAGCTAATTGTCATTCGGTATTGAAGATCGTCGCCTTTACGTGGTGCATTCGGATCGCGGCGAGTTCTTCCGCCACCACCAAAGAATGAACTAAAGATATCTTCAAAGCCTCCAAAGCCTTCAGAACCACTAAAGCCTCCGAAACCTCCGAAGCCTTGATTTGGATCTTGATGTCCAAATTGATCATATCGAGCACGTTTTTGATCATCACTCAATACTTCATAGGCTTCTGCAATTTCTTTGAATTTTTCTTCTGCCCCTGGTTCCTTGTTTAAATCAGGATGGTATTTTTTTGATAGTTTACGATATGCTTTTTTAATTTCATCTTTAGATGCTGTTTTTGCAATACCTAAGACTTCGTAGTAATCGCGTTTTTCCATCTTCCACACTCCGCTCTATTCACATAATTATTATTGTATCATGTATCGATAATATGGCAAAAGTAATATTTTGCGAGTATCTTTTATTTTCTCATATTCGATTTTTCTAGAAGAACTTTAATTTAAAAAGCCAAAGCCCGAGAGCGGTCTTTGGCTTTTCAATATTTCTTTATTACGATGAATAGTCAGGCTTTCAGCACTCTTATTTGTCGTTTACTTCTGTGAAGTCTGCGTCAACTACACCATCGTCTTTTTTATCTGTTGCTTGGCCTTCAGCACCTGCTTGAGCTTGTTGAGCTTCTGCAGCTTTTTGGTAAACTTTCATCACTAATGGTTGAAGAACGCCTTCTAATTTTTCTTTAGCTGATTTAATTGTTTCGATTTCACCAGCTTCAAGAGCTTTTTGTAATTCTTCTTTTGCATCAGTTACTGATTTCTTTTCATCTTCAGTAATTTGATCTCCTAGGTCAGTGATTGTTTTGTCTACTTGGAAGACTAATTGATCTGCTTCGTTTTTAAGATCTACTTCTTCTTTACGTTTTTTATCAGCTTCAGCATTTGCTTCTGCTTCTTTAACCATACGTTCGATGTCTTCTTCTGATAGACCTGAATCAGATTGGATAGTAATATTTTGTTCTTTTTGTGTACCTAGATCTTTTGCTTTTACATTAACGATACCATTTTTATCAATATCGAATGTTACTTCGATTTGAGGTACACCACGTGGAGCTGGTGGAATATCAGTTAATTGGAAGCGACCTAAAGTTTTGTTATCAGCAGCCATTGAACGTTCACCTTGTAATACGTGAATGTCTACTGCAGGTTGGTTATCAGCAGCTGTTGAGAATACTTGAGATTTAGATGTTGGGATTGTTGTGTTACGATCGATTAATTTTGTGAACACACCACCCATTGTTTCAATACCAAGTGATAATGGAGTTACGTCAAGAAGTACTACATCTTTAACATCACCAGTTAGTACACCACCTTGAACAGCAGCACCCATTGCTACTACTTCATCAGGGTTTACACCTTTATGAGGTTCTTTACCTGTTGCTTTTTTAACTGCTTCTTGAACTGCAGGAATACGAGTTGAACCACCAACAAGAATTACTTGGTCAATATCTGAAGCAGAAAGGTTAGCATCTGATAATGCTTGACGAGTTGGAACCATTGTACGTTCTACTAAATCTGAAGTAATTTCGTTAAATTTAGCACGTGATAGAGATACTTCTAAGTGTAATGGACCAGCTTCACCAGCAGTGATGAATGGAAGTGAAATTTGTGTAGTTGTTACACCAGATAATTCTTTTTTCGCTTTTTCAGCTGCATCTTTTAAACGTTGTAGAGCCATTTTATCTTGTGATAAATCAATACCGTTTTCTTTTTTGAATTCTGCTACTAAATAGTCAATGATTTTTTGGTCAAAGTCATCGCCACCAAGACGGTTATCACCAGCAGTAGCTAATACTTCGAATACACCATCACCAAGTTCAAGGATTGATACGTCGAAAGTACCGCCACCAAGGTCAAATACTAAAACTTTTTGATCTTGATCCATTTTTTCTAAACCATATGCTAGTGCTGCAGCTGTTGGTTCGTTAATAATACGTTCAACTTCAAGTCCAGCAATTTTACCAGCATCTTTAGTAGCTTGACGTTGAGCATCATTGAAGTAAGCAGGAACAGTGATAACTGCTTTTGATACTTTTTCACCTAGATAATCTTCAGCGTATTCTTTTAAGTGTGTAAGAATCATTGCTGAAACTTCTTGAGGAGTGTATTCTTTATCTTCAACTTTAACTTTATAGTCAGTACCCATGTGACGTTTAATAGAGATAATAGTATTTGGGTTTGTAATTGATTGACGTTTAGCTACTTCACCAACTTGGCGTTCACCATTTTTGAATGCTACAACTGATGGAGTTGTACGAGCGCCTTCTTTGTTTGCGATTACTACAGGTTCGCCACCTTCTAATACAGATACGCAAGAGTTAGTTGTACCTAAGTCAATACCAATAATTTTACTCATTTGAATTTCCTCCTAGATTTCTATTCATCAAATTATGATGTGATTTATTCATTAACTTTAACCATTGCTGGTCGGAGTACACGATCTTTTAGCATATAACCTTTTTGCAATTCTTGTAACACAATTCCTGATTCTTTTGAGTCATCTTTTTCTTGCATTACTGCATGATGAATATTCGGATCAAATTGTGCATTTTCTGTTGCAACTGGTTCTAAGCCTTCTTTTTTTGTAGCTTCTATTAATGAACGGTAAACCATTTCGATTCCTTGTTTCATCGATTTGGCATCTTCCGTTGTTGCCTCTACTTGTAACGCACGTTCAAAATTATCTAGCACTGGTAATAAATCAGTTAATAAATTTTGAGCACGATACTTTTCTTGTGCTACACGGTCAATTTGGTTACGACGTTTTAAATTGTCGAAATCGGCGCGTAGACGTATATAACGCTCTTCTTCTTGTGCTAGCTTTTCTTTTAACAGCGCTAGTTCATCTGGTTGTTCTTGGGATACATTTTCTTCCGTTGTTTCTTCAGTAGTTGTTTCTTCGTTTTCTACTGTTTCATCTAATGAAGTTTCATCAGAACTTTCTACAGTTGACTTTTCTTCATTTTCAACTAATTGTTCTTTTTCTTCTCTTGTCTGAGACAATTGTCATCCTCCTCTAATGTCGATCGTTACCGGATTCTTTTCGTAATCTCATTTGACATAAAATCCAATATTGAAACTACTCTTTTGTAATCCATCCGTGTAGGACCGATGATAGCAATAGATCCTTTTTGCTCTGTACCAATTAAATAAGACGCAGTAATAACACTACAACCTTCCATAGCTAAGTGATTATTCTCAGAGCCTATTCGAATATGAATACCTTGTTCATCTAATGGGAAAATCGTTTGAATTTGACTTGTCTTCTCCATTAGTTCCATTAACATTCGGACTTTATTTAAGTCATGGAATTCTGGCTGGTTAAGCATGTTCGTCTTTCCACCATAGTATATTTTACCTTCTCCTTGATAGTTGTTAATATCAAAGATTGACGATAGCAGGCCATCATAAGTGCCTATATGTTGTTTAATCACTGCCGCTGCCTCTTGCTCAAGCTTATTATGAAGCTGCTCAAGCGGAACACCGACAAGTCGATCATTTAAAATGTTCACGACTTTTTCAATATCCGAAGGTGAGAAATTCTTCGGTATTGAAATCAAGCGGTTTTCAACATGACCATTGTCAGTAACAATAATAGCCACGGCTGAGTCAGCTGTTAAAGGAACAATTGAAAATTGTTTTACTTTATGAAGCTGAACATCTGGACCCAAAATAATGGAAGTATATGTCGTCAAATCCGATAAAATAGCTGCAGATTTACGAATCACCTGTTCCGTTTCCATCATCCGATCTTGAAACAAAGATTGGATGGTTTTGATATCTTGAGTAGTAATAACTTGAGGCTTTAACAAATGATCTACATAAAATCTATAGCCTTTTTCTGAAGGTACTCGCCCGGAAGAAGTATGCGTTTTTTCCAAATAACCTAGATCCTCTAAATCAGCCATCTCATTTCGAATGGTAGCTGCACTAAAGGTCATCCCATCTTTCTTCGCAATTTGGCGAGACCCTACTGGCTGTGCTGTCGCTATGAAGTCATCTATGATTACTTGCAAAATTTGCAACTGTCGATTTGTTAGCATGATCATCACCTCTCGTTGTTAGCACTCACGATAGAGGAGTGCTAATACAATTATTAATTTATCACCTCTATATTATGATGTCAACGGAAATGCATAGGTTTATAGCAAAAATTCTTCAAATACTTCATTTCCAACAAAACGTCCTTTACGGGTTAGTTTTATATAGTCTCCTTCGATAGCAATGAGTTCTGTTTTCAATAGCTCCTGTATCTGTTTTTCATAAATACTTTCTATTGTGCAATTAAATTTGGTAAAGAAATGTTTTTTGCTTACGCCTTCTGTTTTGCGTAAACCTAAAAACAACTCTTCTTCAATACGTTCTTGCTTTGTTTCAGTATGTGTTTCATGAATCGGCTTATCCCCGTTTGCAATAGCTTCCATATATTTTTTTAGTGGACCATGATTTGAATAACGGATTCCTTTACTATACCCATGCGCTCCGGCACCAAGCCCAACGTATTCATCATTATCCCAATAAATACGATTATGAAGAGAAGAATAACCCTCTTTACTAAAATTACTAATTTCATATTGATGAAGGCCATGCTGTTCCATTTGTTGCATTAATACATCATACATTTCAGCTTCTAAGTCTTCGCCTGGTAATCGTAATTTTCTTTTTGCCATGAGATTATAAAAAATAGTTTTGGGCTCCACGATCAATGAATACGCTGAGTAATGTGGCAACCAAAGTGAAAATGCTATATCTAAAGTTTCTTTCCATTGCTCCATTGTTTGACCAGGTAATCCATACATCAGGTCGATACTAATATTTTTGAAACCTATTTTCTTAGCTTCTTCAATTGTTTGAAAAACATGTTTATTTGAATGGGTTCTTCCTAGTTTTCTTAATAAGTCTTCTTGGAAGGCTTGTACACCTAAACTTAACCGATTGACACCGCCATTATAGAGCACTTCTAGCTTTTCTTTAGTTAGTTCGTCCGGATTTGCTTCTGATGTAAATTCTGTGACATGTTCCATTGGTATATACATATGGATTAAGGTCAATAATCTTTTCAATTGTGTAGGTGATAATGATGTTGGTGTCCCTCCACCTAAAAATACTGTTTCAATGCTTTGAAAATCACTTTCTGCTGCCCATAGTCGCAGTTCTTCACCTAACGATTCTATATATTCATCGACTGGCTGATTTTTGAAAAATACCTTGTTGAAATCGCAATAGTTGCAAATCTGATGGCAAAATGGAATATGAATATAAATACCTCTAGCCAATCTAAAACCCTCTTTCAAATTATCTTTCCATAAACTTTTTATCAATTGACATTATGTATAGTGTAAAGGATTATACGCTATTATCAAAATTTCCCGTATTTTTTAGGAAACAACATCATTGCACCCTAAAAACGTTATCATAAAAGCCGTATGCTGAATTCACATACGGCTTACTTATGTATTACTTTAAATATTCAAATCGATTCAAATTATAGCATTCATCACATGCAACTTCTACTTCAATTGCGTCCTTGTCAGTAAAAGTAATTTTTGCGACGTTACCAGCCATTTCTCTTGAAGCACTTACTGTTTCAGAAGTGATGGGTGGGTTAAAATATACACCTTTCCATTCAAATACACGACCACAATTAAAACATTTATGGGTGTCTTTGATCTTTTCAATATTTCTCATAGCAATCGCCTCCAGCTATATTATTTCATAATTCCATTCAAATTAACCGAAAAAAAGTGACTATTTTAGGAAGTTTTTTCATACAGTAAGAGGCAAAATAGGAGCGATTATTTGACCGCTATTTATTAGAAAGGAAGCATATATCTTTTTCAAATAAAAAAAGAAGCATTTGTTTTCGCTTCAGTAATTTGGCTAAATAGCAGTTTTAAGTTGCAAATGTTGTACATCATATATGTTATCTTGCTTTTTTATTTCATCTAATTTTTTTTGCATATGATCGATATGTCCTTCAAATGCATCTAGATTATTTTCAATCGTTTTCATTAAACGCTCTAGGTAATCTACTTCTTCATTTAATACCATTTTATCATTCCTTTATTTACATTTAACACTGTACTAATAGTGTAAAACTAATGTAGTAAATGAAAAATACCCATAAATAATCACTAAGTAATTTTTCAAAATACTACTATATTTTATATTACTTATTTTGAGAATTAATATCATTTCATTTGACCTAATACTATTTTACCCATAAAACCTATTTGCGTCTAGGGTTTTGACAATTCTTTTTGAAAAACTATAAAAAAATGATAAAACCATTAATTCAGCTTTGAAATAACTTGTTATCTTGTTATCTCTTTACCTTACTCCCTAATATCTCTTCACTTTTATCTATGAAATCGGGTCTTTCATAGATTTCGTTACATAATAGACCTAAGAAATTTTCTCTTGAATATTCCTTAATACTGACTAACTCCTTAGTTTCTAGTTGCTCTAAATAATTATCCAAGGTAGGTACTTTACGAAGATAACAATAAGTTTGAGGAGCAAAAAAATTCGGTTCTATTTTTCGTGCGTCATCTAATGAAACAAACTTATTAAAAATTTCAATTTTTTCAATTGGAATAACATATTTAGCTCCCTCTTCTTGATGAAGTTTTAATCTACCAACAGTTTTCCATTCACTTGTAATCTTATCATCTAATAGTAAATCATTGATTTTTTCTTTTTCAGAAAAAATTATCTTTCCTACAATAGACTTCACTGGGCTACTTAGATAAATATACGCTTCTATTTTTCCATTTGGAAATTGCCTTCTATACTCAAATTGTTTTAGCCCACTACATAACGCTGGAAATACACGTGGTTGGAAGCTCAATATTATTTTCATGTTATCATTTCCTCCCAAAGTAAAAATACTTTCATAGTAATTTAAAAGCTATTTTTGATTTCAGATTATCATCTTGTTCCCAGTTCATCATATAACTTCACGTTCTATAAGGAACTGGGAACACTGCAGGAATGTTATTGATATAGACTCTTACCAGAAAAATTCTCCAGTGTTTTCTATAACATTCTCAACAAAAGTTACAAACGATTCTTCTGTCGCCTCGGGCATTATATGTCCTACATAAATTGCACCTTGCGAAGAATGCTTTTTAAGCTTACGCGCGTCCATTATTATATATCCAGCATCCGGGAATTGGCCGATAGGATAATCTTTTGTTGGTTCAAGATCATCTTCTTCGCGATCTTCTTGTACAATTAAGAAATTCTCACGAATTTCGTCCAAGCCATAAAATTTATATTCAACAAGATATGTACTAAACAATGTCATGCCATTATGATGTAATAAAAATTCTCTATAATCATAAGGAATAGTTATACCTAATTCTATTTCTAAAGAATTAATCTCGCCTTCTGTTGCAGGCTCTTTAAAAATACATTCTTCTCGTAGAATATTTTTATCGTCTCTGTCTAATAACCCTCTAGGATGAAGTCTAGTTAAGTTCTCATCTAATTGACTTTTTAATTTATCTAATACAGTTTTAATATTTGCCATTTTAATCTCACCTCTCTTTAATAACTATTTAATTTACCAGCTGAGAACTTACTCCATATACTATAGGTTTTATATGATGCAAATCAATTTTATCTTCCTTATAATACTGGATGAGCCATACATTTCTTCTCGTCCTCGGTCATATTTTTCCCCTTCGCCCAATCGTTACGAATATTAGAGGCTACTTTTTAGACCACTTATCTTTATAATCAGGAAATCTATAATTTTGCTGACCAAAAATAAAAGCGGTGGCAATACGGTGGCAAAATCCACCTAGTATTACACATCCGCTTATTGTTAATCAAACAAAACGTTGAGATATCAATATTACTTTTTCGGTTGGTCGTCGTCCATTTTTAATACTGCCATAAAGGCTTCTTGCGGAACTTCAACG
The DNA here is from genome assembly GCF_934216135.1 of uncultured Rummeliibacillus sp. Classification (NCBI taxonomy): domain Bacteria; kingdom Bacillati; phylum Bacillota; class Bacilli; order Caryophanales; family Caryophanaceae; genus Rummeliibacillus; species uncultured Rummeliibacillus sp. The sequence goes on along the minus strand of NZ_CAKQBI010000004.1, from coordinate 121,184 downwards.
GAACCAACTTGTTTCATACGTTTTTTACCTTCTTTTTGTTTTTCAAGAAGTTTACGTTTACGTGAGATATCCCCACCGTAACATTTCGCCAATACATTTTTACGCATTGCTTTAATCGTAGAACGTGCGACAATTTTTTGTCCGATAGCAGCTTGTACGGGTACTTCAAATTGTTGGCGTGGGATAAGCTCTTTTAGCTTTTCAACAATGACTTTACCACGTTCATAGGCAAAATCTTTGTGTACGATAAAGCTTAATGCATCGACTTGCTCTGCATTTAATAAGATATCCATTTTCACTAGATTAGATGGTTTATAGCCAATCAATTCATAGTCAAAAGAAGCATATCCTTTTGTGCTAGATTTCAGTTGATCGAAGAAATCGTAGACAATTTCAGATAACGGAATTTCATAAAAAATATTGACACGTGTTGTATCGATGTAATCCATTGTTAAGAAATTACCACGTTTTCGTTGGCAAATTTCCATAACAGCACCAACATAATCATTTGGCACCATGATGTTTGCTTTTACATATGGCTCTTCTACACGATCTATTTTTTGTGGTTCTGGCATCATAGATGGGTTGTCCACTTTTACTTCTTCCCCATCGGTCATGTGTACATGGTAAATAACACTAGGCGCAGTAGTAATCAAATCAATATTAAATTCACGTTCAATACGTTCTTGAATAATTTCCATGTGAAGTAGACCTAGGAATCCACAACGGAAACCAAAACCTAGTGCTTGAGATGTCTCTGGTTCGTACTGTAACGCAGAGTCATTTAGCTCTAATTTTTCAAGTGCATCACGTAAATCATTGTATCTTGCTGTGTCGATTGGATATAAACCGCAATATACCATTGGATTTAGTTTTCGATAACCTGGTAAGGCTTCAGAGGCTGGATTTTCTGCAAAAGTAATCGTATCCCCTACTCGTGTATCACCAACATTTTTGATAGAAGCCGTTAAATATCCAACATCTCCGACTGTTAAAAATTCAGTTGGTGTAATTTTAGGTGTATGAACACCAACTTCGATTACTTCGAATTCAGCACCAGTTGCCATCATACGAATTTTATCTCCTGGCTTCACTGTTCCTTCAACAATTCGAATGGATGTAATAACACCTCGATATGCATCGTAAACCGAGTCAAATATCAATGCTTGTAAAGGTGCTTCAGGATCACCAGTTGGCGCAGGAACTTTTTCTACAATCTGTTCCAGTATTTCCTCTATACCAATGCCAGCTTTTGCAGATGCTAAAACAGCTTCAGAGGCATCTAATCCTATGACATCTTCAACTTCTGTTCGAACACGTTCAGGGTCAGCTGAAGGAAGGTCAATTTTGTTGATGACAGGTAGTATTTCTAGGTCATTATCTAAAGCAAGATATACGTTTGCTAAAGTCTGTGCCTCAATCCCTTGTGCTGCATCTACAACTAAAATTGCACCTTCACAGGCAGCTAAGCTTCGTGACACTTCATATGTGAAATCGACATGTCCTGGTGTGTCGATTAGATGAAAAATATACGTCTCTCCATCTTTAGCAGTGTATTTTAATTGTACTGCATTTAATTTAATCGTAATTCCACGTTCTCTTTCAAGATCCATAGAATCTAGAAGTTGTTCTTTCATTTCACGTGCAGTAAGTGCATGTGTTTTCTCTAATATACGGTCTGCTAATGTAGATTTTCCGTGGTCAATATGCGCGATAATAGAGAAATTTCGTATATGTTCTTGTCGTTTAATCAGTTCTTCTCGATTCATGCGTTCCACTCCTATTTAAACTACTAGAATTATAGCAGTGATTCGCCTTATATTGCAATGTTAGGATGATGCTGGTTCAACAAATGCTTCTTGGATCGCTCTTCCCAAAATAGCAATTGAACGATTTAACTCTTCTTCATTGTTATTAACTCCACCAAGTTCGATTAAAATAATCTGTTTGGATAGATCTTGATTATAAATTCCATTAACCCCATCACCCGTTTTTCTCAATACACCTCTTGATATTCCCGGAACAAGGCTATTTAGCTTTTTCGATAATTGTTCAGCATAGGCTTCATTTGCCTGGTATTGCTGATTCTTTCCTCCAATAACAAGAGCCATTCGAGCATATGAAGAACCTTTATAAGTTGTTGTGGTTACTTTTTTACCAGCAGAATCTCTATGAATATCCATGATTAAATCATAATCTTTTTTTCCAATTTGATTTTTCACATAGGGACGGACTGCATCGTATGCCTGATAGAATGTCATATCTTGTTTTTTCATAACTTTCATCGCATCTACATTCAATAAATCCGTATTAATATTATTTTGTTTAAAGTGTTTGACAAATAAGTTTCCTAAGGATTGGACGTTTGTCGCATCATGATAGACTGTAATGGTTTGTTGCCGTTCTTTCAACATTGGATAGTATGCTTCATGAGAGTGGGTGAAATAAATTAATGTGTTAAAACTTTTTCCTTTTTTTGTTTCAGATACTTTTGTTGGAATTGTCTTGTTGGCTGCATAAGCAATTTTAGTGTCCTGTTTTGACGATTCAATAACATGTTGCTTTTCAGCCAAAAATGGTAACTTTGCTGCAAGAATCGGTAGTGAAAAAAAGATTGCTAAGAATAATAAAATAAATTTCCATCGATGTTGTTGTCTCCGCATCCAATATCCCTCCTCCAGTTACTTTATGGAGAAAAGATATGGATTAGAACTTTATGCGACGCTTAACCATCTTGTACAAACGCTTGCAAGCATTGATACATAAGCTGAAACCCAATCATCAATATTTTTTGGCGTAACAAATAATCGTTGTTGTCCGGTTAATGCTTCCTGAAACAGTTGTAACCTTTCTTGTCTTTCCCATTTTACCCATTCACCAAAAATCGGCAATAATGCTTCCGTCAAAATTTTAGTATTTTCATCTACAGAATAGGAAGAAACGGATAAAGCTGATGAAGGTCTTTTATCTTCGTCTATTTTTGCAGAAATATATTTAAATAACGATTCGACTGCATCTGTAATTAGAACAGGACCATCAACTACTGTCGGTAATCCAATAGCAGTTACTGGACATCCCATTGTCTCTTCGGAAATTTCTTTTCTAGAATTCCCAACTCCAGCACCAGGTTGAATACCTGTATTGGTAATCTGAACGGTTTTGCAAAGTCGATCACTAGAATTAGTAGCAAGGGCATCAATAATAACGATTAAAGAAGGTTTAATATTATCAGCAAGTGCTTTAACGAATTCACTTGTTTCATACCCTGTTTGCGCGGTAACTCCAGGTGCATAAATAATACAATTATCTTGGATTACTTCCGCTTGATTATGCAGATGGTCAATTGTTAAAGGTCCAATTGCATCCGGTGTAATTGTTCGATTCCCTAGACCAATGATTAGAACTTTTTTTAAACTTGCTTTTGAATGAATCTTTTTTAAAGATTTGATAATAGTTTCTTCGAAAATTTTAAGTCCTTCAAGGTCATAAGCTTCTAACGATGGTACTGATAATGTTATATAGGTACCTTCTTTTTTCCCTATATGTTCTTCACCTTGTTTAGATACAGTTACTTCTGTGATCTTTACGATTTCATCCCAGTTTTCTTTAATATCAATTCCGTTAGAATTTCTTAACTTCGCTCTTTCTTCTTCTGTCTTATGTTTGATGTATGCTTCTGTTTCATCAACTAAATCTGTTGTTGACCATTGAAAATTTTCCATATTCTCACCTCGTTTCTATTCTGTACATTGTGTCAAGTAAATATTCTTTGCAATTCGCTCTTGATTTTTCTATTAGGATTTTGATATAATGATGCTTGTTGTATAGACACATGAAACAGTTGAGAATTTACTCATCTCGATCCTTTTTAGGAGGTGAATGTTAATGCCAAATATTAAATCTGCTATCAAACGCGTGAAAACTGCTTCTGAAGCAAACGCACAAAACGCACAAGCAAAATCTGCTATGCGTACTGCTGTTAAAAAAGCTGACGCTGCATTAGTCGCAAAAGATGAAAACGCAAAAGAATTAGTAAAAGTTGCTGTTAAAACTTTAGATAAAGCAGCTTCTAAAGGCTTAATCCACAAAAACGCAGCTTCTCGTCAAAAAGCTCGTTTAATGAAAAAAGCTTAATCCATTTGGATTCAAAAAGACTAGAGAATTATTCTCTAGTCTTTTTTTGTATACAAGTATTATAATGGGCGCATCAAGAACAATTCCAAAAATCGTTCCCGCTTACCACTCATAGATTTTAATTGTAAATCTACTTCACTTAATCCATACAAAGCTTTGAGTAAAGATTCTTCAGATACTTTCCGTCGATCTTCTACTATTCTTTTTACACGATACGGATTTACCTTTAATTGTTTTGAAATTTGTTGTGAATGATATCCTTTAGACAATAGATAATATACATTAGACATCAAGCGAATTTGAGATGCCAATAAAGCCACAAGCATTATAGGCTCTTGCTTCTGTCTTATTAAATCATGATAAATTGAAAGTGCCTCCGCAACATCGTTTCTCATATACGCATTGAGCATCTTAAAAGCATCTTGCTCTAATGTTTTCGATACTAATTCTTCCACTAATGCAACCGTTATATTCTTATCCTCACCAAGATATAAACAAATTTTCTCAATTTCAGAGCGTAAATGTAACATATCCATTCCGACTAATTCCATTAATTTTGCAATTGCTTCTTCATCAATTGTTTTAGCAAAGGATGAAATTTCGTTTTTAACCCATACTGATAAATCATTCTCTTTTGGAGTCTCTGCTAGCATGTATACCGCATGCTCTTTCATTTGCTTCGTTACTTTTTTACGTTCATCAAGCTTTTCATACGGTGCAATAAAAATAGTGATGGATGTATCTGAAGGAAACTCTAGCCATTTTGCAAGTCTCTTCAAATCATGATCAATTTTTTCTTTTGTTTTGTCTGTTGCTTTTAAAAATGATGCATTCTTAGCAATAATCAATTTTTTGCTAGAGAAAAAAGGAATCGTATCTGATTCATCAATCACAAAGTCTACTGGCTTTTCATCCAGATCAATTGTAATTGTCTCAATTTCTCCACTTTCTTCTAGCTTAGATTTAATACGATGGATTGTTTCGTCTATAAAATAGGATTCAAGCCCTGCTAAAAGATAAACAGGTGCTAGTTTTCCTTTTTGTATATCATTCCATAATTTTGAGAACATGGTCTTCCTCCTAGCACAACACTAACTCTAGTATACATTCATTTTGAGTAAAGGGAAACTCAGCAAGTTGTAGTTCAACTTCCTTGAAATATAGTTAAGCAATAGACATTTTACTGCTTATATACTCTCTAATTATTTTTTCTAAAGCACTTCAATTTAGGTGAGAGAATCTTTCTTCTTATGAAAACGGTTGAATATGTGAGTATGTCCAAATTGTGTCAAAGCCGATAGAACTATGTAATTTCGCCATTCAATATAGCTTTTTTGAATGCGTTACCGTATAATTAATAAGAATTAGGAGGGATATTAATGAATCCATTTGAAAAAGATGTACAAAGTAAAAGAAATGACGCTATTGATTCAGGTGTAGGCTTCGGCGTATCATTCGTATTCTTCGCACTTATGTTCATTATCGCTACTGTTATCGATTACGTAAATCTATAAGCGTCTACACAAAAAAGCTTTGTCACTTTGACAAAGCTTTTTTCATTTCTACTAATTGAGATGTTGTTGTAATCTCACAGTTTTCTTTTGTCATTTTCAGTTCAATCGAACCTACTTCTGCAGTGTTTAAAGTAGGTAATCCAAGTTTTTGAAATCGCTCAACTACTTCTTGACTCGGATGTTTGTACCGATTATTTAACCCCGTTGAAAATATCGATAGTGAAGGTTTAGTATGTTTTAAAAATGCTTCTGCACTAGATGTTTTACTTCCATGATGTCCTACTTTCAATATACTTAAATGAGTAATTTTCTGCTCATTATTTTTAACAAGTTGCATCTCCCCATCTTCTTCGAGATCACCTGTTAATAATATTTTATACTTACCAAAGCTAACTAATAATACAAGTGAATCATTATTTCCCTCGTACTGTGTGTCCGTTGGAGATAAATATTCGAAATAAGCATCTCCCACTCTCCACTTTTCATCTGCTATTTTCTCTTTTAGCGGTATTTTTTCTTTTTTTATATGAGCGATAATATCTTCCATCACTGACTTCTCCCATGAGTTGGGACTTACATGAATTTCTTTTACTTTTATTTCTTCCATCACTTCTTCTGCACCCTCTGCATGATCCGCATCCGCATGCGTAATAATCATTGTATCTACCGCTTTTATCCCTCGGCCTTTTAAGTATGGAACAACAATTCGCCTTCCAACTTCATATTCCGTCTTCGATTGCTTCCACTTTTCCTGCTCAAAACGTAATAATCCACCCGTATCAACTACGTAAACTTTTTTACGATACGGTAACTCAATTACTATGCTATCTCCTTGTCCAACACTTAAAAACGTGATACGGATATCTTTATGCATTCTAGGAGCAAGATGAATAACAAGTGCAGGTATTAAAATACATATCAAAGCCATTTTAAATTTTCTTTTCTCTATATAAACGAAAGCACATAAAACACCTAAAAACGCTAGACTACACAAAAGCACACTTGGTCTTCCGGTAACCCACATTTGATATGGGATTGACTGGCACCACATAATTACCTTTGTGACAAATCCTCGAAGTGGCTCATAGATTAAAAATAGCACTTGTGCACCTGGTTTAAATAGTAGCGTTAAAACAAATAAAACAAGGTTTACCGGCAATATTATGAATGAAAATAACGGCACAAATACAATATTAGCTATAAATGATGATAGGCTTAATTCGAAAAAGTGATAAATTAGAAGTGGATAGACAAGTAATTGGCATACGCTCGTTATATAAAAAGATTGAAAAAGCGCACTTTGAGTTGATTGTAAAATCACGTTAGAAAATACGAGTGCTACCGTTGCCAAATAGGATAATTGAAAACCTATTTGAAATATTATACTCGGTTGATACAATACAAGAGCAATAAAACTTAAAGATAACGCATCATCAATCGATAACTTCTTAGAAAAGATTTTGCTAATCATTATCATTTCTACTACCGTAACAGAGCGCCAAACAGAGGGAGCACCACCTGCTATACATGCGTATAAAGGTAAGGCAATGATAATTATAATTGTTGCATGTTCTCTTCTTATATGAAGCCTTAATAACAGTTCAAATACTAACAGAGAGACAAGGGCTACATGAAGTCCTGAAATAGCAAATAGATGTGTGATTCCTAGTTTTTGATAGGCTCTATTTAACTCTTGGTCTACATTCTCTTGTTCTCCAATAATAAGTGCTTGCGCTTCTGCTATTAAACTGTTTGGAAATGTAGCTTCAATGTGCTTCTTTACACGAAATCTCTGCTCAGCTAGTAAAGATGAAAGAGAGTTTTTCTTTTCTTTATATGTCGATTGTTCGATTTCATATATTCCTTGTGCAGCATGACTTAAAATGTAATTTTCCATTGAAAAAGCAAATTGATGTGAGGGCAATGTTGGAGGGACTAAATTACCTTTTACCAGGAAAGTGTGACCACTTAAGGAAATTTGCTCGTAGTTCTGCTTTTCATGCTCAGATTGAAAGGTTTGAACCGCGTACACTTTTGCTCCATTTTCTAAATAAGCAAATCCTCGAAGTTTTGCTCCGTTAATTGTATAAGTGTCTGTCCAAGTTAAAGTTGTTTCTTTTGGAATATCCATTTCTCTATGTTGTAGTGTTTGTGAGATATAAATAAAGGCAGAAAAAGAGATGCCAACAAGGATTACAATTATCCAAGTGTTTTCTTTTTTCCACCTTAGAAAAAGACTAAAAGGGATTAACAACCCTAATAACCAAATGTTTATATGTGCCGCAAGTGAGGCTAGTAATATTACAAGTGCTACAAAAATTAGTTTATGTCTAATGTTGATAGACCAAATAATTCTTCCACCTTCTGTTCATATGGCTCCAATTCTTCAGCTGTTGCACCATGATTACGAAGTTTCGACAATAGATCAACATATAGTGCGATTTTTTCATTACTTAAAAAGTCAATTTTCCGTTCGTCAAATGGGACATGTACGACTTCTACTCCTGCTTGTTCCAAAAGTTCTAATGCATATGGGTTATTTTTATAATCTGTTGCATAATATAAGCTTTTAATACCTGCTTGAATAATAGATTTTGTACATGGTAAACAAGGAAAATGTGTGACATATAAATCTGCACCATCAGTTGGTGTACCGTATTTCGCACATTGTAACAAAGCATTTACTTCCGCATGTACTGTTCGAACGCAATGATTGTCTATTACATAACAACCTTTATCAATACAATGGTCATCACCAGAAATTGAACCATTATACCCACCTGCAATAATTCTTTTATCTCGAACAATCGTAGCTCCGACTGATAATCTTGTGCAAGTACTTCTTAATGCTAATAAATGGCTTTGTGCCATGAAAAATTGGTTCCATGTAATACGCTCCATATGAATGCCTCCTGATTAGTTGTACTACTATTAGTTTAGTTTTAGAAACTAGCTTTTTCAACAGTCAATATTTTGCTTCAGTTTACAGTCAGATAATCTTTCAACGATTCGAAAGTCTTATCACCAATTCCAGTTACATTTTTTAATTCTTCGATAGTCTTGAAAGGGCCATTTTCTGTGCGATAAGCAATAATAGCTTGAGCTTTAGCAGGTCCAACTCCATTTAATGTTGTTAATCCTGCTTCATCGGCTGTATTAATATTCACTAAATTCGAATTTTCTCCATGTGCTGTGCTTCCTTGTGTTGACGGTGCAGATGTAGACGTTTGCTGTGATGCAATAGCCAGAACCTCTTCTGTATCTTCACCTTTTTGAGGTACATAAATGACCATTTCATCTTGTAATTTTTGCGCATGGTTAATCTGACGCGACTGTGCATTCTTCGCATAACCGCCAGCAAGTAAAATGGCGTCAATGACACGACTATCTGCATCTAACTGATAAACACCAGGATTTTTGACCGCTCCCTTAACATCTACCATGATTGAAGTAGTGGCTACAATACCTTGTTTTTGGGCGTCTTGTTGATTCTTTTTCTCCTTTGGTTCTGTTTTTTCTGTACTTGCTTGTTGATCATCCTGAATAGTTGAGAATAGCTCGTCCTGTGGGGGTGTGGACGATTGTTTGGAGATATAAAATATGACTAAACATACTAATAATACAGCAATGGGGGTGCCGTACTTTTTAGCATTTTTCTTCAAAAAAGAAGGAATTAGCTCACACATCCTTTCTTCTCAGAAGGCAATTGATATGGAACTAATTCCAATATAAATGATTTTACAATATTTGAAAAGTCTATTTTATAGCACGGAAGAAAATTCTTTCTGATTCTTCAGTAGGTGACGTATCAGTAAAGTCTGCTGTAACAAAAATTTCATGAAAGCCCGCATGACGTAACATTTCGATATATATTTCTATCGGGAAAGTTCGTTGATAATGGTATTCTTCAAACCGTTCGTATAAACCGTTTTGCTGTTGCACATAGAAAACCATATCATGATGAACGGAATGCGGTGCTTCTCCTGGTTCTGTTACCCATAAATACGTAATTTCACCATCGTCATATGTAAATGGAGAATCCATGAAGATCTCGTCCATTTTAAACAATGAATGTACATCAAAGAATAATTGTCCTCCCTGTTTTAGGGATTGATAAATACGCGAAAAAGTTTCTTGAACAGCCTCGCGCTCTTGTACATAATTTAAAGAATCTATTGCAATTGTTACAATATCCAATTCTTCAAAACCTTCGAGCTCATCCATTGACATACAATATAAAGGAACATTATAACTTTGCGCTATGAGTCGCTGAGATGCTATCATCAGCATCTCTTCAGATAAATCCAATCCACTTACTTCATAACCATTTGAAGCAAATTTTGCAGTCAGTGTCCCTGTACCACATCCTATATCTAATAACTTTTTATGTTGTGCTGAAGGTGCATATTTTTCAACCCAACGGACATAGTCGTCGTACGGAACATCTGTCATTAATGCATCATAAACTTCTGCAAATCGACCGTAGCTACTCATTCTGGCTCAACTGCTACAAATTTTTCGGGTGCATCTCCCCATAGACGTTCTAAATTGTAGTATTGTCGTTCATCCTTATGGAAAACGTGACATACTACATCACCTAGGTCTACAAGTATCCATCTAGCTGAATCAAAGCCTTCCATGCGTTTTACTTGGTATCCAGCTTTGTGTGCTGCATCTGCAATTTCACGTGCAATAGCTTGCGTTTGACGATCAGAATTACCGTGGCAAATTAAAAAATAATCTGCTAGTAAAGAAATCCCTTGCATATTTAGTATGACAATATCTTCTGCGCGTTTGTCATCTGCTGCTTTAAAGGCAATATCTAATAATGTACTTTTTGTCATTCTTTCACTTATCCTTTCTTTTGCAATAACAAATCGTTATAGCATTCAAATGAATCAGGGAATACAGGTTGATGTTTGCTAATTAAAAATGATATTGAATGCGCTAAGCATTTTATCATCAAATCGTGTAATGCCAAATCTTCAGATGCTTTTCTTAATTCATCTACACCTGGAAATTTACGATTTGGTTCAATCATATCTGCTATATAGACAATCTTTTCTAAATTGCTTTGTGCCACTCGTCCCGTAGTATGGAAACGAATCGCATTTAATACATCATCATCTGTAACATTAAATTCTGTTTTTGCAACATACGCACCTACTGGACCATGCCACAATTCATGATGATATTGAAGTAATGTCGGATCCATCTTTTGATCAATAATGGTTTGTCTCATCCAATCACGGTCAGCATATTTACATGAATCATGTAAAATAGCTGCTAACTCAGCTTTTTTAGGATCTTCTCCAAAACGTTTTGCAAGTTTTATGGCTGTATCCGTCACACCTATTGTATGGATATAACGTTTTTCCGGCATACGGTCTTTCATCGCTACTAATAGTTCATCGCGTTCCATATAGACCTTCCTCTCGTATATACTGTTCAACGGCTGTCGGCACTAAAAATGTCACAGTTCGTCCTTCTTGTAATCGATTGCGAATCATCGTTGAAGATAAATCCATAAGTGGTGCTTCTATTAGCTGTACCGGCAAATTTGTAACACCAGAAGTACCTGGTCGATGAACACCAACAAAATGAACTAACTTTGTCAGTTCTTTTATATGGTACCATTCATCCAGCATATCTATCATATCGCCACCAATGATAAAATAGAATTCTGTATCAGGCTCACGTTCTGTCAAACCTTTCAAAGTATCATATGAATAAGATACTCCTCCACGTTCAATTTCATACAGTTCTATGTTAAAGTATGGAATCGATTGAATAGCAAGTTCCGTCATATGCAACCTGTCTTCTGTAGTGGCATCTTCCGGTTTTACTTTATGGGGTGGTACAGCATTTGGCATAAAACGGACTTCATCCAATCCAAGAACATCATAAGCCTCATTGGCCATCAATAAATGTGCCATGTGAGGAGGATTAAAAGTGCCACCTAGAAGACCAACTTTTTTCATCTCATCAAATCCTTATTTTACTTTTGGTAATTCGATTTTACGATGTTCGCGTTTTGATGCTTGTTTATATAAAACAACTGTTAAACCAATTAGTTGAACAAGTTCTGCATTTGTTCCTTCAGCTAATTGCTCAGCTACTTCATGTTTGTCGACTTCACAATTATCTAAAATACGGACTTTTAATAATTCGCGTACTTCTAATGCTTGTTTAATCTGAACAAGCATTGCTTCATTTACTCCACCTTTCCCAACTTGAAAAATGGGTTGTAAATGATGTGCTTCCGCACGTAAAAAACGTTTTTGTTTACCTGTTAACATGTGATTATTTTCCTCCTAATTGCTCAAGCAAAAGACTACGTACGACTTTTGCTTCAGGATACGAATCTGTCCAATAACTATAAGCAAGCGCACCCTGATGGATGAACATACCGAGTCCAGTTACGACAGTCGCTCCTTTTTTCTTTGCTTCAATTAAAAATGGTGTCATTAAAGGATTATACACAATATCTGCAACAATTGCAGTGCTTGATAATCGGTCCATTGAAATAGGTAATGCAAATTCACTATGATTTAATCCAGCTGATGTTGTTTGAATAAGAATTTCAAACTTGTTCAGTTGTTCAGATGCCGTTTCCAATGATAGAGCATTCGCATCAACATCTAACTCATCACAAATAGCTTCCGCTTTGGAAACAGTACGATTAGCAATCGTAATATGCGTATATCCTGTAGCAACCAAAGCAAATGCAATACCACGCGCTGCTCCACCTGCTCCAATGATTAATACCTGCTGATTACGATGATTATCTCCTATCTCATCTTCTAAAGAACGGACAAAACCTAAACCATCGGTATTATAGCCTTTATACGTACCATCTGATTGTCTAACTACAGTATTCACTGCTCCCATTTTTCGTGCCATTTCATCGAGATCATCTAAAAACGGAATAATTTTCTCTTTATGAGGAATTGTAATATTCCACCCACTGCACCCCAGTAGTTTTAAAGATGCAACAGCTTGTTCTAAATTCTCTGGCTTCACATGTAATGGAATATAACTAGCATCTCTACCTTCTTCTGCCATCCAAGCGTTGTGCATAAGTGGCGACATTGAATGTTCAATCGGGTCGCCAATTACTGAATACCATTTTCTCAAAATTAATTCCCCCTAGATTAAAGAAGGACGAACTTGAACTTCTACACCTTCTGGGGCATATGCTGCAACTACTACGTTTGGATCTTGAATTGTTATCCAGCCTAGGCCTGAGAAAACAATATCAGTTTTTGCTTCTTTAATCGAAAATTCATGACGTACTAATTCTGGTAGTTGATCAATATACTTTTCAGATGGCGGAGCAAGTAATTCGCCTTTATGATTTTTATATAGTTCATCTGCATTCTCTAATTTTGTACGATGAATATTTAAATCATTTGCAATATACACCGTGAACGCTGATCGTTTTCCTTTTATAAAGTCAAAACGTGCCAAAGCACCAACAAATAATGATTGTTCTTCATTCAGCTGGAATATTTTCGGCTTAATCTCTTTTTTAGGCATTATATATTTCAACTCTGTTGGATCAATATAATGTGCCATTTGATGGTGATTGATAATTCCTGGTGTATCATAAATCGCATGACCGTCATCCAGTGGGATTTCAATCATGTCGAGTGTTGTACCTGGGAAGTATGAAGTAGTAATAATATCGCCAGCACCGGTAGCTTGTTTAATAATTCGGTTAATGAAAGTAGATTTCCCTACATTCGTACATCCAACAACATAGACATCTTGCCCATTTCGATATTCATCGATAGCATCCATGGCTTCTTGCATACCTTTTCCTTTATGTGCACTAACTAATAAAACATCGATTGGTTTTAAACCAAGTGCTTTAGCTTCTCTCTTAATCCAATTAATCACCTTATTCTTTTTCACGGATTTAGGAAGCAAATCTGCCTTATTTGCAATTAGTAGTACAGGATTGTTTCCTACGAATCGATGTAGGCCTGGTAACCAACTTCCATTGAAATCGAATATATCTACAATTTTCACGATCAACCCTTTATGTTTTCCTAAGCCATTTAAAATACGTAAGAAATCATCATCTGTTAAAGATACTGGTTGAAGCTCATTGTAGTTTTTCAAACGGAAGCAGCGTTGGCAAATCACATCTTCTTTTTCTAAAGTAGATGCAGGTGCGTATCCTGGTGCATTTTTGTCTTCTGTTTGGATTTGTGTACCACAACCGATACAATGTGGCATTTCGTTCATTATTTTTCCTCCCAAGTTTTAATACCTTTTTTGCTTAAATATTTGTAAACACGTCTTTCGATAAAACGATTAAAACGAGTTACAAGTCCATCCGATTGAGCTACTGGTTTTACTAAGATGGTATGTAATTTTTTACGGTTTGCACCCATCATATCTGTAAGCATTTGGTCGCCCAACATTAAGACTTCTTCTGGTCTCATTTTTAATAGCTCAAGTGCTCGTTTAAACCCACTAGAAAGTGGTTTTCGTGCTTTATATATATAAGGAATTCCCAATGGATCAGCAAATTTTTTGACACGAGGTTCTTTATTGTTTGATAATATGACGATTTGAATTCCAGCATCATGCATTTTCTTGAACCACTCTATTAGTTCCTCTGTTGCATCTGCTCGATTCCATTCAATTAGTGTATTATCAAGGTCTGTAATAATCCCTCTTATGCCCGTTTTCTTTAGCTTTTCAGGCGTAATGTCAAATACTGAAAAGACAAATTCCTTTGGCATGATCAATTTATACAAATTTCTTTCTCCTATTCTTATAAGTACTTCAGTTTTTTCGCACTGCAACTAACTTCTAAAATTATAACATATGTGCGAACGCTTGACCCACCTGTATGTGCGTTCCTTGTACAACATTCTCTAAAAATTGAATGCTGTTTTCATTAAATAACATTACAACCGTTGAACCAAACCCAAAAAAACCAACTTCTTCCCCTTTATTCCATTCTTCTTTTGTATTAGTAATATGAATCGAATTGACAAACATCGCTCCAACTTTAATAAAAGCACAACGCGATCCGTTATTCGTGACCAGTTCTGTAATTTGACGATAGTTTTTTGAAATTGGTTGATTTCCATATGTTAATCCTAGACTGTTAACAGGGTACGATTTTCTCCCAAGTGTGAATTGGTTAACTACCTTTCCGTCAATTGGGCTATGGAACCGGTGGTAATCAGCCGGGCTAAGGTAAAAGACAATATATTTTCCATTTACATACTGGTCAACAATTTCTTCTTTAGCTAATAAGTCCTTTAAATCATATGATTTTCCTTTGACATAAAATATAGTGTTTTTTTGAATATCACCAAATGATTCAATTTTTGCATCTACAGGACTTGTATAAACATGCTTACCAACTTCAATAAGTCTTGCATCTTCTTTTAAATGTCTAATAAAGAATTCTTGAAGATTTTGAAATTCTTCCTTTTTTTCTGAAACCTCATCTAGTTTTATTCCGTATATATTTATGTAGGATGAAATCAATCTTTTACTAATTCTTGATGTTGTAAATCGCTTAAGTAAAAAAGATGACCATCTTCCATTCGTTAACTCGACTATTGATTGGTATATTTTTTCTCTTAACAATTCAATACCTCTTTCTGAAATAGTTTTACAGTAACACTTAAAAAGCAGTATAATATTATAATACTGAACAAATAAAGGAGTGCTGTCCATTGTTTCTTATTCATAAAGTGGATACCACAATTAAAAAAATGAAATCACATATTGCTAATTTAATTACAATCGGAAATATCTCATTTGGTGGAGCCTCAATAATGGCGACTATACATGAATCATATAATTTCGCAGTTTTATTTATTTTTATCGCTGCGTTTTTAGATCGTTATGATGGTAAAGTAGCTAGAAAATTTAACCAAGAGTCTGAACTAGGTAAACAACTGGATTCCATGAGTGATATTATATCATTTGGAGTAGCTCCTGCGATATTAATGTACGAAATGACTCTGATGCAATTTGGTACAATCGGGATGATTGTAGCTGTATTATACATCGCTTGTGGAGCATTCCGTCTCGCTAGGTTTAATATTACTGAATCGAACGGTTACTTTTGTGGTTTACCTATAACAGCAGCAGGCGCTATTTTAACGGTATCATTTTTCTTTATACCTCTATTTTCAACTGTTTTTTATATGTTTTTGTTCCCAATCTTATCTATTTTGATGATTAGTACATTTTCTTTAAAAAAAGTATAAAAATTATTTTTTAATGATCTACCAATGTAGGTCATTTTTTTGTTGTAAAAAAGAGGTTCATGTCATATGTTGTATTAAACACTTACGAAAGGATGACGATCATAAGTACCCTTTTAACAGCCATCCTACAGCTTTGGGTTGATCTCCCCGTATTACTTGGCTATTTAAAAGGGCAATCATTTCCTCAGCCCTTTACGAAGGAAGAAGAAGCAGAATGTCTTGAACGCTATTTAAATGGTGATGAATCAGCCAAAATGGAACTAATCGAAAGAAACATGCGCTTAGTCGCGCATGTAGTTAAAAAATTCCATCCAAAACATGAACAATTAGATGATTATATTTCAATAGGAACAATTGGTTTGATGAAAGCCGTTGCCAGTTTTACACCTCAGAAGAAAACCCGATTAGCCACATATGCTGCACGATGTATTGAAAATGAAATTCTTATGCATTTAAGAAGCCAAAAAAAGGTACAAAAGGATGTTTCCCTTTTTGAAACAATTGGTTCCGACAAAGATGGAAACCCTCTTGAAATCGCTGATTTTCTTCAAAGTGATGCACCCTCTACTGAACAACAAATTGAACGCCTTGAAGAAGAACAAAAACTGTATGAACACCTAGATTTACTTGATGAAAGAGAATTATCTATTATTCAACAACGGTATGGACTTGGGCAACAGGAGGCCAAAACACAAAAAGAAATTGCTCAGGAGATGAATATCTCAAGAAGTTATGTGAGTAGAATTGAGAAAAGGGCATTGATCAAACTTTATCAGCACTTTAAGCGTAAAAACTCCTGATTTATAGCTCATTAATTGTTCCGAAAGGTTCCTTACATCTTACTAATCTAAGAAGGATGAGGTTGCCAAAAATATGACGTAAAAAAGGAGTTGCCCAAATTGTCTGGGAAACTCCTTTTAACGTGTAATTTAGAACATTAGTCTAAGCAACTTCTGAAACCATAATTAGGCTTAAAATTGCAGTTATAGCCATAGAGCCAATCATGATGAATGTCATATTAACCCCTCCAAACATCCCTAGAATGTAGTAACTTATTTACCTATATCTTATCACTCTCGAGATGTCTTACTAGGGGGTGTTTTTGAACATATAAGGTCAAATAGATGACAGAATTGTGACACCTTATAACTTAGAAATAACTTTTAATACAATTTGTGTTGAATGTTTTGCAGCAACTGGTAAAAACTCATCAAAGCTTATATTTGATTGTTTACCTGCTATATCTGATAAAGCACGAATCACTACAAATGGAGTACCAAATTGATAACAAACTTGTGCAACTGCTGCTGCTTCCATCTCAACTGCTTTCATAGTTGGGAAATAACCTCTTACTTTTTCAACTCGAACTGGATCATTCATAAACGAATCACCTGTTGTGATTAAACCAACTGCAAATTGATGTTCTCCTATTTCTGCTACTGCTTCTTCTGCAAGTTTCATCAATTGCTCATCAGATTTAAAAGATGCTGGCATTTGTGGGACTTGTCCCATTTCATATCCAAAAATAGTTGCATCTACATCATGGTGACGCACTTCATCGGAAATAACGATTGCACCTACTTCTAGATTTTCATCATAACCACCAGCAGAACCAGTGTTAATCACAACATCTGGTTTATATTCGTTTAACAAGATAGATGTGGACATCGCAGCATTTACTTTACCGATACCACTTTTTAATAACACTACATCTTTTCCAGCGTATGTACCTTCTGTATATTCACTATTAGCAATAGTTTTAGTTGATGTATTTTGAAGTGTGCTTCTTAATAATTCTACTTCTTCTTCCATTGCGCCAATTACAGCAATTTTCATTTGATAAATCTTCCTCTCTTATACGGTGCTTTTCTATCAAGCTTTAGTAAAAACTTTGAATCAGTCAAGTTTTCAGTTCAAATGATCCATATAATCTATCTTCAAAATTATTGAAATACCTTCACAATAACTGATACTTTGGCGTGACAAGCAACCTTCTCTTTTTAATCTAAAGCAAAAAACGGTTATCCGTCAAGAACCGGATAACCGTCTTATATATTAATATGCACCTTTATACGTTTTTAGTACTTCTAATTTTGTTGGTTTCCAACCTTCTTCAGGAACCCATTTCAACGATACGCGATAACTTTTTTCCTTATCTTTTGATGAAACAATCCCAACAGATGTATCTGGACTGCCTCCATTTTTTACATACCATACAATCATATCTTTTTCATCTAGACCAGCTGTATTTGCAATGGTTGTAATTTTTTCGTTCCAATCGACAGATCCTTTAGTATAGCTAGATACATGGGAACTGCCCTTATCTTTTTGAGAAGTTTTTGTAGGTTTCCAATTTGAGTCAGTAACGACTTTTAATACATTAGCATCCCCAGATGTTTCAGTAGTAGCTGTTTCACTTTCTTCATAGTTATAACTACTAGAGTTGGAATTAGTTGCTGTAGAATTGCTTTCTTCATCAGTTGCTAGATTACTATTATTTTCTTCACTTGTATTTTCTGCTGCAGAATTTACATCATTCGTATCTTCTGTCTGAGTTTGATCTTGTTCATCCTTTTTTTGAGATTCCTCAGCTTGTTTAGCTTTCTCTTTTTCTAGCTCTTTTGAATTATTTTTTTCTACTATTTTTTCATCTTGCTTATCATTGTCTTGTTCAACTGTTTTTGCCACTTTATCATTTGCAGTATCTTTGCTATCTGATCCGCCAATCACGATAAAACCAGCAACTATTAATATTAGGACAACTACTACTCCGATTAAAACATTTAAAATTTTGTCCATTTTTTTCTTACCTGTATTTTTAGGCTTTTTTTCTTTTGGTTTATATCGACGTCCAATTTCAGCCATATGTACTCCCCCTGTTCATCTTTAAATTTGGTTCTAGGTTGAAGCTAACAAAGGTTGCCTATATCATAATTATCATAGCATAGAATGGAATATATCTTCTAGCAAATACCAAAAACGCAACTAATGACATCTATATGAACCATTGTTAGGAAATATTCTAACTGATGCATAATGTAATAACTTTTTTGAATGAAAGAATTCTGAAATCCATAGCTTTAAGTGAAAAAGCGAGTATGAGAAGGATTCATCCGTTCTCATACTCGCTATAAAAGTCTTTTTAGTAAATCAAAAATAAATTATTTGATTTCGATAATTTGAACGTCCATATCTCCACCAGGAGTGACGATTTTAACTTTATCGCCGACCTTGTTACCTAATAGACCTTTGGCAATTGGTGAATCATTTGAAATACGTCCTTCAAATGGGTCTGCTTCTGCTGAACCAACGATTGTATAAGTTTCTGGATCTTCATCTGGAAGCTCTTTGAATGTTACAGTACGGCCGATTGTAACAATGTCAGAAGCACTTGTACCTTCTTCAATAATCATTGCGTTACGAATCATAGTTTGAAGAAGTGTAATACGTCCTTCTACGAAACCTTGTTCGTCTTTTGCTGCATCATACTCTGAGTTTTCAGAAAGGTCACCGAAACCACGAGCTATTTTAATACGTTCTACTACTTCTTTACGTTTTGTAGTGATTAAGTATTCTAATTCTTCTTCCAATTTTTTCTTACCAGCGGCAGTCATTGGATATTGTTTTTCAGTTGACATTTACATTCACTCCTTAACTTACATCTTAGCTTAATGGCTCTGTTAATCGATATTTATATATGTGAAGAATCCGCTTTATATAGACCAAAAGAAGTAAAGCCCTTCCACTAGTGGACACTCGATTGAATCGTTTATATGCATGATATGCTCACAATAAAATTCATATGAAATAAACATAGCCTAACTTAATAAAAATACTATGTCGCGATTTCAATAAGAATGCGACATAGTTTTTAAAAAGAATATTTGTTCATCATTTACCATGATATTACACAATACTATCAGATTCAAGGATTGTTTTAATTTTTGTGACCATTAAATCAATCGCTACCTCATTTTGTCCGCCTTCTGGAATAATGATATCTGCATATCTTTTTGTTGGTTCTATGAATTGGTTATGCATTGGACGAACAACTGAAAGATATTGTTCAATAACCGAATCCATTGAACGTCCTCGTTCATTAATATCCCTTAAAATACGGCGAATAATACGTAAATCTGCATCTGTATCTACAAATAATTTAATATCCATTAAATCCCGTAGACTTGGGTCACTTAAAACAAGGATTCCTTCCAAAATAATGACATCTTGTGGATCAATATGAATCGTTTCCTTTGAACGAGTATGAAGTGCATAATCGTATACTGGTTTCTCAATTGCTTCACGATTTAAAAGACGTTTTATATCTTCAATTAATAAATCAGTATCAAATGCATCTGGATGATCGTAATTCGTTTCCAGACGTTGTTCAAACTCTAAGTGACTTTGATCTTTATAATAATAATCTTGTTCAATTACAACTACTGAATGCTCTTTAAATACATCATGGATGGCATGGGTAACACTTGTTTTACCTGAACCAGAACCTCCAGCAATTCCAATTAGGACTGGACGTTTTTTTCCCATTATCGCATCTCCTTGCGCATCATATTATGCGGATATAATTTATGTTCACATTTAAAGCGAACGATTTGTAATGGGTGTCGTGCAGCATCTAAAGATTCTCCATCTTCATCCCAAACTTCATTAATTACAACTGTAAAGTTTTCAATTTCAGGGCCAAAGAATTCTACTTCATCTCCTGGTTTGAAGTAATTACGTTGTTGTAATGTTACCATTTTTGTTTCTTCATCGTAATCTAAAACCATACCTACGAAGTCGAATTTTGTTTGTTTACCATGTACACCAAACATTTGTTGTTCGTATCCTGGTTCTCCTTCAAAGTATGAAGAAGCAGTTTCACGGTTTGCACATTTATCTAATTCTTCAAGCCATTCACGTTTAATCTTGAAGTGATCTGGGTCTGCACAATAAGCATCGATTACTTTACGATAAACGCTGACTACTGTTGCAACATAATGGATAGATTTCATACGTCCTTCAACTTTTAACGAATCGATACCTAATTCAATAATTTTCGGAATTGATTCGATAAGTTTTAAGTCTTTAGGGCTCATAGCAAATGCTTCATCACCTTTATCAAATAAAGGTTTTGACTCACCATCTTCTACTGCATACAAATCATAATCCCAACGACATGATTGACAGCAACCTCCACGGTTTGAATCACGTGCAGTCATATGATTAGATAATACGCATCGACCTGAATAAGCGATACACATTGCGCCATGAACGAAAGATTCGATTTCGATATCTACCTTTTCTTTCATCAATTTAATCTCTTCTGCACCTGTTTCTCTGGCAAGAACAACACGTTGTAAACCTTCTTCTTTCCAATATTGAACAGCTTTCCAGTTTGAAAGAGATTGTTGTGTACTTAAGTGAATTTCAAGTTTTGGTGCAACTTTTTTACTTGTTTCAATGATTAACGGGTCAGCTACAATAATTCCTGCTGCTCCAGCATTTTCAAGTGCACGTAGATAATCTTCGAGTCCATCCATATTGTCATTATGAGCAAAAATATTTGTAGTTACATAAATTCTTGCTCCATATTTTTTGGCAAACTCTACACCTTCATGAATTTCCTCGATTGAGAAATTCCCTGCATTTGAACGAAGTCCAAACTCTTGTCCACCTATAAACACTGCATCTGCGCCGTAGTGAACAGCAATTTTCAATTTTTCTAAGTTACCAGCTGGTGCTAATAACTCTGGTTTTTTGACGATAACTCTTTTACCGTCACGTATTTCACTAATATGATCATTTTGTAATAATGTCACAGGATCTCCTCCTTCCTAATAGACAGTTTCTTTAAAGAAGAAGCCGGTATCAAGTGGGCGTAGTTCAGGTTGAATTTCTTCAATTTTCGCTAATAATTCTTCTTTAATATCAAAATAAGTATCTGGTGATTCTGCATAGGCATCGATTGCTTTACGATAACATTCTGTTACTGTTACAACATATTCTTCAGATTGCAAGACACCTTCAATTTTAAAAGCGTCAATCTCTGCTTCAAATAATTCATCTAGTTCATCAATGATACACATATCATTTGGACTATATATGTGTGTTCCATTTAAATCTTCATAGATCGGATATCTACTATTACGTTCTTTATCATATAAGTACATATTTCGTGCACTTTTACGATTTTCAACTTCCATAGCTTTTCCTTCATACATGAAATAATGGCCTAGTAGTGGGCGTTTTGACTGGAACATACATGTCATACCATGTACTTGTACTTGAATTTCAACTTCAGCATTTTCTTTAATCTCAATAATTTCTTCCATGCTCAATTCACGTGCTAGTACTGCACGAGTTGCGCCACGTTTTCCCCAGTAATTTGCTTGGAACCAGTTAGTGGCAATTGTTTCAGGACTCCAATGTAATGGAATGTCCACTTCTGCTTCTCGTTTTGCAATAATTACAGCAGGATCGCCAAAGACAATCCCATCAACGCCTATTTTCGCTAATTTTCGCATATATGGCGCAAGCCCATCTACACGATCGTTATGGAAAATGGCATTCATAGCAACATAAACTTTTTTCCCTGCATCATGTATTAAAGTTGTAGCTTCTGCTACTTGTTCAATAGTAAATTCTCCTGCTAAACGCAAACCAAATTGTTGTTCACCTATTAAAAAAGCATCTGCTCCGGCTTGGATAAGTGCTTTAACGTGGGCAATAGATTGTGGTGTCACGAGTAATTCAGGTTTTTTCATCAATGGTCACCTCTTTATACAAATCAATAACCCATCACCAACTGGGAAGAATGAGGATTGATAGTCCGGATTGGCAATAATCCATTCAGCAAATTGGTGTAGATTTCGAATCATTGTTCTTTTTCGCTTTGGCACGTCTTTCATATCTAAATCTGAAAGGCCATGCATATACATATTATCGATGTATAGTATTCCGCCTTTTTTCACAAGTGGGCTATACTTTTCAAAAAACTTTTTATATTGCCCTTTTGCAGCATCAATAAAAACAGCATCAAAAGATGGATAGGTACTTTCTACATCCACTTCTAACGCGTCTCCTTCAAGTAATACAATATGATCTTTCACATCGGACTTTGATAGGAATTGCTTCGCTTGTTCAATCCTTGTTTCATCACGTTCGATTGTAACAATTTTGGCATCCTTAACGGTTTCAGCCATACGAATTGCTGAGTAACCAATAGCACTTCCGATTTCTAGAATTGTGGCGGGATTTTGTATACGAAGCATTTGAAGTAAGATTTCAATTGCTGGTAATTGCATAATAGGAACATAGTTTTCTTCTGCAAATTGTTCCATTTCCATTAGTAATGCATTACGTGGTTGAATGAAGGATTTTGTATATGCATCCGAAATAGCCATTCAACACTCACTCCTTCATTTCTGATCCAGTAGCTAAATGAGCTACTTTTGTTATTAGATTGGTTGTTTATGAATACTGTTAAATCATATGATTCGTAAAAAACACTATCATAATCAAAACCTTATTATAAAAATACACTTTATCTTATCATGAAAATAGAAGAAAAGCGAGAGTCGCCTTTCTTCTATCTGGTTATTTAATATGTTGATCGACTTTATTTAAATGCTCATTGTATGTTTTAGAGAAATGGTTGTTTCCTTTTTCATCTGCTACAAAGTATAGATAGTCGGTTTCAGCTGGATTAATAGCTGCTTCTAACGACTCTTTACCTGCATTAGAAATTGGACCTGGTGGTAATCCTGCGTTCTTATATGTGTTGTATGGATTATCGACTTCTAAATCTTTGTACAATACACGAGATTTATGTTTTCCTAAAGCATAGAGAACAGTTGGGTCTGTTTGTAATGGCATTTTTTTATCAATACGATTGTAAAATACGCTTGCAATTGTTTCACGATCTGCTTTAGCTGTAGCTTCTCGTTCGAGCAATGAGGCAAAAGTCAAAAATTTATGAACAGACATGCGTTTTTCTTTCAATTGTACTGCGTATGATCCTACAACTTCATCTGTTTGAGCAACCATTTGTTCAGCTATCTCTTCAAGTTTAGGTTTTTCTTCAAAGAATGGATATGTTGATGGGTATAAATATCCTTCTAGTGCATAACGAATATTCTTGTTGTATACAGCCTTAGTGACCGTTTTAGGATATTTTTTTCTCATATCCTTTACAAATTCTTTACTTGTCACTAAATCCATAAATTCCTTCTTAGAGTAGTCGGTACTTTTAGATACTCGTTCAGCTATTTGGTCAAGAGTCAATCCTTCAGGAACGGTTATCGTAAATTCAGGTTGGCGATAAACTTTTCCTGTTTTTAAACTTTTAATAATTTCATCAATGGTCATTGATTGTGTTAATTCATATGTACCAGCTTGAAAGGCTGATTCATTTTTGAATTTTGCATAGTATTTAAATACTTTAGCATTTTTGATAATTCCTTTTTCTTCTAAAGTTTGCGAGATTGAATCTAAAGAAGAACCAATTGGAAATTCTATTTTTACTGATTTGTTAGCACTTTCGTTTACAGGTTTCAATGCACCTTTTATATAGAAATACATACTAATCCCTACAACAAGTACTAGTGCTACAATTATAGTCGAAATGATTAATACAATTTTTCGAACAAGCTTTTTTTCTGCTTGTCTTTCTTTTAACATATTGATTTGATCTTTTTTTGATGAATTTGTACTCAATTGCAAGTCCTCCTTTGAAAAGAGTATATCTCGCTTATTGTAAACTTATCCAGCCTGATGATTGGACTCACTTTCAATAAAAAAAGCGGAATGCTAAGTACTCATTCCGCTTGGGCGATTTTACTCGTTACTCTTCACCAAATTCAGCATCAAGAGTGTTTAATACTTCTTCAACCATATCCCATTCTTCGTCTGTTTCGATAGGAACAAGTTCTCCACCTTCACCATCTTCAGCAGGGTTGATTGCAGATGCAAAAATTTCTACTTCTTCGCCTTCTTCTGCGCCTTCTTTATAATACAGTACATATGATTTACCGAAGTCGTCTGAATCGAAAGTGTATAGTACAGCGTATACTTGTTCATTTCCTTCATCGTCTACTGCAATAATATGTTCGTGATTGTGTTCGTGTTCTTGTGTCATTTCCAGTCACCTCTTCTGATTATTTGAGTTACTTATTCTTGCTCAATTCCTTCATCTAATTCTTCAATAACAGATTCAATATAATCCCATTCTTCTTCGGTTTCGATTGGTGATAATTCACCATCTGTACCATCATCAGAAGGAATAAAAGATGATGCGAAAATTTCAACAGTACCATCTTCATCTTCAGAACCAATTACAGAATAAAGGACATAAGATTTTCCAAATTCTGCGGAGTCAAATGTATGAAGCACTTCACAAAGTTGCTCATTACCATCTTCATCAACGACTGTGATATGACGTTGTTCTAATTCTTCTTCCATTTTTTCACCTCATAATTGTTTTCGGTCTAAAAATCCTTGTAGGATCATGACCGCAGCCATCTTATCAATGACTTTTTTACGATTTTTGCGTCGAACATCTGCTTCAATAAGCAATCGTTCTGCTGCCATCGTAGTTAAACGCTCGTCCCAAAGTGTGACAGGCATTGAAAAAGTATCTTCTAAAAGCTTTGCATAAGCTTGTGATGCTTCTCCTCTGGGACCAATTGTATTATTCATATTTTTCGGGAATCCAACAACGAATTCCGTTACTCCATATTGTTGGACGAGTTCACTGATTCTTTCGATACCGAATTCACCATTTTCCTCATCAATTTTAACAGTTTCAACGCCTTGAGCTGTCCACCCAAGGGCGTCGCTAACTGCTACTCCAACAGTTTTGGAGCCTACATCTAAACCCATTATTCTCATCATTTTGCTCCGTTATTCTTCTTAATATAGAACTTAACTAGTTCTTCTAAAATTTCGTCACGTTCAAGCTTACGAATTTTGTTACGAGCATCTTGATGACGAGGAATATAAGCGGGATCTCCCGATAATAGGTATCCAACTATTTGGTTAATCGGGTTGTACCCTTTTTCTTCTAGTGCTGCATGAACATGAAGCATGGTTTCTCTTACTTCTTGTTCCATAGATTCTTCTGGGAAATTAAATTTCATCGTTTGATCAAACTTACTCATGCTCAGCACCTCACTTTAAAGTTGTTGGAAATTAAAACATCTTATAATTTTTAGTATACCTGATTCTTAATGCCTTTTAAATAGATTTTACATAATTATACACAGAATCCAACGCTTCTGCCAATTTTGAGCCATCTTTTGCTCCAGCCATTGCCATGTCAGGGCGACCGCCGCCTTTACCACCGCATTGTTCTGCTACATGTTTGACGATATTACCAGCGTGATAATTTCCACCTGCTATATCTTTTGTTACACCTGCACATAACATAACTTTTTCACCAGCTGTTGCTCCAAGAACAATTATGCTGTTATCCATTTTACCTTTTAAATCATCCATTAATTGGCGTAATTGATTATTATCTTTTGCATCTACTTTTGTAGAAAGAACTGTAACATTACCAATTTGTTGAGCTGCAGAAAGAATATTAGATGCTTGAGCTCCAGCAATTTTAGCTGAAAGTGATGCATTTTCACGTTGTTGTTCTTTTAACTCATGTTGTAATCCTTCTACACGAGCAACCAAATCTTTTGGATTTGCTTTTAGAAGTCCCGCAGCTTGTTCTAGAATATGTTGTTCTTCTTTTGCGGCAATATATGCTGCTTGTCCTGTAACTGCCTCGATACGTCGAGTACCTGCCCCGATACCACCTTCGGAAATAATTTTGAAGAAGCCAATTTCAGAAGTATTTTTTACATGAATACCACCACATAATTCAATTGAGTAGTCAGATACTTGAACAACTCGAACAACATCACCATATTTTTCTCCGAACAATGCCATTGCTCCCATTGCTTTTGCGTCTGCAATCGGCATTTCTTCGATAACGACTTGAATGCCTTCCCAAACTTTTTCATTGACAATTTGTTCGATTTTTTCTAATTCTTCTTTTGTCACAGCACCAAAGTGAGAGAAGTCGAAACGTAAACGATCTGGCCCTACATATGAACCTGCTTGGTTTACATGTTCGCCAAGAGTATCTTTTAATGCGCGTTGTAAAAGGTGAGTTGCAGTATGGTTTTTCACAATTAAGTTTCGTTCAGCGCGATCGACTTTTGCGAACACTTCATCTTCTACATGCATTTCACCAGATTCAATAAGTACAGTGTGTAACGGTTGACCATTTGGTGCTTTTTGTACATCTTTGACAGATGCAGTGAATGAATCGTTTGAAATTGTACCATGGTCTGCGATTTGTCCACCCATTTCTGCATAAAATGGTGTTTCAGCTAAAATAACTAATACTTCGTCACCTTCAGATGCTGTTTTTGCTTCTTGTCCGCCAACAACCATTGCAGCAACTCTTGTATTTGTTTCTAATGTATCGTAACCAACAAAAGTACTTTCTTGTTTTAAGTTTGCTAACACTTCTGATTGTACATGCATAGAGTCAACATCTTGACGAGCATTACGAGCACGCTCACGTTGTGCTTCCATTTCAGCTTCAAAACCAGCTTCATCTACTGTCATACCTACTTCTTCAGCATATTCTTCAGTAAGTTCTACTGGGAAACCATACGTATCATACAAACGGAATGCATCAGCGCCTGGAATAACTGTTTCACCTTTTGCTTTTTGTGATTCTACAACTTCATTGAAAATAGCTAAACCATCGTGTAGTGTTTCATGGAAACGAACTTCTTCGTTTTTAATAACACGTGAAATAAATTCTGCCTTTTCTTGTACTTGTGGATAAAAATCAGCCATAATTGCACCAACAGTTGAAACTAATTCGAACATAAATGGCTTTTCAATACCAATTTGTTTTGCATAACGAACAGCACGACGCAATAAACGACGTAATACATAGCCTCGGCCTTCATTTGAAGGTAGAGCACCATCACCAATAGCAAATGCTACAGTACGAATATGGTCTGCGATTACTTTGAATGGTGTGTTTATATCTTCTTCACTACCGAAAATTTCATTGAAATCTATTTCGTTAGGGCGTTTATATTTGCGATTTGCAAATTCTTCAATTTTTTCAATGATTGGCATAAATAAATCTGTATCAAAGTTTGTAGGTACATTTTGGACAACTGAAGCCATACGTTCAAGTCCCATACCTGTATCAATATTTTGCTTTGGTAGTGGAGTGTAAGTACCATCTGGATTATGGTTGAATTGTGAGAACACAAGGTTCCAGATTTCTAGATAACGTTCATTTTCCCCACCTGGATATAATTCAGGGTCTTTTGGGTTATTGCCATATTCTTCGCCACGATCATAGAAGATTTCTGAGTTTGGACCACTTGGACCTTCACCAATATCCCAGAAGTTACCTTCTAAACGGATTAGGCGTTCTTCAGGCACACCGATTTCATCTTTCCAAATATTATATGCTTCTTGGTCTTCAGGGTGAATTGTAATGGATAATTTAGCACCATCGAATCCCATCCATTTTGGATCAGTTAAAAATTCCCAAGCAAAATGAATAGCTTCTTTTTTAAAGTAATCACCGATAGAAAAGTTACCAAGCATTTCAAAGAAAGTATGGTGTCTTGCTGTTTTACCAACATTTTCGATATCGTTTGTACGAATTGCTTTTTGAGCATTTGTTATACGTGGATTTTCAGGTATAACGGAACCATCAAAGTATTTTTTTAATGTTGCTACACCAGAGTTAATCCAAAGTAATGATGCGTCATTAATTGGAACAAGTGGCATACTTGGCTCTTGTTTATGATTTTTTTCTTCGAAGAATTGAATGAATTTACGACGAATTTCTGCAGATGTTTGCATAGAAATTATTTCCTCCTTTAATACAATAAAAAAAACCCCATCCTCTTAAAAGGGACGAAGGTTATATTCGCGGTACCACCCTAATTATAATAATTTACACTATTATCTCTTACTTTACCTTAACGCGGTTAACGACAGTTTTTAACTGCACTCAGGACGAGCTTTTCCAAATTGGAAGTTGAAGATTCTCGCAGCCAAGGAATCTCTTTCTGAACACTTTCCAATAAGTACTTTTTTCCTTCAACGATTTCTAAATATAGGGTTTAAAAATAGTACATTTGCGTTATATGACTAGTTGTATCCATTTTTTCTCTTTCTTATTTTAAAAAATGCCTGTCATTATGTCAATTCTCATTATTCATAAAGTCATATGGACTAATACCATTCATGCCGATCATGGGATGGATGCTATATACATTCTCCATAGTCAGCTTAGCAGGTTCTCCATTCGTTTCTGCTAAATCTGATTCTATAGGGGCTTCTTCTACATTTATCGTTTCTGATGATGAGTCAACATTTTCTATAGGACTTTTCACTGTTTTTTCAACAGGTGTATCACTCATTAACCGATCTGCCAGACTAGTATGCCTTTTTGAATCATCAGTTCTTTGGAAACCATAGATAAAAGTATCAGGTTCTCCACAAAGGATAAGAAAGTTTTTAGCTCTTGTAATACCCGTATAGAGTAAATTCTTCCGAAGCATTTTAGAATAGCTTCTAACAATCGGCATAATTACCATTGGAAATTCGCTACCTTGGGATTTATGAATCGAGCAACAATACGCTAGTGTTAGTTGATTTAAATCACCTTTTTGATATGTTACTTCAATACCATCGAAAGAAACTATTAATAAGTCTGTTTTTTCAACCGTTTCTTTCGCTTTTATAATGGAAATTACTTCCCCCATATCTCCATTGAATACATTATTATTTGGTTGGTTGACGAGTTGCAATACCTTATCACCAATTCGATAAATCGTATCTCCAAAAGCAATTTCTTTTGTTTTTTCGCTTTTCTTAGGATTCAAAAGTTCTTGCAACAATTTGTTCAAAGCATCAATACCAGCAGTTCCCCGATACATCGGTGCTAATACTTGTATGTCATGAATAGAAAATCCTTTTTTTATGGCACTTTTCACTACTTGACCAACTACATCTGCAATTTGCTCTTGACCAACTCGGATAAATGATCGATCACTTGTTTTAACTGTTAAGTCTTGAGGAATTTCGCCTTGTTTCATCTGATGTGCCAGTTCAATAATTGAAGAACCTTCTGATTGACGATAAACATCGGTAAGTTCAACAGTTGGAATTGACTTCGAGGCAAGTAAGTCTTTTAGTACTTGCCCTGGCCCAACTGGTGGTAGTTGGTCTTGGTCCCCAACAAAAATCACTTGGCAATCATCGTTCAATGCTTTTAATAATTGGTGAGCTAACCAAGTATCTACCATCGACATTTCATCCACGATTATAAGTCTACCCGCGACTTCGCGATCTGAATCTTCATCTTTTTCTTGACCTGTAAATCCTAATAATCGGTGAATAGTCATCGCAGGGAGTTCAGTAGATTCGCTAAGTCGTTTTGCTGCACGACCTGTTGGAGCAACTAAAACAATTGGAAAATCTTCATCTTTTTCGGCATACTCCTTTGGATTCAATGACAACCCATGCAATTCTGCATAGACATCTACAATTCCTTTGACAACAGTTGTTTTCCCAGTACCTGGACCACCTGTTAAGATCATTACAGCGGAATTAATGGCGGTTTCAATTGCTTCGATTTGCGTTTCTGCGTAACTAACACCAAACCTTTCCTCAGCATCCCCTATTCGCTTACGAATTTCTGATGCTGGAAAAGCAGAATGTTCTTTGTTTTTTTTGACTAGTTCAGTTATTTTCGATGCAATACCAATTTCCGAATAATAGAGTGAGGGCATATAGATTCTTGTTTCTTCGCCACATACTTTACCATCTTCACCTAATTCGATAATACATTTTGAGATATCATCGTATTCTATCGCACATCGTTGGCTTGTTTCTAGAAGTCGTTTAGCTTCAGGTATTATTTCACTAGCATCAAGAAAAACATGTCCTTCTGATAGTGCAGCTACATTCAAAAGATGTAAAATCGCAGCTTTAATCCGATCTGGATGGTTTCCTGTTATATGTAATCTTGCACCAAGTTCATCTGCACGTTGGAAACCAATTCCTT
Organism: uncultured Rummeliibacillus sp.; assembly: GCF_934216135.1. NCBI lineage: Bacteria > Bacillati > Bacillota > Bacilli > Caryophanales > Caryophanaceae > Rummeliibacillus > uncultured Rummeliibacillus sp. The sequence goes on along the minus strand of NZ_CAKQBI010000004.1, from coordinate 90,180 downwards.
CAATATCTTCAATTAATCGATAAGGATTTTTTTGCAACACTTGCAATGTTTCACCTTCGTACATTTGGTAAATCTTCACTGCAATTTGTGCGCCAAATCCCCATTCATTGAGTTGAATCATAATGCGATCGAGTCCAAGATTTTGTTCCAAAACTGAACGTAGTGTTTGCTTTTTTTCTTCAGTTAATCGAGGAATTTCATCTAATGCATCTGGGTTTTCAATAATCACTTTGATAGCATTTGCCCCTAGTTTTTTGACGATAATATCAGCAGTACGACGACCGATTCCAGGGAATAAATCACTAGCTAAATATTGAACGACCCCAGTTTCAGTTGCTGGAATCTCTTTTTCAAAAGTAGCAGCTTGAAACTGTAGGCCGTATTTAGGATGTTGCTTCAGTTGACCTGTATAGCGGTATATAGCATCCTCGACAACTTTAGGAAAATAACCTGTGACGATTATTTCCTTTTCTTTATAGTCCGTATTTGTTTCTTGAATTTTCAACTTTACAATTGAAAACAAATTTTGTGCATTATGAAAAATGGTAACGACAGGTCGACCGACGATAAAAAGCTGCTCGTCTGTAAATAATGTTAAATTCCCAGTCAACTCTGTCCCCTTCTTTCAAATTAGTTCTTTTTCATCGCAAGCATGTCATGAATATATCGTGCTTGTTCAAATTCAGGTTGTAATGTATAAGCTTGTTTTAAATGATACATTGCATCATCAATTTGGTCGGTAGAAACAGCATATAATACTCCTAAATTATAGTGAGCATCTGCATTATTCCAATCTTCATCGATGACAAACTTTAGTTCTTTCTCTGCTTGTTCAAATAATTCTAATGTACATAGCATAATGCCATAAGATAGTCTTATTTGTAAATCTTGCGGTGCAAGTTCAGCTGCTCGTTGCATATAAGGCAGGCCAAGCTTATGTTGTCCTTCATGTTCAAAACTTTTACCTAACATATAATAGGCATCAGCACCTTCAATTCCATGACGAATTGATTTCTCATATAATTTTGCAGCTTCTAAATATCTTTCTGAATTATAATATAAATTCGCTAAACCGTAGTATGCTGTTGCCGTATTTTCATCTAATGTTATTGCTTTTTGGAAAAAACGTTCTGCTCGTTCTATATCATCCATTGATGCTAGTAGATTACCGAAGTTAATATAACCCACTGGATCATTAGGATTTTCGTCTATTGCTTGAGTAAATGCTTTAGCTGCATCTTCATAACGTTTTTCTTGAATAGCTTTTACGCCTTCTTCATTAAAATCCATTTCTATCACCTCTATATTACCCAACGTAAGTTAGTTTTTCGCCATTTTTAAATACTTCATCAATCGTAGCGCCACCTAGACATTCATCTCCATCGTATAAAACAACAGATTGTCCTGGTGTGATAGCACGCGTTGGTTCACTAAAGGTAACTTGCCATTTATCTTCGCCCAAAATTTCTACTTCTACAGGTACGTCCTTTTGACGATAACGGAATTTAGCTGTAGCTTTGAACTTTTTAGGCATTTCGCGATGTGTTGTAAAACTTGTTTTCACTGCAGTTAAGCTAGTAGAAAATAGTTTATCGTTATAGAAGTTTTGACCAACTAATAAGACATTTCTTTCTAAATCTTTTCCTAGTACAAACCATGGATCACCATCTCCGCCGATTCCAAGGCCATGACGTTGTCCAATTGTGTAATACATTAATCCATCGTGTTTGCCCATCACTTGACCATCAAATGTTTCCATATTGCCTGGTTGCGCAGGTAAGTATTGACTTAAGAACTCTTTGAAATTACGTTCTCCGATAAAACAGATACCTGTTGAGTCTTTTTTCTTGGCAGTTGCTAAACCTGCTTCAGCTGCGATTTCACGGACACGAGGTTTTTCTAATTCTCCAATTGGGAACATAACTTTCGACAATTGTTCTTGAGATAATTGGTTTAAGAAATACGTTTGGTCTTTGTTTTGATCGACGCCGCGTAACATTCTTGTTTCACCGTCTCGTACTTCTACTCGTGCATAATGCCCTGTTGCCACATAATCAGCACCAAGTTTTAAAGCATGTTCTAGGAATGCCTTAAATTTGATTTCTTTGTTGCACATAACATCAGGATTTGGTGTACGACCTGCTTTATATTCCTCTAAGAAATAAGTAAATACTTTATCCCAATATTGTTTTTCAAAGTTTACTGCATAATAAGGAATTCCGATTTGATTGCAAACTTTAATGACATCTTCATAATCTTCTGTAGCTGTACAAACACCATTTTCGTCTGTATCATCCCAGTTTTTCATAAAAATACCGATGACGTCATAGCCTTGTTTCTTTAATAAGTAAGCCGTCACAGAAGAATCGACTCCTCCAGACATTCCGACGACAACCCGGGTTTGTGAGGGGTCTTTCGTTACGTTCATATTGTTTCACCTTTTTCTATTATTTCACTAGACGTTTTACGATCTCGATTGTTTTAACTGCAGCTGTTTCAATGTCCTCCAGTGTTAAGCCATAGCCAAAGCTAAAGCGAATAGAGTTGCGGAGTTCATCGGCATCTTTTCCGTACATAGCAACTAGTACATGTGAAGGATCGATAGAACCAGCTGTACATGCAGAACCACTTGAAGCTGCTATACCTGCGATATCCAAATTAACTAAAAAAGATTCTACATCCATTCCTTTAAAGCTAATATTTAAAACATGAGGTAAATAGTCAACTTCATCACCATTTACATGATAAGTGATACCTGCTTGATCTAATTTATCTAAAAATGTTTTGCGGAATTGTTTAAATAATTGTTGTTTTTCTTCAAAACTATCTTGTGCAATTTTTGTAGCTTCTGCTAAACCAACAACTGCCGGTACATTTTCAGTTCCTGCACGACGTTTGCGCTCCTGTTCTCCCCCGAAAATAATTGGTTGAATTTTTGCGTTATCACGTTGATATAAAAAGCCTAAGCCTTTCGGGCCGTTCAATTTATGAGAAGAAACAGATAGTAAATCTACTTGTAATTCATTGACATCAATCTTTTGAATACCAAATGCTTGAACTGCATCCGTATGGAAACTCGCTTGATGATCCTTTAATAAGGCACCGATTTCTTTAATCGGTTGTAATGTACCGACTTCGTTGTTACCAAACATAACTGTTACCAAAATGGTATCGTCTCGAAGAGCTTTTTTTAGATCATCAAGTGAGATCATTCCTTTTTCGTTGACTGGAAGATATGTCACTTCAAAGCCTTCTCTTTCTAGTTGTTGGCAAGTATGAAGTACTGCATGATGCTCGATTTGTGTTGTAATAATATGGCGACCTTCTGCACGTCTTGCATGTGCTGTACCAGTAATCGCTAAATTATCAGCTTCACTACCACCACTGGTAAAGATGATTTCGCGGTCTTTTGCACCAATAGATTTTGCAATTACTGTTCTTGCTTCGTCCAAATATTTGCGAGCATATCGACCAATGCCATGAATACTAGAGGGATTGCCAAAAACTACTCCCATAGTTTCTGCCATCTTCTCAATTACAGCTGGATGCATAGGAGAAGTTGCAGCATGGTCAAGATAAATTTCTTTCATGATAAAAAACTCCTTTTAAATATAAAACATATAGCCATCGTCATTATGTTCTTCTGTATAAGTTGCTAAATCATCAAGTGTTGTTGTTTCAAGTACGTCTTTTACAGCATCTCGAACACGTAACCAAAGCTCTCGTTGTGGTGGAGCTTCTTCTTCAATACCTTCAACAGGTTGAATTGGACCTTCTAAAACTTTAATCACATCTGCTGAAGAGATTAAATGGGGTGCTTTTGACAGCATATAACCACCGTATGCACCACGAACACTTTTTACAAGGCCTGAGTTTCTTAAAGGAGAAACAAGTTGTTCTAAATAAGCTTCTGATAAGTTGTTCTCAGATGCAATTTGTCTAAGTGGGATTGGTCCTTGACCATATTCTTTAGCCAACTCAATCATAATAGTTAGGCCATAACGACCTTTTGTTGATATTTTCATATATACACCTCTAAAATTAGCTATTTGTCTAGATTAAAGTATAGCATATTTCCTTTCATTCTACTCGGGAATGATTTATGATTATTGTTACGAGTTATCGAAACTTGTCTAATTATCAAAACAAGTAATTTTATCTACTACTTTATCACTTATAACATAAATTTTTCTTAGTAAAGATACATTAAATTTACAACAACTTACTGGATACAAATAAATGAAGGAGGTGTCTGCATGCCGAACGAACCACTTGCTTTTCGTATGCGACCACGTAACCTTGATGAAGTTGTTGGTCATCAAGAAATTATTGGACAAAATACTACATTATATAAAATGATAAAAAATGGGCATATACCTTCTATGTTACTTTACGGTGAACCTGGTATTGGAAAAACATCGATTGCCTTTGCAATAGCTGGTTCTTCTAAATTACCATTTTTCGCCTTGAATGCTACACGTGCAGGAAAAAAAGATGTGGAGGATGTTGTAGGCGAAGCAAAATTATCAGGACAAGTCATCTTATTTTTAGATGAAATTCATCGTTTCAATAAATTGCAACAAGATACTCTACTTCCACATGTTGAAAACGGTTCAATTGTATTAATAGGGGCAACAACCGAAAATCCATTTCACGATGTCAATCCTGCCATTCGATCCCGCTGTGGAGAGATTAAGCAACTTAAGAGATTGACAGATGATGATATTGATACATTGATACTTCGAGCTTTAGAAGATAAAGAACGCGGACTAGGTCGTTATAAAATCCGCATGACAGATGATCAACGTACACTCATCGTACAAGCTGCACATGGAGATGCCCGAAAAGCACTAACTCTTTTGGAGTCTGTCTACTATTCTTCAGATGAAGAAAACGATGAGACGATTGTACAAGATTCAATCGTCAAAAATCTAGCAGAACGCATCGGAGTTTATGGGGATAAAAAAGGAAGTCACTTCTATAATCTTATTTCAGCATTACAAAAATCTATTCGTGGAAGTGATGTAAACGCAGCAATCTACTATTTAGCGAACTGTTTGGAAAATGGTGATTTGGTTGCGGTCAGTCGACGATTGCTTGTAATCAGTTATGAAGATATAGGTTTAGCTGCTCCTGAAGTAGGTTCACATGTTCTTGCAGCAGTACAGGCTGCTGAACGTCTTGGAATGCCGGAAGCACGTATTCCGCTTGCACATGCTGTTATTGAAATGTGTCTAGCAGAAAAATCCAATTCAGCTATTGCTGCTATTGATGCAGCAACAGCAGCTATTCACGCTGGTAAAACAGGAGACATCCCGATGCATTTACGAGATGCTCACTATGCAGGTGCAAAAGTACTCGGCGTAGAAGGATATCAATATCCGCATAATACACCTATTGGTACATTTGGTGGCTGGGTAGATCAGCAATATTTACCCGATGAACTAGAAGGCACGGAATTCTACAAACCAGTCATTGCAGGACAAGAAAAACGCATGGCAGGAATCTATGATCATTTGAATAGTTTAAAAAAGAATAGAAAAAAATAGCCTATTTATTAGTAATCTAAGACTATGGACGACCCTAACAAATTTAGAGTTTGTCTATAGTCTTTTTATAGTTTATTTTATCCAAATAAGTAGAACAATAATCATCTTGAATCCATTAGTTATATAAGGATATTACCGACAAACACTTTTTAAGACTATTTCGAAGAGGAATTAAGTCACGATTGGATTCAACTTTAATATAAAAACTTTTTAAGAATGTCTTACAGTTTGAATATAAAAACCAATACTGTTCTTCCTCTATCTGTTCTTTTTGATTTTTTAGTTGTATCGGTATATTTTGCACTAATGTTTCGATCTCTTTTTGCTCCAATCCTCTATTTAACATTTCTAATATGGGAATCAAAATTCTTTCGTCTTCATCATGTATATAAACACTTGTAGAAACGAAAATCTTATTCCATAGCATTTTAAGTATTTCTATAAAGGATTCCTGATTTATTTTTGGATTCTTTATAAGTTCTTCAAAAGCATCAGCTACATGAGCTATACTGTGTGCCCATCCTTTTACTGAAACATAGCCCCTTAAATCATTCTCTAAATTTATATAATCGATTAACCTGTCCTTAATTTTATAAACTGTACTTTTGGAAAGAAAATTATCTTCGTTATCTCTATAAAGAATAAGTGCCACTAAAAGTGAAGTAAAAGATCTTATGAAAACTGTATCCGTTCCATTTTCCTCAATTCCTTTAAATAACAATTCATTTATACTCAAGTCTAAGAGTTTTTTTAACATGTTATGTTCGAGAATATTTTTCTCTATTATTAATTGACAAAATGAGCCATATATCAAGTTGTCCCTTAACTCACTATCAATTGAACCGATATGGTTAATCATTGATTGAACTATAAGCGACTTATTCTTTTCATCCCAGTCGTTTTGTCCATTTTGAATATCCTTTAAAACCATTCTTAGTTCATCTTCATCTAATAAAATTGTGTTTGTAAGTAGATTCAATATTAATCACCTTTGCAGATATGTTTTTTTACAATACTTTTTACTTATCATAATTCAACTTTCGCAGTTGAAATTTCATTTGTCTCTATCCTACATATTTTTTGAATGAAATGTGGTACTTTTGATTGTTAGAAATCTGTTCTTTCTTGACAGATTTATTTATATTTATAAATTTGTATGTTGATTGGAGTGGATGGCGGTGACTCCTGCGGGAAAGCGAGACAGGTGAGACCCCGGAACGAAGTGAGGAGACTCACCGCTCGCCCGCGGAAAGCGTCCGCCAGTAACGGAAATCAACAGATTATCATAGAAAAAAACAAGGCCATCAAGAGTTAAATTCAATGCACCCTGATTTTTCCATTTTAAAAGTTTGGATTTAAGATATTACGTAGTAACTTTCAACACAGTTTTAATTTTTTGAATAACCCCACCAGAACTATAAGTCAGTACGCTTCGTTTATAGAATGAAAAACTAATATAGAACAGTACGATAACTGTAACGATTAAAACAATTAATGCAATAAGTGGTTCTGCAGGTGACAAGTCCGTCGCACCTATTCGAAGCGGCATAACCATCACTGTCGTAAATGGGATAAAAGAAAAGACTTTTACAAGCAATGTATCTGGATTGGATAAACCTGATAACAATACGTAAAAACCCGCCATACCAACGAACATAGCTGGCATCATCGTTTGGCCCGCTTCCTCTACTTTAGAAACAAGTGAACCAAAGAGGGCACCCATAATTAAGAAAAGGAAAATAGATAACAATAAGTATGCAAGAGTGTATAGAACATAACTTATCGATAAATGATCAACAATATCCGCAACTTTCCCCCACTTTTCTCCTCCGTTTACTATTAACAATAGAATAATTTGTACACCAAATATCAATATGACTTGCGTAAATGCTAATAAATAAGTACCCGTAATCTTTGCCAAAAAGTGGGTTGAAGGTTTAACACTTGCAAGTAATACTTCTAATACCCGTGAACCTTTTTCGGAAGCAACATCTGTCGTAATAATAGATAAAAACGAAATAACGATTGAGTAGACTATTGAACCTACTAAAATAGAAGCTCCAATGCCTGCCGCTTTTTCATCCTCGCTCTTTCCACTTTCTTTTTCAGTATTTAAATTTTTCATATTAATCGGTGTTTCAGATTCAATAATTTGAGCTGCTTGTTCAGCCGATAAATTGAGTTGTTGTACCGAATAGATTTTTCCAGCATACTGAATCATCGAAGATAATTTCGTTTGATCATTGAATTCAAGTGGTGTATATGTGGCAATTTCAGCGTTTAACTTACCGTCTTTTTCATTTAGAAAGACTGCCGCATCTAATTTCTCATCTTTGACCTGTTTTTCAATTTTTGCTGAATCATCATTAGAAAAAGAAAATTTCAAATCGTTATCTGATTGAAATACTTCTTTAAAATCCTGTTTTGTATTGTTAATCATAGCAATCTTAAGTGGTTCTTCGGAAAAAAGAGCAGCTTTAATATCAGACCAAAATATAATCCCACTGATAATTGCAACATATAATAATGTCCCAAAAATAAATGATTTTGCTTTAATCTTTTGCTTATAAAGCTGAGTTACTAATATCCAAAATTTAGACATGCTCTCCACCTACCAAGTCTTTGAAGATTTCATCCAGCGATAAATAATCCATACTAAACTTCTCCATATATTTTCCTTTTCCAAGAGTATCAAATAATTGTTCTCCGTACGATTCATCTTCCAATAATAAGGTGAAACCATCTTTTGTTTCTTTAACATTCCCAACACCAGGAAGGGCAAATAGTTGTGATTTATCCAGATCTGTACGGATACTTAGTTTAATCTTGCCGTATTGCTCCTTTAAATCTACTAAACTACCAGTAAATAAAGACTCACCTTTTTTTAATATACAAAGATGATCACAAAGCTCTTCCACATTATCCATTTGATGACTTGAGAAAAGAATCGTTGTACCTTTTTCTTTTAGATATAAAATTGCATCCATTAATAATTGCCGATTAACAGGATCAAGACCACTAAAAGGCTCATCTAATATTAGAAACTCTGGTTGGTGGATAAAACTTGCGATTAGCTGTACTTTTTGCTGATTTCCTTTTGACAGTGTTTCAGCCTTTGCTTTTCGTTTATCATCCAATTCAAATCGAGTAATCCAGTAATCTACTTCTTGTTTCAAATCCGTCCTAGTCCACCCTCGTAATACACCAAAAAAATAAAGTTGTTCTTCTACTGTCATAGTAGGGAAAATACCACGTTCTTCTGGCAAATAGCCAAGTACATCTCGATTGACTCTATTCATCGGTTGACCATTCCAAGATATATTCCCCTCAGTCGTATCCTGTAAATCTAAAATCATACGAAATGTTGTAGTTTTTCCAGCTCCATTCTGTCCTATTAATCCAAAGATTTCTCCTTTTTCAATAGTAAAAGATAGCTGGTTCACTGCTTTAAAATCATGATACCTTTTTGTAACTTGCTCGATTACTAGTGCCATAAACCTTCTCCTTTTTTAAAAATTCTGAACATAATACTTATACGTTTCTAACCACGAAATGTATTCACCTTAATTGAAATTAAATAGATATGGTTATCATAAATAAAATGTTTGTCTCTTTTGTAAGAACAAATAGAAAAATCACAACAAAAGAACTTGATGCTACAGTTAAAATTATATATCAATTTAACTAATAATGGTAAAAAATAAAATTTCATATTACCATATTTAACTAATATTCCTATTACATAATAAAAACCGTATTCACAGATTAATGTGTAAATACGGTTTTGGTAAATATATTAGCCTTGTACTCGATTAATTTTAATATCTTTCAAAATATCACGTACTACCCAGCTTGCAGCTATTAAACCTGCTGTAGAAGGGGCAAAAGCATTTGATGATGGTGGCATTTTAGCTTTTCTAATTTCAGCATCCGGTTTACCAACTGTTTCGGCAACATCTGGTCGAATAACAATTGGACTTTCATCAGAGAAAATAACAGGAACACCTTTTTTAATGCCATCCTTACGTAATTTTAAACGAATGACTTTAGCAAGTGGGTCTGTATGCGTTTTTGATATATCTGCGATTTTAAAACGAGTTGGGTCCATTTTGTTGGCAGCACCCATACTAGAGATAATTTTAATCTTTCTTTTTAGACATTCTTTAATAATATGAATTTTGTATTTCACAGTATCTGAAGCATCAATGACATAATCAGGTTGATAGCTAAAGAATTTTTCATATGTTTCTTCTGTATAGAACATATGTAAATCGATTACTTCACATTCCGGATTAATATCCGCAATTCTTTCTTTCATAACTGCTGATTTTGATTTACCGATTGTAGATATATAAGCAACTAATTGACGGTTAATATTCGTAATATCAACATCATCCTTATCTACTAAAATAATTCGACCAACACCACTTCTTGCGCATGCTTCAGCAGCAAATGAACCAACACCACCAACGCCTAGAATGGCAACGGTCGTATTTTTTAGTTTATCTAAACCTTCTTGTCCAATTGCAAGCTCATTTCTTGAAAATTGATGTAACATGAACGTCTCTCCTATTAATAAAGTAATCCTATTCTTTTACTTATATAATTGCTCCATCAAAAATATAAACCTAAAGTATGTAACAATGCAAGTAAAGTATAGAAAAAACTCTAGTTTACATCTTTCCTAAATTGACACCGCAATACTTTTGAGTTCTAACATTCAACATCAATACCCTCTGAAAAAATTACTTCGGATAATTTTGCAAGAGCTTCTTCTGCATCTGATCCTTCTGCAGAAATTGTAATTTCTGCCCCTGATAGTTACTTTCCCTATTCGTTTATGTTAGTTTTTTCAATTAAGCATATAATGTTGCTTCGACGTAATACCCATTTGTTTACATGCATTTGTAGAAGACATAGCAACTAATTCTTGGAGTGTGCAATTTGTAGCTTTTCGCATGTTTCGAACTGCTAAATCCATCGTTAATACACTTCCAGCTAAGGAGCCATTTGGTAAATATGCTCCTTTTGGTGTTAGATGAACTAGTTGTCCACCTAAATCGTAATGACCGTTTGGTTCACCTTTTGCTCTCATTGCATCCGTAATAAGAATAATATTATTTGCCCCTTTGACACGGTAAGTAAAGTCAACTGCTCTTGGATGAACATGGATAAAATCAACAATCAACTCTACCTTCACATTTTCAGATAGCAATACGCCTCCCACTACTCCTAATTCACGATGATGGAAAGGTCGCATTTTATTATATAAATGTGTCACTTGTTTTACACCTAGAGAAATGGCTTTTTCTACTTCTTCAATTGTTGCATCAGAATGACCAATCGATATGACAACACTCTCTTTGGCTAAAGCTTCTACAAATTCAAAACCACCATTTACTTCTGGTGCAACTGTGATTTCTTTTATTTTATAGCCACTTAATCTTTGCCATTGTGTGAATTGATCAATAGATGGGGGAATAATATGTTCTACTGGTTGTGCGCCAGCACATTTTTTTGAAATATATGGACCTTCAACATGAATACCAATAACTTCTGCTTCATTTTCTGCACTTTCAAAGTTAGCTATATTCTTTAAAGCCGATTTAATTGCTTGTTGTTCTTGTGTCATAGTAGTAGCTAAAAAGCTAGTTGTCCCCTCTTTAACTAATGATCTTGCTATTATATGAAGTGACTCTGTTGTTGCATCCATCGTATCTTTTCCTGCTGATCCATGAATATGCATATCAATATAGCCTGGAAAAAGTATTTTGCCACTACCATCAATTTCTTTATCCGCTTTTAATCGAAGTGAGGATCCAATTTTTTTGATTTTCCCATCTTCAACAAGTATATCTGCAATGTACTCTTTTTCATTTGCATTAATAATCTTAACTCCAGATATAAACAATGTTTGCACCGATATCATACCCCCTTTTTTAACAGACTATAGAAATACTTATTATCTATTTAATGTATTTTATTAATGTATTCTGACGTTATGAATTTAGCATCTAACTATATAAAACGATTTTCGTATTTTGAATAATCCGTATCCTTATATTAATAATGATGCACCAAAAAAACTCCAATCCTATTAGAATTGGAGGTTAATGGTCTCTTTAAATAGCAAATCCCAATTATGCCGTTGTTTTTACAAATCGCTTTGAACCCGCACTCTTTGCAGGTGGGTGTCGTATTTGAAACTTTAAAAGTCCCATTACAGGCATGTTTGCCATTCCAAAATGACAACTCCCAACGATATTATGTTCGGTCAAAACTGATTAAGTTTCAACAAACATATCAGGATTTGCTGTTGATTTAATACTAACATTAATGTTCAGAAAAATCAAAATAAATAATGATAATTATCTGTTAAATTTGAAAATAAATCTCCCTTTTCTATACATAAAAAGAGGATATCCCATAAGTGTGATTACACGCTTATAAAGATATCCCCTTATTTAAAAGCTTTTAGATGAGTCTAGTCTTCGTCGGCTAAAGTTTTAGTACGAATGTGTAAGTCATCTAATTGAGCGGTTGCAACAGAACTTGGAGCATCTGTTAGTAAGCAACTTGCTGAAGCTGTTTTAGGGAATGCGATTGTGTCACGTAAATTATCGCGACCAGCTAATAGCATGATGAAACGGTCAAGACCGAATGCTAAACCACCATGTGGAGGAACGCCGTATTCAAATGCATCCATTAAGAAACCAAATTGTTCTTGTGCTTGTTCTTGAGTGAAACCAAGTACTTTGAACATTTTTTCTTGTAATTCTTTTTCATAGATACGAAGTGAACCACCACCAAGTTCGTAACCATTTAATACGATATCGTATGCTTGAGCACGAACTTCGCCAGGAGCTGTTTCCATTTTATCAAGATCTTCATCAAATGGACGTGTGAATGGGTGGTGAGCTGCAGTATAGCGTCCTTCTTCTTCTGAGTATTCAAGTAATGGCCAATCAGTAATCCATAAGAATGCGAATTGTGATTCGTCAATTAAGTTTAATTCTTTACCTAGTTTTTTACGAAGTGCACCTAGAGCATCAGCAACAACAGATTTTTTATCTGCTACGAATACTAATGTATCTCCTGGTTCTGCTTTCATGCGTTCAACTAATTTTTGACCATATTCATCTTGGAAGAACTTACCGATAGGACCTGTAAGACCATCTTCAGTGACTTTAATCCATGCAAGACCTTTTGCACCATAACGGCCAACGAATTTTGTTAATTCATCTAAGTCTTTACGAGAATATTTGCCGTTTGCACCTTTAATGTTAAGACCTTTAACTTGGTTACCTGCTTCAACTGTTTGAGCAAATACTTTAAAGTTACATCCATCAACAACATCTGTTAAATCGATTAACTCTAAACCAAAACGAACATCTGGTTTATCTGAACCATAGCGAGACATTGCTTCGTCATATTTCATACGTTGGAATGGACGTGGAATATCGATTCCTTTAATTTCTTTCATCACTTTTTGGATTAAGCGTTCGTTAATATCAAGAATTTCTTCTTGTGTTAAGAAACTCATTTCCATATCGATTTGAGTGAATTCTGGTTGACGATCAGCACGTAAGTCTTCATCACGGAAACAACGAGCGATTTGGAAGTATTTTTCAAATCCAGATACCATCAATAATTGTTTAAATAATTGTGGTGATTGTGGAAGTGCATAAAATTCACCTTCGTGAACACGTGATGGAACAAGATAATCACGAGCACCTTCAGGAGTTGATTTTGTTAAGATAGGTGTTTCCACTTCTAGGAAGCCTTCATCTTGTAAGAAGTTACGTACCACTTTTGTTACGTCAGAACGTAATTTAAATGTTTTATACATTACAGGACGACGTAAATCTATATAACGGTATTTTAAACGTAAATCTTCGTTTACTTGGATACGATTTTCAATTTGGAATGGTGGTGTTTTTGATTTGTTGATTAATGTTACTTTATCAACATAAACTTCAATCATACCAGTATCTAAGTTAGGGTTAACCATATCTGGTGTACGTGGACGTACTTCACCTTCTACTTCGATAATATATTCACTACGGAATGTATCTGCAAGATCTAGTGCCTCTTGAGAGTTTTCTGGTGTGAACACAACTTGTGTTAAACCAGTACGGTCACGTAAATCGATGAAGATTAAACCACCGAAGTCACGACGATATTGTACCCAACCTTTTAATACGACGCGCTCGCCAATATTTTCAGCGCGCAAAACTCCACATTCATGTGTGCGTGTTGCCATGTATGATTCCTCCAATTAATGTGTTTGTAAATAGTTTACCAAGTCATGGAATGGTACTTTTTCTTGGTTGCCTGATTCCATATTTTTCACACTTGCAGCATTTTCTTCTAGCTCTTGTTCGCCAAGTACAATCACCCATTTAGCACCTTGACGATCAGCTGCTTTCATTTGTGCTTTCATTTTACGACCTGCGTAATCTAGTTCTGTCGCAATACCTTTTGTACGGAAAGTACTTGCAAGCTCTACAGCCTTTTCCTTTGCTGCATCGTCCATTGCGACGATGAATAGATCAAGTGAAGAATCTGTATCAAGACTCTTTTCTTCAGCTTCAAGAGCTAGTAATAAGCGTTCAATACTCATCGCAAAACCGATACCAGCCACATCAGGACCGCCAACTTCTTCAACTAGTCCGTGATAACGACCACCACCACAAAGTGTTGTAATTGAACCAAAACCTTTTGATGTACTCATAATTTCAAATGCTGTGTGGTTATAGTAGTCAAGACCACGTACAAGGTTAGGATCCACTTCATATTCGATTCCTAAAACATCTAAATAATGTTTTACTTGCTCAAAGTAAGTTGCTGATTCTTCGTTCAAGAAATCTGTTAAAGCAGGCGCAGTAGCCATTAATGGGTTGTCGTGATCTACTTTACAGTCCAAAATACGAAGAGGGTTTTTCTCTAAGCGATTTTGGCAATCAGAGCAAAATTCATGAATATGCGGTTGGAAGTGATTAATAAGTGCTTCACGGTGCGCATCACGAACCTCCTTGTCACCTAGTGAGTTAATGACTAATTTTAAGTCTGTTAAACCAACAGCACGATAGACATTCATCGCTAGTGAAATAACTTCTGCATCAATAGCAGGGTCTTTACTGCCAATAGCCTCAACGCCAAACTGTACGAATTGGCGATAGCGACCTGCTTGTTGGCGCTCATAGCGGAACATTGGACCAATATAAGATAATTTAACTGGTTGGTCAGGTTGACCGAACATTTTATGTTCTACATAAGCACGAACAGCACCGGCTGTACCTTCTGGGCGAAGTGTTAAAGAACGACCACCACGGTCTTCAAATGTGTACATTTCTTTTTGAACGATATCTGTTGTATCGCCTACACCACGTTGGAATAATTCAGTAGACTCGAACATTGGCGTACGAATTTCTTCATAACGATACGTATGGCATAAATGACGAATAATTCCCTCAACTTTTTGCCATTTTTCTGATTGACCAGGCAGAATATCTTGTGTGCCTCTAGGTACTTTAAAACTCATAACAGTCTCCTTTCTATATTTAATAGCTCAACCAACTAAGCTGCCAACTCAATTTCGGATAGTTTGAATAATTGAGATTGTCTAAAATCCCAAAGAAAAATAAAAAAGCCCTCATCCCCTGCATTACGCAAGGGACGAGAGCTATTAAGCTTCCGCGGTTCCACCCTAGTTGATCTAGCTAATACTAAATCCTCTCAAATCGGATAACGGCCGATACCGTTTTCCCCTACTAGATAAATCGTTCGAAGAAAAGCCTCTCAAGTGTTTTTCACTAATCAGTACTATAGAAAAGCTTTCAGCCACGTCTTTTCCTCTCTAAAAAGTACTTTTTGATCGTTACTTTCTTGGTCATAGGCATACATTTTTTCTTAAAGATTACTTCATATGATAACATTTCAGCGAAATATGTCAACTGTTTGAAAAAACTTATAGTTTTTTATCTCTTTTCATCTTACAATGGAAGAAAGGAGGAAGAAAATGAATACTATTAAACTAAATACAGCGACTATTGTCTCAATTTGTCTAGTTTTAATCTTTTCAATGTTCGCAGTAGTTCCCAATGCAAATGCCGCTTCTACGAAGTTAAAGGTTACTGCAACTTCGCTTAATATTCGAACTGCTCCTAACACTAGTTCAAAAGTCATGACGACTGTAAAGAAGAATACTACTTTGCTAAAGGTAAAGAAAAGTGGAAATTGGTATCAAGTGAAGTATAAAAACAAAACGGGTTGGGCTTCTGCCAAATATTTAAAAACTGTCAAAACAACGGTTTCAACCGCATCAACTACTTCAAAAATTGTTACTTCTAAGACGGACAACCTTAATATTCGAAAATCCAATTCCATTAACTCTAAATCATTAGGAAAATTAAACAAAGGAAAAACTGCTACATATATCCAACAAAAAAATGGTTGGGTAAAGATTAAAACTTCAAGTATTACTGGTTGGGTTAGCGCTACATATGTAACAATTTCTAACAAAGCTAAAACTACAAGTCCTAAAATCACAAATGCAAAAAAGAATTTATACTTTGTCGTTACAGCTAACTCTTTAACTGTAAGATCAAAACCAGATTCGTCTTCAAAATTTTTAGCTTATGTAAAGAAAAACGAATCTCTATTAGTTTCTCGTATTGCTAGTAATAATTGGGTTGAAGTAACATACCAAACAGGAAAAAAAGGTTGGGTTTCTGCAAAGTATGGTACTCAAAAAGTTAAAGAACCTACTACAAGTTCTATCACTGTTGTTGTACCAGAAGAAACTACCTACTATTATGTTACAGAACCAACCGGTCTAACAATAAGAGATAATTATAGTGCAAGTGCTAAATCTCTTGGACAAGAAGTACCATTTGAGACAAAGGTCCAAATTTTAAAACAAGCAAGTAACGGATGGATTTATGTCAATTACGATGATATTGAAGGTTGGATTAACGGTAGTACTTACTATGGATTTGCTTCCACAAAGAACATAACATTTACTGCTGAAAAACCATCTAAAACAAAATACTTTGTGATGAAATCTGGTACTTTAAATGTTCGCTCTTTACCAACTACTGCAGCTCCTTCTCTTGGTAAAGTTTCGAAAGGAAACTACTTTAAAGTTTTACGAGTGTCTAATAATAATTGGGTTGAAGTTCAATATACATCAAAACAAAAAGGTTGGATTTCAGCGAATACCGCAAGTAGTAATATCACTACTAAGAAACCAACAACAACCGTTTCTGACAGTGTTAAAGGCTCTCTAAAAGGGATAAAAATCGTCATTGATGCAGGCCACGGTAAACAAGATAACGGCGCTTCTGGTAATAAGGTTGTAGAAAAAACATTAAATTTAAAAGCCGCAAAAGAAATTCAGGCTGCGATTGAAAAAGTTGGCGGAACAGTGTACATGACACGTACTAATGATGATCAGTTCTTAACACTTGATCAGCGTGCTGCCTATGCAAAACAAAAAGGTGCAAATGCCTTTATTAGTGTTCATCACAATTCTGCTAGTCCATCTGCTACTGGCTATGAAAGTTATTATTCAAGTTCAGCTAAAGTAAGTAGTAAAAAATTTGCAGAAGCCATTCACAACGGTATTAAAGATGCTGTTGAAGAAGAATACCCTCATTACAACGATCGTAAATTAAGAGCAATGGACTTTTACGTTGTAAGATATAATTCTGTTGTTTCTGTACTATTAGAACTAGGCTTTGTGTCAAATTCTTCAGACGCTAAATTAGTAAATACGAATGCATATCGTGAAACTGTAGCAAAAGGTGTTGTAAACGGTCTTTTATCTTATTATGGTCGTGATTAACATCTAATGAAATGCCAACAAAAAACACCTGATTTATAATCAGGTGTTTTTTGTTTACTTAGATTCAAGAATAATTGTAACAGGTCCATCATTTGTTAGTTTTACATCCATCATTGCACCAAAGACACCTGTTTCAACATGAAGTCCCAGTGCACACAGAGTACTATTAAAGTATTCCCATAAACCAAACGCTTCTTCAGGGCGGGCTGCATCTGTAAAACTTGGCCGATTCCCTTTTTTTGTATCAGCATATAAAGTGAATTGAGAAACAGATAAAATGTCTCCCCCATGTTCTTTAATAGAGTGATTCATCTTACCTTCATCATCTTCCCAAATACGCATTTTAACAATTTTCTTTGCTAAGTAATCTGCATCATCTTTTGTATCTCCATGTGTAATTCCAACTAATAACACATATCCTTGATCAATTTTCCCTGTTACTTTTCCATCCACTGTAACAGATGCTTCTTTACTTCGTTGCAAAACGACTCTCATTAAAATATCTCCAATCTTAGTGCATTACACGTTGAACAGAATAGACATCTGGAATTTGTTTTACGCGATCTACTACTTTATATAGATGTTGAATATGTTTGATTTGTAAAGTTAGACTAATGGTAGCAATTTTATCACGATCAGTTCGTGCACTAATACCACTAATCGAAGTTTTCGTTTCTGTAACGACTTGTATCACTTCGTTTAACAAGCCTACTCGGTCAAAGCCTGAAATTTCAATATCTACATTGAATAATTTATGTTGTTCTAAATTGTGTCCCCATTCAACATCGATTAATCGTTCACGATCTTCTGATGTTTGGATATTCGAACAATCTGCACGGTGTACAGAAACACCACGGCCTTTTGTGATAAAGCCAACTATGTTATCACCTGGTACCGGATTACAACAACGAGATAAGCGAATGAGTAAATTATCCAATCCCTTAACAATTACACCTGTTTCAGTAACCTTTTCTTTTGAAGGTGCTTTCATCTCTTTTGTAATTTTCTCTAAAGTTTCCTCTTGACTACGTTGTTTTCTGACACGCTCAGCAAGGCGATTAACGACTTGAAGAGCCGTCATACCATTAAATCCTACAGCTGCAACTAAATCATCTTCGTTGGCATAATTCATTTTCTCACATACACGTTTAAAGTTTTCAGATGTAAGAATTTCTTTTGGGTCAAACCCTTGTTCAATGATTTCCTTTTCAATCATTTCTCGACCTTTGTTGACATTATCTTCACGCAATTGCTTTTTAAAGAATTGCTTAATCTTATGCTTTGCTTGTGACGATTGTGCAATATTCAACCAATCTCGGCTCGGTCCAAATGATTGTTTAGAAGTCATAATTTCTATAATGTCACCTGTTTTTAAAGGTGTATCAAGAGGCACCATTTTCCCATTTACTTTGGCACCAATTGTTTTGTTACCGATTTCTGAGTGTACACGATAAGCAAAATCAATTGGTACTGAACCTGATGGTAATTCAATAACATCACCTTTTGGAGAAAATACATAAACCATATCAGAAAACAAATCGAATTTAAGAGATTCCATAAATTCTTCTGCATTAGAAGACTCATTTTGGAATTCTAAAATTTCACGGAACCAAGTTAACTTATTATCAATATTCGATTTATTATTATCTACTGTTTTGCCTTCTTTATATGCCCAATGCGCAGCAACCCCGTATTCAGCAATTTTATGCATATCTTTAGTACGAATTTGGACTTCTAGAGGATCTCCATATGGCCCTATTACAGTTGTATGAAGTGATTGATAAAGGTTTTGCTTTGGCATTGCAATATAGTCTTTGAAACGACCCGGCATTGGCTTCCAAAGCGTATGGATAATTCCTAGTACTGCGTAGCAATCTTTAATACTATCCACAATGACTCGTACAGCTAGCAAGTCGTAGATTTCGTTAAATTGCTTGTTTTGCAATACCATTTTGCGATAAATACTATAAATATGTTTCGGACGTCCTGATAAATCCGCATTAATGCTGATATCATCTAGTTGAACATGAATTTCATCCATTACAGATTTTAAATAGTCCTCACGTTCAACTCGTTTACGTTTCATCAGATTGACAATGCGGTAATATTGCTGAGGATTTAAATAACGAAGAGCAGTATCTTCTAACTCCCACTTAATAGCTGAAATTCCTAGACGGTGAGCTAATGGAGCAAAGATTTCAAGTGTTTCTTTTGAGATACGGCGTTGTTTTTCGACTGGTAAATGTTTTAACGTTCTCATATTATGTAATCTGTCTGCTAATTTAATGAGAATGACACGTATATCTTGCGCCATTGCTACGAACATTTTGCGATGATTCTCGGCTTGTTGTTCTGCTTTTGACTTATATTTAATTTTCCCTAATTTTGTAACACCATCTACAAGCATTGCGACTTCTTCACTAAATTGTTCAACCAGGTCTTCTCGTGTGACAGGTGTATCCTCAACGACATCATGCAAAAAACCTGCTGCAACTGTTTCTGGATCCATTTGTAAATTCGCCAAAATACCTGCAACTTGTACAGGATGTAAGATATATGGCTCACCTGAACTTCTGAACTGTTCTTTATGTGCATCCTTTGCCAGTTCATATGCTTTTTTTACGAATGCAACGTGTTCTTCATTCATATATGATGTTAGAATTGAGAAAACTTCTTCTACTGTCATCACTTGATCTTTCGCCATGTTAGCCCACCCTATTTCATAATTTTTCCGATTAGGTATAAAGTTAATTGTATAAAAAAAATAGCCTATTTGTAAAGGCTATTTCCTCGAAAAAATTGATAATTCGACAAATTTCACATAGTTTTGAAGCAATATCTTCAAGGATTCACAATATGTATTAAAAATCATAAAAGAAAACCCTCATGCAAATGCAATGAGGGCTAAAAGATTAGTATTTCATAAGTGTAAAGACATCATAATTTTGAATTTTATCGCGGCCATGTAATTCTTCTAATTCGATTAAGAAAGCACATCCGACAACTTCCCCACCAAGTTGTTCAACTAAGCGAATTGCCGCATCTACTGTACCACCAGTAGCTAGTAAATCATCTACGATTAATACTTTTTGACCTGGTTTTACTGCGTCTTTATGCATTGTCAATGTATCTTTACCGTATTCAAGGCCATAATCTGCAGTAATGACTTCACGTGGTAATTTACCTGGTTTACGTACTGGTGCAAAACCTATTTCAAGTGCATAAGCAACCGGACATCCTGTGATAAATCCACGTGCTTCTGGACCTACGATCAATTCTGCTCCAACTTTTTTTGCATATTCTACAATTTGGTCGGTTGCATATTTATATGCTTTACCATTATCCATAATTGTTGTGATATCTTTAAAAGAAATACCTTCTTTAGGCCAATCTTCTACGATTGTCACATATTGTTTTAAATCCATTATTATTGTTCCTCCTCAGAAACTGATTGACCATTTAAACGAAGGTCAAACCACTCTCTTAAATCCTTATAGGGTGCATACAATAGGGTTTGTTCTAAATCCATTTGTTGCGCGCGTTGTTGATAGATTTTCGCACTTGTTAACTCTTTTTTCGGTGGATGATCTACAACTTTCGCGAGTCCATTCTCTATTGTAACAAATCCAAGTTCAAAAAACACCTGTGTCATAAAAATAAGCATATCTCGGCTCCAACCTTTATGCTTTGCCAACTCATTTAAATGTTGTCGTAATTGAAATACTTGTCTTTTTCTTAAAAAAGTATAATACCAGACAAACTGCTCTCTTGTAGGCATTCCATCAAAATAATGAGAATCTGGGATGTAAAAATGTGCATAAATTCTGCTTGGTTTTACATTTTCTAAAAGCTGCTCTAACATTTGAACATTTTGTGGCAAATCTAAAACTACAATATATTTCATACAACTTTCTTCTGATATATCATCCGAATAACTTTGAATTTTTTTAGGTATTAAAGATTCATAATAGTTTAAAGTTTCTTCCCTGAAAGCTATAAAAGTTGCACTTTCAAGTGGGATTGTTTGGAGCCACCTAGCAACTTGTCTAATTCCTCTAAGATCAAATAATTGCCATTCATCAGTATGAACATCTTGTAACATCAATTGTGGCTTCTTTTTGCCATTCCATTCATTAATTTGTAAATCGCCTGCAAAGTATACTTTGATACCATATGTTAACTCGTCAGCAAGATTCCCTTTATGGAATCCTACAGCATCAAGTTCATAATTATTTGAAACTATTTGTATTTTTATATGATCTTCGTTGGCACCAATTTTTCGCATTGATTGAATTGAAGCATCTTCAATTCCATAGACAGGTTTGGCAAAACTAGTACCGAATGGACCTAGCATACGGACGTCTTCGATTGCATGTATATCAATTTCCTCAAGAGTGAGCGGTATATCAATATCTAAAACAGGTGTTAAATCCTCTTCTGTTAAACATTCTCTAGCTTGCTTGTCTAATCGATAGCGCAGTTCGTCAACATCTTCCATTGCGAGTGTCATCCCTGCAGCCATAGGGTGCCCCCCAAAAGCCGGTAAGATATCTCTATTTTTTGCAAGCTCTTTATACATATGGAATCCTTCTATAGAACGTGCAGAACCTTTGGCAATCCCTTTTTCCACATCAACTGAAAGTATAATAGTTGGTCTGTAATATTTTTCTACTAATCTTGATGCAACTATTCCAACTACTCCAGGGTTCCATCCTTCTTCTGCAATGACTAATACTTGTGAATTTCCAATTTCTTCATCATTTTCAACCATTGTAATAGCTTGTTCAGTTATATTTTTAACCATTTCTTGCCGTTCTTTGTTCTGCTCGTTCAAATATTCGGCCATCGACATCGCTTCAGACATATCTTGAGACATTAAGAAGTCAACACCAGGAGCTGCATCTCCCAATCTTCCTAATGCATTTAATCTTGGCGCAAAAGCAAAACCAATTGTTTCTTCATCAATTTCTTGTTGATTTACACCGGATACTTTGGCTATTGCTTTAATAGCGGGTCTCGTAGAATATTGCAGTGCTTCAATACCAGCTTTTACTAGATATCGATTTTCATCTAATAGTGGAACTAAATCGGCTACAGTCCCGATTGCCGCAATTTCCAATAAGTGCTTTGGAAATTCTCCATATAATGCGTGTGCCACTTTAAATGCAACACCTACACCAGCCAATTCTCCAAAAGGATAATGTCCATCTGGGTGTCTTGGATGGATGATAACATCTGCTGGAGGTAGTGTTTCACCTGGTTCATGGTGGTCCGTGATGATTACATCCATCCCTAACTCTTTAGCCAACTGAACTTCTTTGTTTCCAGCAATCCCATTATCCACAGTAATAATAAGTTGATAGCCTTTTTCATGTGCTTCTCTAAATAATCTTTCACTAGGCCCATAACCATCGGTAAATCTATTTGGAATCATATGTGAGACATCAGCTCCTAAATCTTGAAGCGCCGTTTTCATCACAGTTGTACTTGTAATCCCGTCAGCATCGTAATCCCCATATATTAATATTTTTTCTCTATTTTGTATGGCTTTATTTATTCGTTCAACAGCTTCTTTCATGCCGTGCATTTCAAATGGGTCATGGATAGCATGCTCATCTATCATTAAAAAAGCACGAGCTTCTTCAATTGTTGTGAAACCACGTGCTACTAAAATTTTTGCTGATATAGAAGAGATTTTAAGTCCGTCAACAAGATTTTTCACTAGTTGTTCATCTGGGCGATTAATACGCCATCTTTTTTCAGTTGCTGTCATTATGTCACTTCCTCATGAAATTCATTATACAAAATATATGCTCATTATTGAAAGTAGAATACTATTTTAAATCGAATGCGTGGATGATAGAGATAGAATAGCCAAAGAAAAGAGACATTTTCTGTTTAAGTTTGAACAAAAAGCGTCTCTTTCCATTTTGGAAAATTCGTTATTATAAATGTTTGTTATTCAGTTTCTTCTACATTACTATTGTTTCTTTAAATTATTTTAAGACATATTCAATTGCAATTGGTCTAGATAATTGTTTTCCTTTTGAAGTTTTGACACCTTTGTTATTTATGAAGATTACGTAATTTCCTTTCGCTAACGTTTTGGTTGTTGATAGTTTAATTGTTTTTCCTTTTGTATCCTTTTTAAGTTTAAAACCAGTTATTTTTTTACCAGCATGAATAATCGACACTTTACTTGTTGTTAATGTTTTAGTTTTTAAAGCTGTGCCAAATGTAATAGTTGTTGTTTTTTTTGATTTAAGACTTTTTAAGTTTGATGCTTTTACATAACTAGATGTTGAAGTAGAAGAAATAATAACTAGTTTTATCTTCTTATTATAATTAGAGAGCAATTTTTTTTGAGACTTTGATAAACCTTCTTTTATTGAATAAAGGTAGGCAAATTGTGTTTGGAACGTTAATGATTGTCCTTTTTCAACTCGAGAAATCCAACTTGTAATAGTATTTCTATATTTTTTTATGTACTGTTCCTCTACAGTTGGTTTTATCGTTGTAAAGGCAATATCTTTACCTGCTGAAGCAATATTATTAGCACTCACTGATTCAACTAAAACTTTGTAGGTAGTACCCTCTTTTAAATTAGTAAAAGTATAGTCATGTCCTGTTGTTGTAGCAATTCGTTTATTATTTATATATATATTATATTTTTCAGAAGGTATTATAGAATTTTCTTTGGGCGCAAATGAAATCATTGCTGAATTTTCTGTGATGTTATGAACTTCAAGCTTTTGGACGTCATCTGGTGTTGTTAAATTATAATTCACTAAACCATATCCATAGTATGGATCTTTTCCTTTACTTCCTAAATCTATTGTATAATTTCTGAGAACTTTACGAAGCTTTTCGTTATTATAATCTGGATATTGCTGGGTTAGTAATGCTAAAATGCCCGTAACATGAGGAGCAGCAAAAGAAGTACCAGAACCTTTTTCGTATTTGCCATTAATTCCTAAGCTATAAATATCACTTCCTGGTGCTGTAAATTCCACCTTTGAACCGGTGTTTGAAAAATAAGAAATCTGATTGCTACGATCCACTGAAGAAACAGCAATCACACCATCATATCTTGCAGGATATTCTACATTTTTTCCGATACCATCATTTCCTGCAGCAGCGACAATTGTTAAACCAGCGTTATAAGCTGCTTGGATCGCATTTTTTAAGATTGGGTCATCATCTGGAGTTCCAAGCGACATATTAACAATATCTATCTTATTTTCAATCGACCATTCAAGTGCTTTTAATATAGATTCCATACTTGCTCCATCTTTTTCAAATACTTTTAGACTATATATCGTAGCATCCGGAGCAATCCCTACAATATTGCCGTATAATTGGCTTGAAGTTAAACTTGCAGCAATGATTCCTGAGACAAATGTGCCATGCCCATCTATATCATATGGTGAACTTTCATCAATACGAGTTGTTGGATTATCATCTACAAATGAATATCGCTTCACATTAGGTAATGAGCTATTGATAGCCACACCTGTATCAATGACTGCTACCTTTACATTTTGCCCTGTTAAACCGGAAGCCCATGCTTTTTGTGCGTTAACCGCATTGATATTCCAATTTGGTGTAATTGTTGTAAGTATTGAACTAGATGTATTTTCGATTTGAAGTGTTACTGGATTTTTTTCAACAACTTTAATACCAGATGTCTTCTTTAAAGAATTGATTGCTTCTTTTGAAAATGTCCCCTCAATCGTATGTAGATTTTCATATGTATGTTCCGTTTTAGTTGCCTGTTTTAAAACTTGCTTTTTACCGTCGTCATCATTATAAACGACCATCACATTTTGATATTGCTCATCTTTTGCTTGAGAAAATAATGGGGAAATCACGAAAATAATACACATTGTCAAATATGCTACGATCCATTTTTTTGTACTCATCATTTAATTCTCCACTTTCTATTAAAATTTAGCACATCCCACCGCACCAAATTTTTACGAATCCGCAAAAGTAGTTCTAATAACCTTATTTTATTACATATTAAGTACTTTATACACTTTTATAATATCATAATTTTATGCCTATTTTAATACTTTATTAATACTATCCAGTAACATTTATACTATTTTTCAAAATAAAAACCAACCTACTGAAATACAATAGGTTGGTTTTTCATTTTTTAAATACTGGAGAAATAGATTACACTACAGGCTCGTCTGATCCCCATTGTTTTTTCTTTTTATCTACATCAACATGCCCTTTTTTCTTCATTTCACGTACTTTTAATACGTACCAAATTTGGGCTGCAATGTAGATAGAAGAATACATACCTGTTACTAAACCAATTAATAACGCGATTGAGAATGTGGATATAGAGCTTGCACCGAAGATTAATAGCGCTACAACTACTACAATTACGGTCATAACTGTATTAACAGAACGTCCTAAAGTTTGACGTAATGATTTATTGACAATATGCGCTAAATCGTCAGCATCTTTAATCTTCTTAACGCGATGTAAGTTTTCTCGAATACGGTCAAATGTTACGATTGTATCATTAATTGAGTAACCGACAATGGTTAATACAGCTGCGATAAAAGTAATGTCTACTTCTATACGGAATAGACTGAATATCGCTACCATAAAGAATACGTCATGAAGTAATGAGGCAATTGCACCAATACCCATTCGCCATTCGAATCGGAAAGCGACATAAATAATGATACCAAGTGCTGCCCAAAGTAATGCTTTTACAGCATTTTTCGCTAATTCTGTACCGATTGTTGGTGAAACTGTACTAATACTAGGTGTATCACCATATTCTTTTTTGAACTCAGCATTTAACTTTTTAACATCATCTTTTGAAAAATCGTGTTTATATCGGATGACTGCTCGGTCATTTTTGTTTCCTGAAATGACAATATCATCTGAAGAAAAACCAATTTTATCAATATAAGATTCTACATCATCTTTCGTTAATGCATGATTAGATGTAACTTCAACACGAGAACCATGTGTGAAATCAATACCAAGGTTCAGTTTGAAAATACCTAGTATAATCATACCTGCGATGATTAAGACTGCTGATAATGCGAAGAATTTATTGCGATTGTGTACAAAGTCGAAACGATCGAAATGTGTTGATAGATCAAGTGTATCAACACCCTCTTCAATCTTATGAACACGAGATTTTTTGACACCAAATAATCCAACTTTTCCATCTAAATAACCACTATTAACAAGCAATCCTAATAGGATACGTGTACCCCATACAGCTGTTAGAAAGCTGACTAAGATTGAAATGATTAATGTTGTCGCAAAACCTTTAACGGAGCTTGTACCAAAAGCAAATAATACGCCAGCTGCAAGTAACGTTGTAATATTCGCATCAAAAATCGCAGTGAATGACGATTTTGAGCCCGAATGGAACGCAGCTTTTACAGATTTACCAACACGTAATTCTTCTTTGATACGTTCATACATAAGGATATTCGCATCAACTGCCATCCCTATCCCAAGAACTAAAGCAGCAATACCTGGTAGAGTTAAGACTACATGAATCCAGTCAAACAATACTAAAACAATAAATGTGAAAATAGTAAGTGTAATATCTGCTATTAAACCTGGTAAACGATAAACCAATAACATAAAGATAAAGATTAGCGCTACACCAATAATACTAGCAAATACTGTACTATTTAAAGCTTCATCACCGAACTGTGCACCAACAGAAGTTGAATACATTTCAGTAAGTTTAGCAGGAAGTGCACCAGCATTTAAAATACCTGCTAAATCTTTAGTTTCTTGTACTGTATAATTACCAGTGATTTGAACATCTTTTGAATTGATTGTTTGAGTAACTTGTGGATTAGATTCAAATCTAGGATTTTTTTTCAAAACTTCTTTTTTATAAGAATCTTTTCCTTCATCGAAGTCTAACCAAATTACCAATAAATTATTAGGTGATCCCATTGCAGCAATCTTGCTAGTTACTTGACCAAACTTATCAGGGTCCTTCAGTTTAAGTGTAACCATCGGACGACCCTCTTGGTCAAATGCTGCTTTTGCTCCGCCTTGTTGCAAATCATTACCGTCTAATAACACTTTGTCATTGACGTCACGGAAAGTTAGATTTGCTTGGTTTGAAAGAACTTCACGTGCTGATTCTTGATCCTTAACACCTGCTAATTGAACACGGATACGATTTCCGCTTTCAATTTGGATGCTTGGTTCACTAACACCAAGAACATTGACACGTTTACTAATGGCCTCTGCTGTTGCTTTAACATCACTTTCCGTGATTTTCTGTCCTTTTTTCAACGGTTCTACTTGATAAAGAACTTCGAAGCCGCCTTGAAGATCTAGGCCTAAGTTAATATTACTTAGTACGCCTTTAACGGTCGTTCCCATAAGTGCGCCAATTACAACGACAATCATCAGGAACGCGACGATTCGGCTTTTTAATTTCATTAAAACTTCCTCCTCAAACAATACCGCGGTATTACTAATGACAGTAGACAATTCTTAATGTCCGTTTTGTTAGCTAGTTGTCCTGTCACTACTTTGTATAGAAGTGTTGTCCTAGTCAGTAAACTATCTTCCAATTACGAGCATGAATTGCCCTTATGAAGCGTAGAATTCTTCTAAATACATAATTCTAATTCTATTGATTCTAGCTTACATTTTATTGCATAACACGTTTATTATGAAACAGGTTTGTCTACCTGTCAAATCAATCCCATATACTATTTACAATTTTATGAAGAAATTTCTTGTGAACTTGAGTTTCCTTTACCTATTAATAATTGAAATTCTTCTTCGTTAATAGGAGCAAACCAATTTGAACTTTTTAGTTCTTCTACTTGTGTGAAAGTCATATACTGAGCAGCAGTTAAAGAAAATATATCTTCAATTACTTTATGTAAAGCTAAATCGGATTCATCTATCTTTCTCCATTTTTTAGAAACCAAAAATCGCCAAATATCTTGTTCAGTAATATGTTTTAAACCTTCCATCTTAAAATCAGCTTTTCTAATCGATAGGACAGGTAATACTTTTTGAAACAATTGCTCATATTGAACTACCAATATACTCACGTCCTTTTCCGTATTTTGAACGTACAAGATTTATTCTTCCGATGAAATTGTATATATAGAAAGAAGGGACCTTATGACTTCATTTTTCCATGGCACATTTTTATTAATGGGAGCGGTTCTACTCTCTAAATTATTAGGATTCTTATATCGAATGCAATTTATGCGAGTTGCTGGTGAAGACGCTGTTGGAGTTTACATGACAGCATATCCAGCATTTATATTCTTTTTATCCCTTGTCCAATTAGGTATACCAACTGCCATTGCGAAAATCGTTGCAGAACTAGAGGCAAAAGGTAAAAGAGTTGAAATTAGTAAGTTAATGCGAACATCAAGACTATTAAGCTATATATCTATACTTATTTTCTTTCCACTTATACTATTATTCATCCCGTATTTAGCTGAAAATCTCTTACATGATAATCATGTGCGAATGCTTTTATATGTCTCATTGTTCACTGTTCCACTTTCAATTGCTTCTGCTCTTTTGAAAGGATTATTCCAAGGCCTTGCACGTATTGAAGAAACAGCTTGGTCCCAAACAATCGAACAAGTCATTCGAATTGCAATGATTACATGGCTTTTACCATATGGCGTTGTACAAGATAACCCAGCTATGACAGCAACCTACGCAATGGTAATTACAGGGCTCGCTGAAGCAGCTGCTCTAATCTATTTGTATTGGAAATATTTACATGCAAAACAAAAAGGACTCGTGCTATCATCGACTGGTTATTCTTCTCCAAAACCGATTTTAGATATTGCGTTACCATCAACAGGTAGTAGACTATTTGGATCTTTTACTTGGTTTTTAGAACCAATTGTATTTTTAAAAGCTTTGACTTTAGCAGGATTAACCGCTGCAGCTGCAACAAAGCAATATGGCATTATTTCAGGTGTGCATATACCATTATTGCTGTTCCCATCATTTATTCCTTTTGCTTTAGCTGTTGTACTAATTCCCGCAGTAAGTGATGCTGTCGCCCGAGGCAATCAATCATTGCTAAGAGAGAGAGTGCATATCGCTCTAAGATTATCCACAATTGTCGGTTGCTTTAGCGCTGTTTTCTTTTATCTATATGGTGATGAATTTGCAACCAAGCTTTTCCATCTATCAGAAGATAGAGGGTATATGAAATTATTAGCACCTATTTTCTTCTTTTATTACATTCAGAGCCCATTAAATTCTATCTTGCAAGCATTAGATGAAGCAAAAGCTGCTATGATGAATTCTGTATATGGCGGAGTTGGCAAACTTTTAGTAATGCTCGCTCTCGCATCTCAACCAGAAATTGCGGAAACGGGTGCTGTTATTGCAATCGGTTTTGGTGTACTCATCACTTCCTTCTTGCATATCGCAACTATTCGAAAAAAGAAATATGTCGATACCGGGTTTAAGTTATTTATCATACCTTACTGGGCTTCCATTTTAATCGTTGTTTTTCGCGAATACATTATTCCTACTTCTCAATTTAACCTATGGATAAATGGTTCGATTACTCTTGCGATCATATTTGTTGTACTAATGTTTACCAATCAAATTCGTATCAATGATTTTCGTTACTTAACGAAGACATTAAGAAAAAGACTATGATTTCAATTGGACATGGATCTTACCATCTTCAAAACAACAGTAAAAAATTTTACTATGATCGTCATGTCCAATTTTACTTAATTCACTTCTTAACCATCGTTCGCTTTTTTTGATTAATAATAGATGTCTTTTTTGAATCTCACCGTCTACTATTAATGGCAAAATTGGCGGTAAATTATCCTTCATAAATACCGACAGATTTCCGGATGGTTCTAAAAATGCATACGCTATTTTTTGTACAGAACCTATGTCTTTTTCTCTAAGCTGTTGGAACAAATCATCTAAATTATAACGCTGTCTTTTCATCTCTTTTTCTAAAAGTACACCATCACGAATAATTATTGTTGGATCACCATCTATTTTATCACGAACTTTCTTACTTTTTAAGGAAATAAATGAAATAGTTACTTGTATAACTAATAGGATGATCATTGGTAAAATGGATTCAAATAAACTTCTTTTCGGGTTATCCACTGCAAACGAAGCTACATCTGCAATTAATATAAAAATCACCAAATCCATTACGCTTAATTCCCCAACTTCACGTTTCCCCATTAACTTGAAAATAATTAAAATGACAAAGTATAGGAAGAACGTACGAAATGCGATTATTATAAAATCGTTCACATCATGACCCCTTTTTAACTTCTATCCTTTGTCTTTCCCATAAAATTATGCATTATAACAAAAGAGAAATTGCAACTATTACTAATCCACACATAAGTAATATAAAAACAATGAACCCTAATGAGCGAATCCATTTTGGTTTAGTAGGTACTCTAACACGATTGCTTCCTGAACGATTTTGAAACATACGCTGTTTTGCAGTCAAGCGTGCATGAATCGTATCATCATCAAATCCTAACTGTTCAATTTTCTTATGAATATTGTGTTGTCTTTTAGACACCGTCACTGCTTCCCTTCAGAATGGTATACTATTAATTTCTACAAATATGGAAAAAAGCCTTTATTTCAAGAGAAATAAAGGCTTTTTAATGTATGAATAGTATTCAACTCACAATATTATTTATACGATAATAATTATTTATTAAATTATTTTGTAGCTGTTGCTCCATCTAGTACTTTCCCTATTGCAGCACGTTCAAAACGTAATTTTGAGCCATCTTCAACTTTGATCAACACTGATGAGTCATCGATTGCTTCGATTTCACCGTGTAAACCACCAATTGTAACAACCTTATTACCTTTTGCCAAACTATTTTGCATTGATTGAGTATTTTTACGTTGTTTTTGAGCTGGACGAATCAACATAAAATACATTAACGCAAAAATAATAATCATCGGTATTAGACCTTGTAAACCTTGCATTTATATCCCCCTTTCTATCTCTAGCATTTATTATACAAGAATTAGAAATTTTTTGCATTTGGTTTATTAAAACCATATTGTTCAAAGAATTCTTCACGGAAGTCACCAAGGCGATCTTCACGGATTGCTTGACGAACTTGACGCATCAAATCTTGTAAGAAGTATAGATTATGATATGAAGTTAAACGAATACCAAATGTTTCATCTGCTTTGATCAAATGACGAATATATGCACGTGAATAGTTTTTGCAAGTATAGCAATCACAGTTAGGATCAAGTGGTCCAAAGTCACGAGCATACTTAGCATTTTTCACAACTAAACGTCCTTGACTAGTCATACATGTACCATTTCGTGCAATACGAGTTGGTAAAACGCAGTCAAACATATCAATACCACGAATGGCTCCATCGATTAATGAATCTGGTGAACCTACTCCCATTAAATAACGTGGTTTGTTGGAAGGTAACAATGGTGTCGTATATTCAAGCATTCTATTCATAATATCTTTTGGTTCACCAACTGATAAACCACCAATTGCATAACCAGGGAAATCAAGAGAAACTAAATCCTTCGCAGATTGTTTACGAAGGTCTTCGAATTCCCCACCTTGTACTATCCCAAATAACCCTTGGTCTTCTGGACGAGCATGCGCTTTTAAGCAACGTTCTGCCCATCTTGAAGTTCGTTCCACAGAATTCTTCATATATTCATACGTAGCTGGATATGGAGGGCATTCATCAAATGCCATCATAATATCTGAACCAAGAGCATTTTGAATTTCCATTGATTTTTCTGGGCTTAAGAAAAGCTTGTCTCCATTTAGATGGTTACGGAAATGAACGCCTTCTTCTTCAATACGACGAATATCGCTTAAACTAAATACTTGGAAACCGCCTGAGTCCGTTAAAATTGCTCGATCCCAGTTCATAAATTTGTGTAGCCCACCTGCTTCACGAATAATTTCGTGACCTGGACGAAGCCATAAGTGATACGTATTACTTAAAATAATGCCAGCACCCATTCCTTTTACTTCTTCTGGCGACATTGTTTTAACTGTTGCTTGTGTGCCAACTGGCATAAATGCTGGTGTTTCAAAGGAGCCGTGCGGTGTATGCACAATTCCTAACCTTGCACCTGTTTGCTTATCTGTTTTAATAAGCTCATATCGAATTGCTTGAGACATGTATTAATTTCCTTTCTTTGCTTTTGGTCGGATGAACATTGCATCACCGAAACTGAAGAAACGATATTTATTTTCTACAGCAATTTTATATGCATTTAACACATTTTCACGGCCTGCGAGTGCACTGATCATCATAACAAGCGTAGATTTTGGTAAGTGGAAGTTTGTAACCATTCCATCAATTGCTTGGTATTCAAAACCTGGGTAGATGAAAATAGTTGTCCAACCTGATTCTGCAACAATTTGGCCATCATTACGATGTGCAATTGTTTCAAGAGTACGAGTAGAAGTTGTTCCAACTGCGATGACACGTCCGCCATTTGCTTTTGTATCATTGATCACTTTTGCAGTTTCTTCAGATAGGTTATAAAATTCTGCATGCATATCGTGTTCTTCGATATTTTCAACACTTACTGGACGGAAAGTACCGATTCCGACATGTAATGTTAGGAATGCTACTTTTACACCTTTTGCACGAATTTGATCTAACAATTCTTCTGTAAAGTGAAGACCTGCTGTTGGAGCAGCTGCGGATCCAAGTTCTTTAGAGTAAACAGTTTGGTAACGTTCTTGATCTTCTAGTTGTTCATGAATATATGGTGGTAATGGCATTGTACCAAGTTTTTCAAGAATTTCGATGAAAATTCCTTCGTAATCGAATTTAAACATACGGCCACCGTGTTCTAATTCGCCAGTACATGTTGCTTTTAGTAAACCGTCACCAAAAGTGATTTCAGTACCCACTTTTACACGTTTAGCTGGTTTTACAAGTGTTTCCCATTGGTCATCACTTGTTTGTTTTAATAATAATACTTCAATATGAGCACCTGTTTCTTCTTTCACACCGATTAAACGTGCAGGTAATACTCGAGTATTATTTAGAATTAGGCAATCCCCTTCATGTAATTCATCCAAAATATCACGGAAATGATGATGGGAAACTTCACCAGTTTCACGATCTAACACCATAAGACGACTAGAAGCACGGTCTTTTAATGGTGTTTGTGCGATTAATTCTTCTGGTAAATAGTAATCAAAATCTTCTAATTTCATGTTAAACTTCCTTCTTATTATTTGGTTTGTTAATGGATTTATAGAAATATCCAATTTCACATCAAATTATGACCCTGATGGATAAGCAAAGCCAAAATGTTCATATGCAAGTGCAGTAGCTATGCGACCTCTTGGTGTTCTTTGGATAAAACCAATCTGCATTAAATATGGTTCATATACGTCTTCAATAGTCATCGATTCTTCTCCAATGCTTGCGGCAATAGTATCTAACCCTACTGGTCCCCCACGGAAGCGTTCAATCATATTCTCAATTAGTTTATGATCTATATGATCTAATCCAAGCGGATCAACTTGAAGAAGTTCTAATGCGTCTTGTGCTAATTTAAGGGTAATATCACCGTCTCCAATTACTTGAGCATAATCACGCACTCGTTTTAAAAGACGGTTGGCAATTCTCGGTGTTCCACGAGAGCGCCTTGCAATCTCTCCTGCTGCAATTTTATCGATATTCACTCCAAACAATTCAGAGCTTCTACGAACAATTTCAGTCAATGAATATTCATCATAGTAGTCTAAACGTAATAATACACCAAAACGGTCTCTAAGTGGAGCAGATAGTGCTCCAGCTCTCGTTGTTGCACCAACTAATGTAAAAGGAGGCAAATCTAGTCTTACTGAACGTGCTTGAGGTCCCTTCCCTACTACAATATCTAAACAAAAGTCTTCCATAGCAGGATATAAAACTTCTTCAATAGCTCGTGGTAATCGATGAATTTCATCGATAAATAAGACATCTCCCGGTTCAAGTGAACTGACAATAGCAGCTAAATCTCCTGGTCTTTCAATCGCTGGGCCACTTGTCATACGAATATTAACGCCCATTTCATTGGCAATAACTGCTGCCAACGTTGTTTTACCAAGTCCAGGAGGTCCATATAGCAGGACATGGTCAAGACTCTCTTCGCGCATTTTAGCAGCTTCTATGAAAATCTTCAAATTCTCTTTTACTTTATCCTGCCCTATATATTGCACAAGGTTTTGGGGACGTAACGACAATTCATACTGATCATCATCTTTTGTAGCTTCACTTGAAACGACACGGTCATCCATTGTATTACCTCCTTTCTATCTACTGTTGTTTTAACAAAAGTTTCAAAGCTTGTTTCATATACTCTTCTGTTGTGCTTAAACGATCATCTTCATCCAATTGTGGGTGAATCTTCGTAAGCTCTCTTTCAGAATAGCCAAGAGCACTAAGGGCTAAAAGCGCCTCCTCTAATTCATGCTTATTCGGATTTACACCGAACAATGGTAATTCGTCGTCAGCACTAGGTAATTCTATATCTCCAAGTAAACTATCTAACTTCCCTTTCAAATCTAAAATCATTTGTCTAGCTGTTTTCTTACCGACTCCAGGGAATTTTACTAGGAATTTTTCATCCTCTTGTTCAATAGCAGAAATTACTTGACTAGGGTTACCACTTGCTAATATTGCCAATGCACCTTTTGGTCCAATTCCTGATACTTGAATAAGTTTGCGGAATAATTCACGTTGTTCTAACGTTTTAAAAGCAAATAATAGTTGTGCATCTTCACGTACATGTAAATGAGTAAAGACCTTTATTGTTTCCTTATTCACTTGAAATGCAAATGGATTTGGCGTATATAATTGCCAGCCAATCCCTTGTTGCTCAATCACAATATATTCAGGCGTTACACGAGTAACAGTCCCCATTATGTAGTCATACATAGCAATTCTCCTTTTGTTCAACGCTATCGATTATAGCATAATTTTATATATGTCATAAAACGTCAACCTACTTTAATAGTGAAAAAAGATAGGCCAAAACCGGCCTATCCTAGAAAACTTGCTTTTATACTATTTTCACTTACCACAATCATACCACAGTTTTGGCCATGAAGAGAGCGCGACTTCCGTAAAGCTTATTAGTTCTTCTACAAATGCCTGTTGTCTTTCCGTTATTACGTTTTTTACATACATCCATTCACGTAATAACTCGTTAGGAAAACGTAATGTCTGTAAGTATGTTTCTGGTACTCTTTTAAGTGATGGTTGTTCTCTAAGTAATGCATTTAAATTGTAATTTACGTTTGGCAGTACCCGATGCATCCACATAATCAGTTCTTCCTCTGGGTGCCCATAAGAAGCCAAATCAAAATCTATTAAAATGTTTTTCCCATTCGAACTCTTTAAAAAGTTATGATGTACGATATCTCCATGAAGTAATGTCTTTTCACTTTTTAAAGGTTCTAGGTGTTTAAATCCTGCTAACGCTTCTTGAGCATATAAGATTAACTGATTACAATTGTCTGCACCAAGGTATACAGATACTTGTGTATAATGCAACATGAATTTCTGTAACCTTTCTTGCCATTTAAGTCTCAAATCATATGTTGGTAAACGAAATTCTTCTTTTGACCAATCTATTTTTTCTCCGGTTTGATGTAGCTGATGTAAAATTGCTAGAGAATTTGTACGATCCAATCTGGATTGATAATTAAATGCTCTAGCATTTTTTATCCATGGTTGTATAAGTATGTTTTTATCTTCTAACTTAACTTCTGATAACGTATGCGGAAACTGAATGTCAGCAAGACTTTCATGAATCGCTTTTACTTTTTTAGCAACCGCTAAATTATCGTACTTTTTCATAACAAATTCTTTTTTATCTAACTGACAATGCCAGACATTAGATTTAATCTTCTTTTTCACGTCGAAGTTGCTCACGTATTACCACTCATTACCTGCTTGCGGGAAATCTTGCATGTAATATGGTTGTGGTTGTGGATAATGATGAACTGGTGGATACGGTGAACAACAATGTCCATGTCCAGGCCACATCATATGTTGGTATGGCATTGGCTGATAAGACATTGGTGGTGCAAAGTTCCAAGATTCAGCATGCTGTGCATAAGGAATCGCCGGCATGTTCTGCCACGCATCTACTTGTTGCTGTTGAGTAGTTTCATATATTGATGATTCACATTCTCTTGTAGATTCTGGCATATTCCAGTTTGGCGCAGCCATTGGCATTTCTTCCATTGGTGACATCATGGATTCGGACCATTGTTGAGCCATATTCTGTGTTGGCCATTGCTGCATCATTGGCGCTGGCTGCATTGCTGCGGGCCATTGCTGCATCATCTGTGCTGGCTGCATTGCTGCGGGCCATTGCTGCATCATCTGTGCCGGCTGCATTGCTGCAGGCCATTGCTGCATCATTTGATGTCCACCACAGCCACACGGTTGTGGTTGTGCTACGATTGGTTGACATGGGATTGGCATTGGTTGGCATGGAATTGGCATTGGTTGACACGGCATTTGCACCGGTACTGGCATTGGCATTGGTGGTGGAGTAGGGATCGGGATTGGTGCTGGCATCTGGACTTCCTTTGTACATGGTTCACAGATTGGTTCCTGCTTATTTTCATGTTCCGGTTTGATAAAGAATTCCTCCTCATGTTGTTCTATTATCTCGATTCTTGCTCTGACGGGGCGGGCTTCTTCATATGGATGTATATGAGGTATTGGTTTGGGTTCTTCAATTGGTATAGGCATTTCTTTTGGAGGTGCTTTTGGTTGCTCTTTTACTTTAATCGGCTGTTCTTTTGGTCTTACAATTGGTTGCTCTTTTGGTTTTGGTAAGACTGGTTGTTCTTTCGGCTTTGAAATTGGCTGTTCTTTTGGCTTTGGTGCCACCGGCTGTTCTTTTGGTTTTGCTATCGGTTGCTCCTTTGGCTTTGGCGCTACTGGTTGCTCTTTTGGCTTTGCTACTGGTTGCTCCTTTGGTTTTGGTGCCACCGGTTGTTCTTTTGGTCTTACTACCGGTTGCTCCTTCGGCTGCGCTACAGAAGATTCTTCCACCTGTTTCTGAGGTAATTCCTTTTTGGGCGCATCAGGTAAAAATAATTCCATTCCTGGAACAATGTAATCAGGATTAGCTAAATGGGCGTTTAATCTTTTCATGTCCTCAAAAGGAACACCGTATTGCCTTGCGATTTTCCAGAGAGTTTCGCCCTTTTTGACAGTATGAACGCGCACGTTTTTCCTCCTTCCGTCTCTATACAATATGAAAAGCATCATTATTTGGACACTCGAATCTTATTTGTTTACGCCTTTCATGTTACACTATGAATGTAGAAGTACTATTTATGCTTGTATTTTGAGGTGTTATATATGAAAAAATTACTTGGTGAAGAGCGGAGAGCGTTTTTATTAAATTTATTAAAGACAGAAGAAACAGCCATCACTGGAACTGAATTAGCGAAAAGAGCAAGTGTTTCAAGACAAGTAATCGTCAATGATATTGCCTTGTTAAAAGCGAGAAATGAACCAATTATCGCCACTAGTCAGGGGTATCTATATTTTAATCAGCATGAAAGTGTACAAAATTACGAACGTCAAATTGCAGCTTTGCATACTTCAGAGCAAACAGAAGACGAATTAAACACTCTAGTTGATGCAGGCATTACGGTAAAAGACGTAACAGTTGAACATCCAGTATACGGTGAAATAACAGCTAATATTATGGTTAAAAATCGATTTGATGTACAACAATTTTTGAAAAAGCTTCAAGAAACTAATGCAAGTCCCTTAATGGCATTAACAGACGGCGCTCATCTCCATACCATTTCTGCTCCATCCGAAGCGCAACTAGACTTAGCTGAAAAATTATTAAAAGAAAAAGGGTATCTACTTTCGTAGAAATAAAAAAGTGTCCAAATTTATGATTTGGACACTTTTTTTATATCTTGTTTGGAATGATGCTTGTAAGTGTAATAGCTTCCTAGAGTCTTAACAGAGCAACCGAGAGCAGCAAGTTCCTCCATAGCACCATTCATCATTGGAGCATTTTCATCTTCTAACACATCTAAGATGAAGAAATAATTACCTAAACCTGTTTTTAAAGGTCTCGATTCGATTTTGCTTAAATTAATCTTACGCCATGCGAATACAGATAAAATTTGATGTAATGCACCTGAACGATCGTCTGGTAATTCAACCATAAGCGTTGTTTTAATCTGTGCCTCACGTTCTGCTAATTCAATACGGCGATTCTTTTTGGAAAGTATGACGAACCGAGTATGATTAAAATGGAAATCATGAACTCCTGGTTGCACAATTTCTAAATTATATGTTTCGGCTGCAGCTAAATTTCCAATTGCAGCGATACAATCATCTGGATGTTCAGAAACTAACTTCGCTGCTGCTGCAGTAGATGTTGTTTGATGTAAAGGAACACCTTTAAAGCGATAATATAAATATTTATGACATTGCGCTAAGGCATGAGGATGAGAATAGATACCCTGGATATTCTTCTCCCAATTTTCTACTTGCTTTTTATGTACCATTAAATGTTGCTCAATAGGTGTTAATACCTCTCCTACAACGTATAAATTAACTTCATGGTATAAATAGTCGATAGTCAACGGGACAGTACCCTCTAGAGCGTTTTCTAAAGGAACAATGGCTAATTCAACTTGTTCTTCAGCCACAGCTTCAATACATTCCGGAATAGTTTTATATGGAATCATCCATTCATTTTGAAATAGTTCTTGTGCTGCTAAATTAGTAAACGTACCTTTTGGACCTAAATAAGCTACTCTATTTTCCCATTCTCTAGCTGCCAAATCGAAATGCCTCCTTATAATGCGCCTGAACTAATTACCTCTGCTGACTCTACAAAGTCTAATTTTTTAAGACTCTGTAATAATTCATCTAACTCTACATCCATTGCTGTCACATCTAGTGATAACGTAACATTTGCTCGTCCTTGAATCGGAATCGTTTGATGTATTGTTAGCACGTTGCAATGTGTATCTGTTACGGTGGATAGTAGTCGAGCTAGCGTCCCTTTTCGGTCCTCTAGCTGTAAAAAAACTGTTAAAATACGTTCTTGTACAATAGAGTGAAAGGGGAAAACAGCATCTCGATATTTATAAAACGCACTTCTTGATAAATCGACTTGTTTAACAGCATCCCATATAGAAGTAACAGCACCTGTTTGCAACAAGTGCTTTGCTTCTAATGTTTTTTGCATGGCATCTGTTAACACATCTTCGCGTACTAAATAATAGCGTTGATCTGCAATGTTTTTCATCTTTTTCCCCCCTATAATTACTCTACAAAGTCAAACTCAAATTCTAATAAGCGAACAGTATCACCGTTTTTAGCACCGCGTTCACGTAGTGCTTCATCAACACCCATACCACGTAATTGACGTGAGAAACGACGTACTGATTCTTCACGGCTAAAGTCTGTCATTTTAAATAAGCGTTCAATTGTATAGCCTGTTAATACATAAGCTCCATCATCATCACGACTGATAACAAAATCTTCACCTTTAGCTTCATGTTTATATAGAACAGTTGCGTCTGTTTCTTCATCTTCTATTTCATGAAGTGGGAATTCAGGTGTTTCATCTAATAAATCTGCAACTGCAAATAACATCTCTTTTAATCCTTGACGAGAGACAGCGGAAATAGGGAAAATTTTTGCATCCTCAGCTAGTTGATCTTTGAATACTTTTAAGTTTTCTTCAGCATCAGGCATGTCCATTTTATTTGCAACAATAATTTGTGGACGTTCTGTTAAACGCATATTATATTGTTCTAACTCTTTGTTGATAGTCAAATAATCTTCGTATGGGTCGCGACCTTCCATACCAGACATATCAATAACATGGACGATTACTCTAGTACGTTCGATATGTCGTAGGAATTGGTGTCCTAAACCTACACCTTCAGAAGCCCCTTCAATAAGTCCTGGAAGATCGGCCATTGCGAAACTTCTTCCATCATCAATTCGTACCATTCCTAAGTTTGGTACAATTGTTGTAAAATGATAAGCTCCGATTTTCGGTTTTGCTGATGTAACAACAGATAATAATGTAGATTTCCCTACACTCGGGAATCCAACTAAACCAACATCAGCTAATACTTTTAACTCTAATATAACATTAAGTTCTTGTCCTGGCTCCCCTTTTTCAGAAAGTTCTGGCGCAGGATTTGCA
The DNA here is from genome assembly GCF_934216135.1 of uncultured Rummeliibacillus sp. Lineage (NCBI taxonomy): Bacteria > Bacillati > Bacillota > Bacilli > Caryophanales > Caryophanaceae > Rummeliibacillus > uncultured Rummeliibacillus sp. The sequence goes on along the minus strand of NZ_CAKQBI010000004.1, from coordinate 49,553 downwards.
GGTGTAGCAAAACGAGAGTTACCACGGCCTCCACGTCCACCTTTTGCGATGACCGCTTTTTGACCATGTTCAACTAAGTCTGCAATTACTCTACCTGTTTCTTCTTCGGTAACAACTGTACCAGGTGGGACAGAAACATATAAAGGCTCTGCTTTTTTACCATGTTGGTTTTTACTCATACCATGTTCTCCACGGTCAGCTTTGAAATGGCGTTTATAACGGAAATCCATTAATGTACGTAATCCTTCGTCTACTACGAATACTACGTCACCACCCTTACCACCATCTCCACCAGCAGGGCCACCATTTGGTACAAATTTTTCACGACGGAAGGCTACCATACCATTCCCGCCATCTCCACCTTTAACATACACTTTTACGTGGTCGACAAACATTAAAGTCTTTCCTCCTGACTCGAAATGACATATTGCCATTCCTGTTCTGAATATTGCTCATCTTCAATCGTTAGCTTTGAAGTTAACGGTTGTTTGAATACTTCTTTTTCGTTCCAATGACCTTTTGCATGAAATACAATTTCAAATTGCTGTTCTGTTGAATAAAGTTGTAACGAAAGATTTTGTTCAGTAAATGGATCTAATGATGGGTAGATATGCAAGATGGATTGTTCTAAATAATTAGAAATAGCATCATCTAATGTAGAATCTACTTCATGTTCAACTATACTCTGAATCGTAACATGGAAGCTTGGGTATCGCCATCCTAATGTATGGATCCATTCAATTGTTTTGGGAAGTCCTAATTTATTGATATTGAAAAAGGTTTTACTTTGTTCAGCAATTTCCTCTACAGCATTCTTTGCTGAATCTGTTCTACCTAGATCAAGATTCATTTTAATCAGTTGAAGTTGATTTAGAAAGTCATGGTTAGCAAAACGTAGTGCTTCATTTACGGTGAGTGTCTTAATGTTCTTCATCTTTCACTCTCCTTCGATGAGATGTTCATCTTACAGTATACCAATTTTTAAATGATTTTGCTCCTAATAAGAAAAATTCGACTTTCACAAATTATTGTAAAAGCCGAATTTGTATTGCAAATTTCATTTTTTAGAATAAATTTTTTGAATATAAAAAGGACTGCACTAATGCAGTCCTTTTGTATTCATTATGCTTCTTGAGCAACTGGGTACACGCTGACTTTACGTTTATCGCGACCAAAGCGTTCAAATTTAACAACGCCATCAACTTTTGCGAATAAAGTATCGTCTCCACCGCGACCAACGTTTTCTCCTGGATAGATTTTAGTACCGCGTTGACGGTATAAAATAGAACCAGCAGTAGCGAATTGACCATCAGCACGTTTAGCACCTAAACGTTTTGCTTCAGAGTCACGACCGTTCTTAGTAGAACCTACACCTTTTTTAGAAGAGAAGAATTGTAAATCTAAAGATACTAGTAACATATGTTCCACCTCCTAGATCATCTTATATTTTAACTCGATAAAATCTCCATAACTAGCAACCATCGTATATACTTGTGTTACCATTGTTTGAAGAATAATTTGCAGTTTTGCATCGGTTTCAGCGTCAAGATCATTTTGGTCAATTATGCAGGATAGATATCCCCCATTTTCACCTTGTTCTATGCCTGGTTGTAATTGTAGTAGTTGTCCAATTGCATTCACCGTACCAAAGGCAATGGCGGATGCGCCCGCACAAACTAAATCATGACCAGGTTCACCAGAATAGGCATGACCTGAAATTTCAAATCCATAAGATTTACGATTTTCATCGCTATGAATTCCAACAGTGATCATATTATCACCTCACTATTAAGCGTTGATAGATTCAACAACTAGTTTAGTGTAAGGTTGACGGTGACCTTGTTTACGACGGTAGTTCTTTTTAGCTTTCAATTTGAAAACAACAACTTTTTTAGCACGGCCTTGTTTTTCAACTTTAGCTGTAACTGTTGCGCCTTCAACGAAAGGAGCTCCAACTTTAACATCTTCGCCACCAACGAAAAGAACTTTGTCAAAAGTAACTGTTTCACCAGCTTCAGCGTTGATTTTTTCAACGTAGATTTCTTGGCCAGCTTCTACTTTAACTTGTTTACCACCAGTTTCAATAATTGCGTACATAACTGCACCTCCTCAAAGTCTCAGACTCGCCCTCAATAGGTGATTCACAAGGAATTCTTAAAGTAACCTTTTCAGTGCGGTTGTAGCACGGGTGCTACATAACGTTAAAATATTACCACACAAAAACTATGACGTCAACCTATTTAACACAACGTTTTCAAATGCTTGTTCATATTTTCTGTATCGAAAAGCTTGGATATTTTGAAAAAAAAGCAAAACAAGAATAAGCATAAAATAGATAGATTGCGGAAAATACCAAAGTGAAATTACAAAACAGGTGATACAAAAAGTAATTGATACTAATAAAAATGACGTTTTGGTAGCTTGTAACGACTTTTTTTCACTCCATATTATTTCTAAAATCCGACCTCCATCTAGTGGCCAAATAGGCAATAAATTGATCAACAACAAAATAATTTGTATCGATTGTAAAGGTTCACTTAAAGTTTTTGGTAAGAAAAATGCGCATATATATATGATCAATGTTGCAATTGGACCACCTAAAGCGATTAACAATTGCTGTTTTTTCGTTATTAACCATCTCGTTGCAAATTGAATTTCTCCTCCATATGGCATGATTATGCATGTTTTTATTTTGACTTTTAATATATAGGCAATGAGTAAATGGCCAAATTCATGCAAACATAGCGATATGAAAAGTAATGCATAGTTAGAGAATTGCCCAGTAATGATCAACCATACTATTAAAGGCAAGAGTGTAGGATGAAGCTTAAGCTTCCGCATCAACGAAGCCAATCCTTTAACGAATCTGGATCCAACATTGCTCCTTTTCTTTCTACTTGCAAATAGAACGTCCCTGAATCCATTGTTGCAAGAGGTTCTCCCTCTCTAATAGTCGTATATGGTAAATAGTCTAATGATTTTAATAATCCATACGTTACTCTTTCCCCTGTTTCGTATGTAATTGTCATTGTTTTACCAAGAGACTTTGTATGTCCTGTAAAAATAACAAACCCTTCATGCTTCGCATAAATAGTCAAAGGCTTATCGTAGGATAATAACACTCCATTCGAAAAGGATTGCATTGTGTTAAATTCACCTATCCGTGAGTCTATAACAGGAGCTGTAACAGTTACTTTTTCATCATGAAATACATCCTTTGTCCAATTTGTAAGAATTAATAAATCATCGTTTGATAATACGTAGGCCGTTACATCACTATTTATTATTTGCTTTTTTTCTAATACGATTACACTAAATAATAAGAATGCGACAAACAACATTAGTTTCCACTTTTTCAAGAACTACCACCCCAAAACTGCATTTTCTTTCAGTTTATGAGCCAAGCATCGTAAAAATGAAAAAAGAGTCTCTAGAGATTATTACCTCTCTAGAAACTCTTTTCATAAATGTCTAAATAATTATTTAGCAAATAAAGCTTTAATTTTTGCAAATACACCTTTATGTTCATTTTCTAATGACATAAGCGGCACAGATTCACCTAAAATTCTACGCACAATATTACGATAAGCAATAGCAGCTTGTGTAGAAGGCTCCATTACAATCGGTTCACCTTTGTTTGAAGAACGGATTACTTGTTCATCATCAGGAATGATTCCTAATAAATCTATAGATAGATGTGTTGTAATTTCATTGACATCCATTGAATCTCCGTTTTTCATTAACTGTGGTCGAATACGGTTAATAATGAGTTTAGGCGGTTCTATTTCTTCTTGTTCTAATAAACCAATAATTCGGTCAGCATCACGAACTGCTGAAATTTCAGGCGTTGTAACAACAATCGCTCTGTCAGCACCAGCAACGGCATTTTTATAACCTTGTTCAATTCCGGCAGGACAGTCAATTAGGACATAGTCAAAATCTAGTTTTAACTCTTCCACTAACGTCTTCATTTGCTGAGGAGTTACAGCATTCTTATCGGAAGTTTGAGCAGCTGGCAATAAAAATAGTAAATCATCAAAACGTTTATCTTTTACCAATGCCTGCTGAATTTTACAACGCCCTTCAACAGTATCTACTAAATCATAGATAATACGGTTTTCTAAACCTAAAATCACGTCTAAGTTGCGCAAACCAATATCTGTGTCTATTAAGCATACTTTTTTATTTTGAAGGGCCAATGCAGTACCTAAATTGGCAGTAGTAGTTGTTTTCCCTACTCCACCTTTACCAGAAGTAATTACAATAGCTTCACCCACATTAGCTTCCTCCCTTAAATGTCGATAAATTTGGTCTTAAAATACGTAAATCCTGTAAACGGTCAATAGCAATTTGTCCGTTTGAATGAATATAAGCACATTCCATTTCAGGTTTTTCTGCTAGAATTGTCACCTCATTGGTCATCAATTCCATTAGATCCGCAATCTTTAAATGAGTTGCTTCTAACCATGAAGCAGCAATCACACAATCACGATTTCCTTGTGCCCCTGCATGTGCAATCCCCTTCAAACGTCCCATAACATAAATACTACCTCCAGCAACTACTTTACCATTGGGATTAACATCGCCAATAACAACAAGATCGCCTTCAGCTCGTATTTCTTGTCCAGAACGTACAATTCCTATGTAAGTTGCAGATTGACTTTTCAAAAGCTTTTGGTTACATTCTTCCACAGTAATAACATCACTTTTAATCTTTGAAACTTTCAGGTGTTTGGATTGTTGCACAATATGAAGAATTTCTTTTAATTGCTCTTGACAGCAATATCGGTTTCCTACATGAATTGTTACTTCTGCCTGTCCTTCTAGACCATCTTCAGTGACTTTACGCTTTAATTCATCCAATAAATCAGAGTAAGCGCATTGATCATCAAGCTGAAGCACGAGTCCTTCTTTTGTTCCTTTGATCAAGACTAGTTGCTTAGTTGTCAAATGCTTCACCCCACGCTTCACTACTATAACGTTAATCGACTTGTGTTTTTCAATAGTCGAGCTTCAATCAAATACTTAAATGTCCAACCTAGCATGATTAAATAGATACAGTTTGCAATCATAGTTGGAATAAGTCTTTGATTTAAAAACTCTGTAAATGGAACCGAAGTAAAAGAAATCAATAAGAAAAATTGATGTAAAACAATCTCTAATAGGGCTACAAGCACCAATGAAAGAATTGTTGATATAGCTAGATGTTGATGGATATATTTTACTGTATAACCTGCTATAAAACAAATAAACGGGTAGAGGAATGTATATAATCCAATAATATCAATATAGAAAATATCATACAATACCCCAAATACTAATCCATACCACATCGCACGTTTACGGTCATAGTAGATTGACAAGAAGATTAAGTAAATAATCAAAAATCTAGGCACTAGGTAATATAAATGGCCATGCCATTTAATGGGTGAATAGAGTGAAAACTCCGTTTCTAAAAAGAACAATACAACAGCTACAAAAGGTATAAGAAATCTAGCCATTATTTTTGAGCTCCAGTTCCTGTAATAGCTTTATTTGTATTATTGCCATCAGAACCATCAATAGTAATCGATTGACGATTAGCAATTACAACATGATCCAACATAGAAAAATCAGCCGCTGGTTTCACATAAGCTAGTTTTGTTAAGCCATAGTCATCCGTAGAAACTTTTGTAATTTCACCAATCAATACACCTTTAGGGAAAATCCCTCCTAGACCAGATGTTGTAACTTTATCACCCTTTTTAACAGGTAAGCTTGAATCGATTCTTTTTAAAATCAATTCACCACGTTTTGGTTCAAAACCTTCAACAAGGCCAAATGCTTCTGATTTTTTATTTGCCACAACAGCAGATACACGATAATTTGAGTTATTCGTAGATAATAACTCAACTTGAGATGTATAAGGTGTTGTTTGAACAATTTTACCTATTAAACCTTTTGAAGTTAGTACTGCCATATTAACCTTTACACCGCTCATAGAACCCTCATTTAGAATGAGTTTTTCTTCCCATTGATCAGGGTTTCGTGCAATGACATTTGCTTGAATTGGATTAAAGTTACGTAAATCATCTTTCTTTCCGACTAAATCTTTTAACTTGTCATTCTCAACTTTCAATTCATTGACTTTAGCTTGTAATGTTCCAAATTCCTCCAAGCGCGATTTTAAACGTTTATTTTCATCGTAGGTGTTTAATAAATCATCTACATTATTGACGAATCCTGTTATATAGCTAGCTGGTTTTGCAACAATAGATTGCACAAAACCAACAGTATCTTTAATTATTTGTTCAGGAAGAGAAGCGTTTTGACGATCGCGTAAGGAAAAGCTAATCAATGCCACTAAGAAGATTACGCCGACAAGCAGCAATATCAATCGCTTATTCGAGAAAAACTGTGGCATTGTCTAATCCCCCTTATTTTGTTTGGTGACGACGCATTAAGTCGATATGATCTAATGCCATACCAGTACCAATTGCAACACAATCTAATGGATTTTCTGCGATAAATACAGGCATTTTTGTTTCATCACTAATAACCTTGTCCAAATTTTTAAGTAAAGCGCCACCGCCAGTTAACACAATTCCTCTTTCCATAACGTCAGCAGAAAGTTCTGGTGGAGTTTGTTCTAATGTTTTTTTCACGCCATCGATAATTGCAGCGATTGATTCTTTCAATGCATCTACAATTTCAACAGATGAAATTTCGATTGTTTTCGGTAATCCTGTTACTAAATCACGTCCGCGAATTTCCATTTTTTCTTCTGGACCTTCAGTGCTTGCAGAACCAATTTCCATTTTAACTGATTCAGCTGTACGTTCACCGATTGTAAGGTTATATGTCTTACGAATATATGCTGTAATAGCAGAGTCCATTGCATCCCCACCGACGCGTACAGATTCACTTGTTACGATACCGCCTAAAGAAATAACTGCAACTTCAGAAGTACCACCACCGATATCTACTACCATACTACCTGTTGGTTCCCAAACTGGTAGATTTGCACCGATTGCTGCTGCAAATGGTTCTTCAATTGTATAAGCTTCTTTAGCACCAGCTTGACGTGATGCATCGATTACTGCACGTTGTTCTACAGATGTAATGCCGTAAGGAACACAAACCATAACATTTGGTTTCTTCCAGTTACCACCTGAAGCTTTCATAGCTTCTTTCATATAATATTCAATCATCGCAGTTGTAATGTCGAAATCTGCGATAACACCATCTTTCATAGGACGAATTGCCACTATTGAACCTGGTGTACGACCAATCATATTTTTGGCATCATTACCTACTGCAACGATTTCGCCAGTTTTTGTATTTTTCGCTACTACAGAAGGTTCTCTGAGTACGATTCCTTTACCTTTTAAAAATACCAATGTATTTGCTGTGCCGAGGTCAATCCCGACATCTTTTCCACCTAATCCAAACACTATTCTGTTCTTCCTTTCTCTTTTAGCCATAACTTTCGTAGCTGTTCATAAAATCATAAGTTTCATTATAACGGAAAAGAGCAAAAAATTACAGTCCTACATGTACCCTTTCTCCTTTAAACTTATAAATTGATGATCTCCAATGATGACATGGTCTAATAATTCGATTCCGATGATTAAACCAGCTTCTTGTAAACGCTTAGTTACATCTATATCTTCTGGGCTAGGAGAGGGGTTTCCTGACGGATGATTATGTGCACAAATAATTGAGGCAGCCGATCGCTTAACAGCTTCACGAAAAATTTCACGGGGATGTACAATACTTGCATTTAAACTCCCTATAAAAATCGTTTGCTGATGGATAATTTGGTTTTTAACATTTAAAAATAGCGTCACAAAATTTTCCTGCAATAAAGATGACATGTCTGGCATCAAATAAGTGGCTGCATCTTGTGGTGAGCGAATGGTGAAACGTTCATCGGTCCTTTTTTTATGTAAACGTCTACCTAATTCAATTGATGCTAACAATTGGATAGCTTTTGCCTCACCAATTCCTTTGATACACATGATTTCTTCAATTGTCGCATTCTTTAATTCGTGAAGCTGTTCAAAATGAGTTAATACGCGATTTGCAACATGTAGAACAGATTCATGTTTTGTCCCTGTTCGAAGAAGAATTGCTAATAACTCTTGATTTGATAAACTATCTGCACCTTGTCGCTTAAGTCTTTCTCTCGGCCTATCATCAAGATGAACGTCACGAATCATTAATGGATTTTCAACACTAGTTGAAGTTGCCATAAACTGATTCCCCCTCTTCAACAGATATAATCTCTTTATCTGTTAAAAATTTTTTCAGTACATCTAATGGTAACCCCGCAACATTATATTTACTTCCGTCAATCCTCTTCACTAAATTCTGTCCAACTCCCATTATATTATAACCAACATCTTGTTCAAAAGGTTCCCCTGTTTCGATATATTGTACAATTATTTTTTTGGATAAATGGTGCATTAAAACTTCAGATTCTACCACAAATGATGAGATTTTATCATCATAACGGATTCCCACTGCTGAAGTAACTAAATGTCTTCTATTTGATAGCTTTTGAAAGAAAGTTATTGCTTCATGTCTACTACGGGGTAAAGGCAAGATCTCGCCATTAAAACTAACGACTCTTTTAACATTCATATAACATAGGGAAGGGTGTGGAGCTTTCATCCGTAATAATTGAACAACAACAAAACTGTTTACAAATTCAATAGGGTTAGTAGGTAGCGTAAAATCCATTGATACATTTTGGTGAACAACTGAAAAAGGGAGCTGCAGTTTTCCTAACAACTCTTCACAATTTCCTTGTGGATTTAATAATATAATGTCTTTTTTTAACTGAATTGACATTCTATCAACCTCCTTTTTAGTCATCATAATCCAAAAGTAAAAATTAGGGAAATTTACGAAAATAAGCAAAAATGTTATTTTGAATACTATTTAACTATCAAAATTTAATTTGTAAACAGTCATTTTGGGATACATAATGCTCTAAAATCATTAACTTTACGATTTCCAATTCTTTCGAAACCTTAGTGGCAGTAGTAACGGCCGTCTTCCAATCAACCGGTGTTGCCTGTCCAGATTTAGAATCGCTAATATTTAATTTTGCCACTTTGTCAACAGCTAACAATTGAGGTATAATTTTTACCCCCTTTTCTTCACATGCAGCACCATTTAAAACAAAAGGCTTCACAAAAGAGTCTTTAGTTACAATCGATTTAATCTTCTTCTCACTATTACTAATAGCTCCCCACAAATAGAATTGCTTATCAGCTCTAATAATAGAAACATTCTCAAATTCAGGATGTGCTGCTAAAAAATCTGAAGCAGCTTGTGATGATGAGTAAACTCCATACTGCATTGCATAGAATTTGACTGGTTTATTTTCTACACTAGCACTTTTTTGTGAATCTACAGAAAGAGTTTCCCCATTCGAATCTCCTACTTTTTTCTCAACTACCTGTAATAGGAAGAAAAATAGTAGTACACCTGCAGCTCCAATAATGACACCATGTATAACCGCAGCAAGTAAAAACTGCTTTTCTTCCTTTTTCTGTCTTGTATTAAATTTCATATCGACATCACCCCTATTCAATACCCTAGCAGAATAGACATAAAAAAAGGCGAGACTGATGTCGTCTCGCCTTAAAAAGTTTTCTCGCTAAAATAACAAATTCATATACCATTCGAGTATATCTGTACCGTAAAAATACGTCACAACACTCCCTAGAGCAATCCAAGGTCCAAAAGGCACAGGGTGTTTGCGGCCTTTCTTTTGCCATACTAACTGTGAAACACCTGCTACAAGGCCAATGATAGAAGAGACAAACAGTGCCAAGATCGTTAGTTTACTTCCTAAAACAAGGCCAATGACGAAAAATAGCTTTATATCTCCACCACCCATTCCACCTTTCGACACAAAGGCTATCAAAAACAAAATACCAAACCCAATGACTGCTCCAACAAATGCGTCCCACCATGGGTTTAAAGGTGAAAAGATCCGAGAAATAATGAGTAAAATACCAAATGGCAATAAAACCTTATCAGGTATTAACATATATGCTATATCAGACACTGTAATAATAATTAGTAGTGATATAAAAAGAATAGCGACAACTAGTTCTAGTGTAAATCCAAAGTGTAAATAGGCGAAGGCATATAAAACCCCTGTTAACAGCTCCATTAATGGATGGAAAAATCCAATCTTTGCCCCACAACTACGACATTTTCCTCGTAAAAAAAGATAAGAAAATACTGGTACTAAATCGAGTGCAGTTAATCTCCTATTACACCCTTCACAATGGGAAGGTGGAGAAATAATAGATTGTCCTTTTGGCACTCTTAAACCCACTACATTAAAGAACGAGCCAAATACTAATCCAAATATCATAAAAAATACCGCATAAACTATTTCCATCATCTTTTCCCTCTCTATCTATACCAAAAGACAGAAATCTCCCTGAAAGGCTTTACTGGAGAATTACTGCCTGTTTTTGTTGTGCTCATTTCTTTTCGTTTTGTTCATCCAGTTGACCGACATAATAGAAGGTAGTAAGTTGAATAGTCGCTTGTAATGGATCTTCTTTCGTATCCGCAGATGAATTTGTTACCTCTATATTGGGTGTTTCATAAGAAACAGAGTCTATTCGCATGATTCGAGGCAAAAATTCAATTTCCCTCAAAAACTGTTTAATCTCTTTTTTATCAGTTGCATCAACCGTTAAGTTCATCGTTAATAGTTTCAAGGATTCTGGCAAACTACTAGTAGCAATAGGTGACACAGGTGCTATATTTTTTTCACTATTTTGCGTAGCATCTGTATTCTGGTTATTTGAATCTGGTGCAGTCGTATTTAAATTTTGTGATTGAGTTGAGTCAACCTGTTGCGCATCTGTGGATTGGGTAGATGAATTACTATTTGTTGCCCCATCTTTTTGCTCTTCTGTGTTAATTGTTTCTTTCACAGCTGCATCATAATTATTAAAAGCAATATCGACAATTTCCGTGTTACTAACAGATTCTAATTGCTCAATCGAATCGATTAAGCTATCAAGCTCTCTTTCTGTAGGGACTTCTGTTTTTAGTTCAGACGTACTCTTTTTCTCTGCCTGCTGATTAGATTTTAAGTTATCTAATTGTTTCTCCAAGTCTTTTGATTCTGTTTTTAAATTTGTAATTTGGTATTGCAAAGAATCTCTTTCTTCCATCTTTGGATAAACTACATAGTAAAAAATCGCAAATCCCAATACAAATACAAGTGCTGCGATAAATAAGGAAGTTAGTTTTTTGTTCGTACCAAATGATTTCATGGGCGTTCACCCTCTGCTAGTAGATTTGCTTGATTGATCTTAAGTTGAATGGTTGCTTTATAGCGAGGGACAAGCAGCTCACTCGCTGTCGCGTTTTGGTACTCTGCTTTCTCTGGTTTAAAAGAAGAAACAGAAGAAACTTGCACATCTGTATACAATTTATCTGTCATTAAATTTTGAACATATGTAGAGACACCATGTAATGTTTCAAAATCTGCTGTAATTTCAACGCCTGATTCACCATATGTAATATCCGTCAATTTTTCATAAGATTCTAGATGACTTTCAATACTGTCAATAATCGGTGTAACAGGGTATGAAACAGCTTCAACAAACTTCACTGATTGTTCAAAAGAACCTGGTGATTCCTTTTGAAAATTAGCAATTTGTTTATGATAAGAATCTACCTCGCTCGATAATGCTTGTTGTTGTGAGTCAAGAGATTTTATATCACTTGCAAGCGAAAAATAATATAAACCAAATACGAGCGCCATTAAACCAGCTATTAAGACGGCAAGCCATACAGCTGGTTTTTGCGATGTACTTTTTTCCACATTGGGTAAGAGGTTAATATCTGGAATCATGCCTTGACAACCTCCTTCAATGCCAAACTAATGAGACTGGCTTGTGATGCTTTAAAGTTTGGAAACTCTTCTTCCATTACTTGATCTGTTAAAACGTGAACAGGTAAAGTAACTTGACTTTCTATCATTTCTGCAATGTATTCCAGCTCAGGAGAGTCTCCCAATACGACAATTTGATCTACCCCTTTTTCCCCTTTGTTCAATGAATATTGATAAAAGTTAATAATTCGTTCAATTTCAGCTAGCGGCTCAAATAGCGCGTTTTGATACTGACTAATCTCATCATTGTAAAAATAATCAAAATCATCTTCTGTATAACGCGATTGCCATTTACTACGCTCTGTCTCAATCGTTTGGAAACGCAAAAACTCTACCTCGCCAAATGAATAGATGACGAGCGACAATTCATTGATTGACCAGTTGGCTAGCAATGTTGTAGTATTCACCAAATTTGGTAAGAGTAAATTGACTAAACGAATCAATGAAATCACTTTAATATCTGCTACAACAGGTGTTAAGCCTGCATCTGTCAGTAATCCAACTACTTTTTGCACTTCTTCCGCATTCGTTGCGAAGATTGTTGCTTTACCATCGCCTTGCTTCGCATCATAAATATCAATCAGAGGATTTTCAAATGGTAGATGGATCGTTCGACCAATCTCCATCTCCACATACTGTTTAATAGATACAACATCTTCTAATTCTTGCGGATGCTCAATAGCTTTCATCATTACCGTACTTTCCGGTACATAAAAGCTCACATTTTGGCCCTTAATCCCCCAATTTTTCACATGATCTTTTAACAATTCAAAAAATGCTAGTTCATCCTCGATAATTCCATCGACCACAATACCTTCATCTAGCGGAATCGAGTGAACCTCTGCATGTGCTAAATCATTCGAACTGGACGCTAACACTTTCAATGCAAAATCATTATATACAAGCGACACTTGTCGCTTCTTCTTTCCAAAAAACATATGTATTCCTCCCACATGAAAGCTTTAATACTTCGGTGGAGAAAGCCGAATCATCGATGTAAAGTCAAAGTTGGATTGTTGGCTTTCTTCAACGAAAGATTAAAATTGGATAGTAGCGGGGAGCTGCTGTGTTCAAAAGAGATTATTTATTACCCATCAGTTCCGCTAACTCTTTACTTGTGATTGTTTTATTTGTAACTTTATCTTTAAATTTGCCATTTAACTTGCCAAATCCTTCATAAACAAGAGAATAACCTTTATCGACTTTTGTAACTGAATCACTAGAAGTTAATTTAACACCTTCCTTTTCAACATAAGGCTCTAATTCATCACCTGTGCATTTATTAGCATCTTTACAAGCCCCATCCGCAAATGCAATTTTTGAAGCAGAGATAATTTGAGACGCATCAGCAAGAATAGCTTTATCCTTAGAATTATTAATAATATTCCCAATCGCAGGAATTGCAATTAAAGCAATAATCGCAATAATAACGATAACTGCTAAAAGCTCGATTAAAGTCATGCCTTTTTGATTTTTCATCAATTTTTTCATTTTTGTTTTCATTGTTTTTCCTCCTTTTTTATATGTAGGTTCTTCACCTGGGAAATTTTGTGTAACATCGTCTTTCATTTCTTTTTCACCTCCTTTCAATTGTTCTTCTTTACATTTGTTCATATAGGCTAAACATCGGTAGCATAACTGCTGCCATGATAAATCCAACTACAACTGCCAATAAAAGAATCATGATTGGCTCGATTAACGCTTTCAATGAATCTACTGTTCGGTCGACATCATCTTCATAGAACTCCGCAATTTTCTCCAGCATATAATCGAGGGAACCTGTTTGTTCGCCGATTGATACCATTTGTGTTACTAAAGGAGGGAAAACCCAACTTTGCACTAATGGCTCTGCTAACGAACTCCCTTTTTCAAGTGAAGACTTTGATTGTTTTACAACTTCTTCAATGACTGGGTCTCCAATAATTTTCTCAACAATTGCTAATGCATTTAAAATCGGGACAGAACTACTAAACAATGTAGCGAGTGTCCTTGTCATTCGAGCAATTGCCGATTTTTGCAACACTTTTCCGAAAATCGGCATTTTCAACAGTGCATAATGAATATAAAAATTAAATTTTGTGTTGTTCTTATAGAGATATAGGAAAACGCCAATGACCACTATTCCCCCGAGTAGAAATATCCACCAAAAGTTTTTTAATGAATCACTTAAGGCTAGTACCATTAATGTAATGGCGGGTAACTCAGCACCAAAGCTCGCGAAGTTTGCGGTGAATTTTGGCACTAACCAAATGAGCATAAAAGCAGATACAAAAAAGATGAGAATGAGTAAAACAATTGGATATGCCATCGTTGACTGGATCTTCTTCTTCAATTTAAAAGACTTCTCGTAACTAAATGCCATACGGTCTAATGTATCATCCAAATTTCCTGTTGCTTCACCAGCTTTCATCATATTGACAAATAGCACAGGGAATATCTTTGGGAATTTCGTTGCGGCATCCGAAAAAGCAATCCCAGAACGTAAGTCTTCTTCGACACCATTTAGTGCTTTTTTTAAGCCTTTGCTTGATGTTTGTTCAGATAGAATATGGGTAGCCTCAACAATGGATATCCCAGCTCTTATTAATGTTGCAAATTGCCGGCAATAGATAACAAAATCTTCATTTTTCATGCCATTGCCAATCGTCAAATCTTTGTGCAATAAGCTCTTGGATTCTTCAACTTGTCTTGGATTAATACCTTTATCACGCAATTTTTTAATCGCTAGTTGTTTTGAACCCGCTTCAATCGTGCCCTTTTCCATTGCCCCTTGCATAGTACGGCCGCTAAATCGATAAACTGTCATACAAATTCACCTGCATTCATATAAACTTTTGCTGTATCAAAATCGATTAGTCTTTTGGCAAGTAGCTGCTGTATTGAGCTATCAATTGTATGCATACCAAGTGCTCGATTCGTTTGCATAATATTTGTCAATTGATGTACTTTGTCATTGCGGATTAAGTTAGCTACTGATGATGTATGTATCAAAATTTCAGTAGCAGCAATACGACCAGGCTTGTCTATTCGTTTAAATAGACGTTGAGAAATAATTCCTTGCAAAACATTCGCTAATTGAATACGAATTTGCCCCTGCTGATGAGGAGGAAAAACATCGATAATGCGATCAATCGTTGTAGGTGCACTGCTCGTATGAAGCGTTGCCATCACTAAATGACCAGTTTCTGCAGCAGTAATTGCTGTGGAAATCGTCTCTAAATCTCGCATTTCTCCGACTAGAATAATATCTGGATCTTGGCGAAGTGCAGCACGAAGCCCATTTGCAAAGCTTTTCGTATCTGAACCAATTTCACGTTGATTGACAATTGACTGTTTGTGCTTATGCAAATATTCAATTGGATCTTCTAATGTGATAATATGTTTTGCTTGATTTTCATTGATATTGTCAATCATCGCTGCCAATGTAGTCGATTTTCCTGAACCCGTGGGACCCGTTACTAGAATAAGCCCTTGAGGTTTTTGACATAAATCTTTTAATACAGTAGGCATTCCTAATTGTTCAATGGTCGGTATTTCCGCTGTAATCTTACGAGCGGCTAATGTACAACTATTGCGTTGATGATAAGCATTCATACGAAAACGACATCTTCCTGGTAACGAATAGTTAAAGTCTACTTCGCCATTCGTCTCAAATTCTTCCATCCGATGAGGTGGCAACACATCACAAATCATTCGCTTTAAATCCTCAGGCGTTAGTATTTCTTCTCCATGCGGTTGTAATTGACCGTTGATTCGATAATAAGGAGGTACCCCTACAGTTACATGTAAATCCGAAGCATCCTTTTCTTCAGCAAACGTTAGTAAATCTACAATTGATTTTGTCATTTCCTCACATCCTACTCATCTGTCGCCACACGTAATATTTCTTCGGTTGTCGTTAGACCATCTGCTACTTTTAATAGTCCATCTTCTAATAACGTGCGATATCCATGCTTGTACATATGTTTTTTTATATCTGCTAGACTTGCCTTATTAAGTATTAACTCTTTAACTTGTTCATCTACTACCAAAATTTCGTGAACTGCTAGCCTTCCTCTATACCCCGTATTATTACAAGATGGGCAACCTGACCCACGTTTTACTTGTGAAATTGGAATTTGATGTTTCTCAAATATACCTGATTCTCGACTTGATAATTGTTGGTATTCTCCACAATCTCGACAAACTCGACGAACAAGACGTTGTGCTACCACGCCAACCACTGAAGAAGAAAGTAAAAAAGGTTCAATCCCCATATCAAATAGGCGAGAGATAGATTCAGCTGCACTATTCGTATGTAACGTGCTTAATACTAAATGTCCTGTTAAGGATGCTCTTGTTGCAATTTGAGCAGTTTCTAAATCTCGTATTTCTCCAATCATGATAATATCTGGGTCTTGGCGCAAAATTGAACGTAAGCCAGTCGCAAATGTTAAGCCAATTTCTTCACGGACTTGAATTTGGTTGACACCTTCCAATTGATATTCCACCGGATCTTCAACCGTAATAATATTAACCTCTTCATTATTCAAGTAGGTAAGAGCAGTTGATAATGTAGAAGATTTCCCTGATCCTGTTGGACCTGTTATCAATACAATTCCATTTGGTTTGCTAATCATTTCTTTAAAATGATTTAAATTTGCTTCTGAAAAACCCAGTTTATGGAGATCTCCGTGTGAATTGTTTAAATCTAAAACACGCATAACCACTTTCTCACCGTAAACAGTCGGTAAAGTAGATAATCGTATATCAACTGGATGAAGATTAATATTAGCTTTAATCCGTCCATCCTGTGGTAAGCGATTTTCTGTAATATTTAAATTCCCCATAATTTTTATACGCGCAATAATCATATTCTGCATCGTTTTCGGTAAAGATCTTTCAGTTCTTAAGACACCATCAATTCGATACCGAATGCGAAGTTCTGTTTCTTGAGGATCAAAATGAATATCACTTGCTCTTTGAACAACAGCATTTGAAATAATTTGATTGACGAGCTTAACAATTGGCGAATCATCATCCAGCATTTCGTTTTCATCATTCTTTTCTGTAGGCATAAGATCATTTAATGCCGCATCCATTGTTTCTTGTAAGTCATAGTACTTACTAATCGCTCGTCGTAAATCATCTTTTGTCGCAATACAAGTTTCGATTTGACAGCCTGTAGCCATTCGCACTTCTTCAATCGCAAAATAATCCATTGGGTCTGCCATTGCGATCAATAACTTATTCTTTTCACGGGATAAAGGCATAAGTAAAGCACGTTTTGCCAAACCTTTAGGAAGCAACTGTATTAGGTCTTGATCAATAGCAAACTGACTAATACTAATGTGCGGAATGTCTAATTGAATTTCTAATACTTCTATAAGTTGTTGCTCAGTTAATAAGTTTTCGCGTATTAAAAAGTCACCAAGCTTTTCATCTTTGCTCTTATTATGTAAAGCAAATTCTAATTGTTCCCCTGTTATAGCCCCTGCTTCAACTAGTAAATCACCCAATCGTTTCCTAGTCGTTAAACTCATCATATTCACATCCTACAATGTTATTTAGTATCTTTTGGTGTTAATATATCGCCAGATTTGTTATAGTAACTGCCTTTCGGTACAGATCCACCATTTTTACTCTTTGTAGCTTCTTTATGATTTGCTGAAATTGAATTTTGCTCTTTACTATTTGAACTTTCGCTATTACTATTTAAATTTCCGCTCGAATTATCCTGATTACTTAAATCCTCAGAAACTGATTGTCCATTTGAACCTACTGAATCTTCGTTTGTATCATCATTATTATTCGTTGGTTGAATAGATGATTTTTCGATAATTTCATTTTGTGGAGCATAGTAATTTTGACTTATGAGTTGGGTCTTTGAATCACCATTTCCCTCTGTAATAGTTCGATAGATTAATAGCTGTAAACCCGGTTTCGCTTGTTGAATTTTTTTACTTTCACCTTTCGATAAATTCTTAGAGTAGCGATAGATTTTACGCGATTGAACTGTCTTTTTATCTTTCTCTGAAACAACGACTTTTGGGCTACCTGGCAAAGAAAATAATTCGATTTTTAGAGTATTCAATTTAACAGAAGCTACAATTTTTGTAGGAACTGTACTATGAGAGATGAATTTCAAATCCTTTTCTAAAAAAGGACTTACGGTAGCTTCGTATCCCGGTTTTATATAAGTTGGGATTTTCTCAGCTTGATGTCTTTCCATAATTTCAAAGCTACTTTGCAAAACTGCACTATATAATGCTGATGCCACAAGCGTCATAGAATCATCGTTGCTACCAGCTTTTGTGGCGATATCATTAAAAGAAAACGGCGTTTCTGGCTCAATCATAACACCATCTAATTCTTTAGCAATTGCTGTAGCATCTAAAACTTGAGCATCTTTTAGTGCAATTGACTGAAATGAGATACGCTCTGCATCTTTCATAGAAAAATCGTTCACTTTTATATTAATAGGAGATTTTTTCAAATAAGATGCTGCTTCAAGTACTTGTGATTTTATTTCTAAATTATGTAGATTTGTTTCACTTTTAATTTTTTTCATTAACGACGCACTTGCTCTAACATCTAACGGTTCATCAACAGTAGGAGAATCTTGCCAAAATGCATACCAAGGCTTTTCAGTATGCTGCTTAAATTTTCTAATAGATTTATCAATATTAAATAGAAAATCATCGCCACTTAATATTATTTTCTTAGAACCAACTGTTACGTAAATTTCTTCACTTTCCCAGTCTTCTATTGCGGCATTTAGTTGTCTTTTTATCTCTTTATCTGATAATTCATCCACAATAACAGTTCCAATCGTTGATCCATTAGAAGTTGCATACGCAGTAACATCCGCATTTTTTAAAGAAATTAGTAATATTGATAAAAATAGTATTATTGCCATTGTTTTAGACAAAAATCTCATACTTATATCCCCTATCAAAATCATTCTATTACGCATATATTTTTAACTTTATTTAACATTATATCTTATTCTTCTGAAAAAATCTGTGACTTTTTACATCTTTTTTGTTCAAAAAAATAAAAAAATAAATAATTAATATGATTTTTTTCATACAAATTATCTAAATTAGTGTATATAATATATATGCATGGATTAACTGTAAATTTATAGAATATCGTTCATGATATTTTCACCATATTAATCTAGTAACGATTTAATACTAAAGTAAAAAGATTATGAGAAAGGATATTAAAATGATGTCAAATAATGTTTATCGTAGCGAAAGAGGGGCGACATTAGTCGAGGTCATTGCTTCATTTGTCATCTTAGTCATTCTATTAGTATCATTTTTCACCTTTTTCATTCAAACGAAGCAAACAACGAAAAATTCAGAGGAAATAGTCGATGCAACTTATATAGCCCAAACTGAAATGGAGAAAATTTATCGTTTGAGCACTAACAATTCTAAATCTAATGCGGAAATTTCGATTACAAAAGATATTAATGCCGGAGGATTGGGCTATACAAAAGAATGCACTGGTTATGAAAGTCAAGCAAATTATACTCTTTATAAAAATGAGCAAAAAACAAACCCAAATGTAACTATTATTTTAAAATTAACAGAGAAAAAAAAGCTTCCAGTTACACTTACTAATGCACAAATTAAAGTTTATGTAACTAAAGGAAATAATAAAATTGATAACATTTGTGTAAAAGATGAAGATATTAAGCAAAGAAAAAAGGCACAAATAGAAAATATTATTGAATGGAAGGCTGGATCATAATGCGAGAAAATTTACATAATGAAAAGGGAATCTCTCTAGTTGAAATCCTTGCAGCAATAGTCATTATGAGCATTCTTTCTATATTAATCTTATATTTACTTACTAAAAGTACTACACAATATAATGAACAACTAAATGAAGCCAACCAATTAAATGACATTTCCTATGTACTAAAAATTATTACGAAAGAGATTCGAAAAACGACTGTTGATAATATTCAACCCATAAATAATGGTATTAAAATCAATAACACGAACTATCGATTAGATAATTCTACTCATACTATTTATAAATATACGGGGAATCCAGACGACTTTTCAAAAAATGACGAAGTTCTTGCTACGAATGTAGAAATATTTGATATACAAAGATTTTCATATTTAAATAGAGCGGAATGGACTATTACTATAAAAGATATGAAAAAAGAGGGCGTTCATAAAGCGAAAGAAATAACAACTACAATTGTGTCAAGGAGTGGAAAGGAATGAAAAAAGGATTTTATCAAAAATCATATTTTAATAATGAAAATGGATACACTCTTATTATCGTAATTCTTACACTTGTAGTAATAACTATTCTAGGATTAGGTTTGATGGGGACAACAGCTAATTCTTTAAAAATTTCATCACATGAGCGTGACAATCAATCAGCCTACTATATCGCAGAAGCAGGATTGGTACAAAAAAGAGCGGAAATAAAAGAGAAATTAAGTTCGGAAGAAACTGTTAATGAAGCTATAAAAAAAACATCTTTGTACTATAATTCACTCTCTAAATCTGAAAAAGAATCATTTAATTTCGCAGACTATGCTGTGAGTTTAATTTTAGGCCCAGATTCAACCACAACATATAGCAGCGATAATGGTGACTTTGAAAAACAATTTAATAAAGAGACAAAAGCAACAGTAAAGTCTAAAAAAATCAATAGTTTAATGTATAAAATAATCTCAGAAGGTAGAATAGGCACAATACAAAGTAGAACAATTTCTCAAGTAATTGATATCTCAAATACTTCAGATAACCCAGATAATCCAACTTCATTATCTAATAATACGGTTTACGTAGCAGGGCATATTCAACTAAATGGGAGTGCTCAACTTAAAAACATAACTATTGCTTCACCTTCACCATCAAAGGATGGGCATACGATTAATGGAAACTTAGATAAGGTAAAGTGGAACACTCCATTCAACTATAAGTTACCTGAGTTTCCCAGTAACCAGTTTAATAACTTTCCATCTAATTCTATAAATTTCAATTCTGAAAAAATCACTCTAGATAAAGATGTAACCATACAAAATTTTAAATCAAACTCTTTAACGATTGATGTTGGCTCTTCAAATCGATCAATTTATATTACTAATCTGGATTTATCAGGTAAAACCATAAAAATAATAGGATCCGGCAAGTTAACGATTTATATTAATAATTTAGCTCCACTTAATAAAAATGCATTTATTAATTCAGAGGGTAATAAGGATAACCTACAAATCTATGTTGAAAACCAAATCAATATTAATGGAAACTCATCACTTTCTATTGACGGTTCAATCTATGCATATAACGGAATTAACACAAGTAAAAAATTATATGTGGCTGGAGATATTATTATCGGAAAAGGAGATTTACACATTAATGGGAATGGGAAAGATAACTATATAAGTAGCGTTTCTGCAAACGGTATATATGCACCTAATTCTAAAATACACTTTAATGGGGGTAGTAAAACAGAAATAAAAAGTAATATTATTGTAAATGAAGTAATATTTAATGGTAATTCCACCATAGAAGGTATTGGGGACGAAACGTCCAATGAAAATAATGACAATATTAATAACAATAAAAACATTATTTTTAGATTAAATCCCCATTCTATTATCGAAAACAATTAATTCATAAAAAAGCAGAAGAATCCTATAGTTCTTCTGCTAACCTATTTAGTACACCCATCAAAACCCAGCAACCCGATTTCTCCCCTTTTGCTTTGCGCCAATATACATTGCTTGATCGGCGTTTCGTAGTAATGAAGGGCCATCATCGGCATCTTCATATGCAGAAGATACACCTATGCTAGCAGTGACATGCACGACTAGATGTGAGACATCTTCTATTAAATCTGGAGAAATTTCAAATGGTTGTTGCTCGATAGCTTTACGTAGATGCTCTGCAATTTTTAATGCTGCTGCTTTTGAATAGTTTGGTAGAAGAACGACGAACTCTTCCCCTCCGTATCTAGCAATGGTTCCTTGAGCAGCTACTTCTCTTCGTAAAAGATCTGCAATTCCACATAAAATATCATTACCACTTTGATGACCGTAATTATCGTTAATTCTTTTAAAATAGTCGATATCGAGCATGATCAAAGATAAATTACCAATATTCTGACACTTTAGTTCATCCATCATTTTTGTTAAATGCTCATCAAAGTATCTATAATTATATAAACCCGTCAAACCACAACGTTCGCTACTTTGTTTTGCATTTTCTACATATCTTGCTTTTTCTAACGAAACGATAAAATATGAACAAATAAGTTCTAAGATTTTAATTTGGTAATCTTTAAAGAAGTTTTTCTTTTTAGAAGTTAATAATAAGATTCCTTCCATACTTTTTTCTCTTAATAGAGGTAGCGCTAAAATACTTTGAGTATCAGAGGGTAAATAGTCATTTGAACACAAATCTAATTCTGAGCGTTTATTTATCCCAAATTTTGTTTCTGTAGTTAATATTTCAGTTAATAGACCCGTACTTAGTTCTTTGTGTGTAACGTTTTTCAAAATCATTTTTCCATTTTCATATGCCCTTAAAACTGAAAGAGTACCTGTCTGTTTTCTTCGATCAATCATATAAAGTCCATCAACAGAAACCATTTGGGGCACACGATCCATAAATAAGTCGAGTGTTTCTTCTGAACTTAAGCGATCAGCTAATTGATGTCCAAAGTGCGCTGCGTTAGAAAGCTCCTTATTTAACTTACTCGAAGTCCCATACAGTTCTAATAATTTTATCGCAATAAAAAATGGAATGCCGAGTAAAATGATAGCAATGACACCTACATGCTCACCTAAAATATACAAACTGATCCCCATCGGAAGCACAAAGCAACAGGTTAGATAATCCCATGCATCTTCCATCGTAAAAAATGGTGATCTATTTCCTAATAAAAGACCACTAAGTTTTAGTAAAATATGATTTGCTGTAATATTTACCAAGATATAAAGCAAACCATAACCAACTATCTCCTTAATACCATCTGTATGGATTTCTCCACCAAATTCTAAAAAGGCAAAACCACTTAGAAATGAAACAAGTAAGAACATAATCGAATTCCATGGCATACGGTAAAGTTGTTGCCGAGGTAGTTGTAAACGATAGATAAAAGGAATCATCGAAATTTGGAAAACAATAATTTCAATAAATAATCCAAATCTCAAAAATACAGCAAGACTTACCCATTGAATTAGGAAATAAGGTACACCATTAATATTCGCTGGCCAATAAGCAGTTACAAGACTTAAACAAGTAAGTCCTAGTAATAATCCCCAATCTATATCACCAGTAGGAGGGTATTTGAGATATATAGCATAGATGCTTAAAGGAACAATAGCAATCCATGCGATAAAGATCATTATTTGAAAAGTAAATGACTTTTTCATACTTCCCTCCCACTCAATCTTAATTTATTGTAAATTATAGCATAAATAATTTCCATTTCAATACAAATATATAGGTTATTTAAACCTTATTAATAGTGTATTCCTCCATTGGGCTAAAAGATAAAGCGACCCTGTCATAATAATAATACCACTCATATCTAGCTTTTTTTCCATAATTTGAATTATATTATCTTTGGATACAGATTTATTTTCACTATGACTTAAGTCGTATATCATATTAGCTGGCATTGCCCGTTCATTATCTACATCAACAAAAGTAAAACTATTACCTACTTCTTCTAATAACCTTAAAACACCTTCTACATCTTTATCCTTTAATATCCCCATAACAAAATGAATCTTTTGTCCTGGAAATTCTTCTTTAATCGTCTCAATAAGTGTTTTTGCACTTGCAGGATTATGTGCACCATCAAGATATAAGTTTTGAGTGATTTTTTCAAAACGTCCAGCCAAATGTGCTTCGTGAACACCTTTTTTTATCTTTTCTACATTAATTTCTATACCCTGTTCTTCTGCAAATTTTATAAAGGCGGTAATCGCAAGAGCCATATTACTACGTTGATGGGCACCTGGCATGATACGTTTCAAATGTGAAATTTCATAATTAGGTTTATAGTATCTTTCATCATCTTCCGTTACTTCAATAGAGAAATCTTTGTCGTACACATAGAGTGATGCATTTTGTTTTTTTGCTTCATCGATGAAAACCGTCATTGCTTCAGGTGGAAGCTCTCCGGTAATAATTGGTCTTTCTTTCTTAATAATGCCTGATTTGTGATAAGCAATTTTAGCTAACGTATCTCCTAAAAAGCGGGTATGTTCTAATGAGATACTAGGTACAACTGAAACAATAGGGATCATTACATTTGTAGAATCATAACGGCCACCCATACCACATTCGATAATCGCAATATCGGGTTTAAATCGACTAAATGCCAGATAGGCTGCTACTGTAAGAAGCTCAAAATCCGTTAATCTTCCACTTAAACCTGCCTCACTCATAATTTCAAAAATTGCATCCATCTCATTTGTTGTAATTGGCATTTCATTAAGCTGGATTTGGTCGTGAACATCTTCTATACATGGAGACATAAATGTAGCTGTCTTTAAGCCATGACTTCTAGCAATATGTTCAATAAATGTTACTGTAGAACCCTTTCCATTTGTACCAGCTAGATGAATTACCGGTATACTATTTTGAGGATTTCCCACTAAAGCTAATGCTTCTTTCATCGCATCTAATCCTGGTTTAATCGCTGGATCGCTGGAAATTTGCCAACGTTCCTTATATTCATCTAATTTAGGAATCATCTTAACACTCCGTCCTATATATTCAATCATTTTCGTGCTAAACTTTTATATATTATTATAGCACTGTGTTAAGGGGATTTTTATGATGAAAACTTGTTGGATTATATACAATGGTAGTCTTGTAAATGACAAATTTCTCGACCAAGCAAGACTAATGGCCGAAGCATGTGAACAGCTTAATGTTCAACCAATTATTTATAAAAATTATGAAATTATGATGAAGCTAGACGAAAAACTTCAAAACAAACCCGATTTCGTCATCTTTTTAGACAAAGATATTCTACTCGCAACTTTCTTAAAAAATAGTGGTATTCCAGTTTTTAATGATCCTGAGGTCATTGAGACTTGTGATAATAAGGCCAAACAATACATACAGCTCGCAAAAGCAAATGTACCAATGCCAACGACAATTATTGCACCAAAGGTCTATGCTAAGTTTACTATTCGAGATAGCGGTTATTTTAAAAATGTTTTACAAACATTAGGCTTACCCATGATTATTAAAGAAGGTCATGGATCATTTGGGATGCATGTCTATCTGATTCATACAAAGGAAGAATTTTATGAAAAAGTGGATGCACTTAGAGGTGTAGATTTTGTCTTCCAACAGTTTATCGATTCAAGCCGTGGTCGCGATATTCGGGTCAATATTATTGGTGATGAAGTCGTGGCATCCATGTATCGCCATTCTGAAACTGATTTTAGAGCAAATATCACAAATGGTGGTCATGCAGAAAAAGTAGTGTTGACGGATACACAGAAAGAAGTGGCTATTCAAGCAGCTAAAGCAGTTGGTGCTGAATTTGCAGGTGTAGATTTATTATTCGGACCAGATGAAGAGCCTCTAGTTTGTGAAGTAAATGCTGCAGCACATATTCGAAACCTTTATAATGTTACGGGCATTAATGTAGGTGTTAAGTTTGTCGAGTATATTTTGAAGAAAATTGGGTGATTTGATGGAAAAGGCTTATCTTATATATGAACGGGAAGACTCTAAGAAAAATACAATTTTTATCGAACAAATGATAGCTGCAGCACGGGGAGTGGAAATCGAGCTTATTTTAGCAATAGCTGATGAAATTGAGCAAAATATTATGGATATACCTTTCAATGGGGCACTATTTGTTTGGAATCGTACACGTAATCCTGAAATTGCTAAAAAGTTAGAATCGATTGGCATTAAAGTATTTAATCGTTCAACTGTAAATGAGCTTGCGAACAATAAAAAAGAGACCTTAAAGTTTGCCCATCTACACGGAATTCCTACCGTTCCTATCTTACGTGAAGAACAAATACAACAGTATCCTATTATTATTAAAACAATTGATGGACATGGTGGGAATGAAGTTGCTCTATGTAACTCAAGTGAAGATCTTAAATTTTTTCAATTAAAGTGGCGAGGGCGAAAACTATTAACGCAACCTTATATTGAGACAAACTCCACAGATGTACGGGTATGGGTTGTAGGTTCAAAGATTATTGGTGCTGTTAAAAGAAAAGGAAGTCACGATTTTCGATCTAATTACACTTTAGGCGGATCTATTGAAAAATATAATCTATCTCATGAGCAGCGTTTACAAGTGTTGACACTTCAAAAAGCATTAAATAGTAATTATATCGGCATTGACTTTTTACTACGACCGGATGGCAAATGGCTCTTAAACGAAATTGAAGATCCAGTCGGTGCAAGATCATTTTACAATTTATATGATGAAGATTTACCTACTATATTAATGGACTATTTCGTTCAGGAATTGGAAGGTTTATAGTTTCTTGGTGATGCGGGGGTGTCTGATGACTCTCCCGTATTTTTATTAGCTGTTTCTCACGCGATTTTCGGGTGGTCTCCCGCGGTTTCGACTGCTCCTCCCGCGGTTTTCAGTCTGTCTCCCGCGATTTTGACTAATTCTCACGCGATTTTGACAATTTATATCCTACTACATTTGTTAATTAGATTTATAATTTAAATAAGGAAGCATATATTTTACCCTGCTTGTTTTTCCCAATTTTATTAAATTCATATTTTTCAACATTCTATAAGATTGATCAACACTTTTTATATTAAGAAATTTTCTACATTCTTCATTGGATATTTTATTATTTATTATTGTTAAATAATCATAAATTGCCCTTTCATGAGCTTTTGAACTTTTAGAATAGCAATTAGGGCATCTCCAGTAATGGGATAATCTCTTCATTCCAAGTGTATTGCACTTATTACAGATTACACCATTTGAAACATCCTCTCGCGGAATATTATATCGTTCAATTAATGGGTAAGGTATAAATTCCTTATGCTTATCTAAAATGGAATGCCTCAAATATTCTAGCTCATCGTCAGTAATAGAATCGCATTTTGTCACAATCCTTCGTAAGAATGGCTTTATTTCATTTTTTTGTAGGACTGTAGTTTTGTTAGAACTTTGCTTAATAAAGCTTGATGTAAAAGGAAAAATTATTGCTCCGTAGACTGGAATATGAATATTTTTATTTTGGAAAAATTTTTGAAGTTGGTAAATATATTCTTCTAATTGAGGCTCTGGACTTTTAAAAACATGAATTTCACCATCAGGTAGTGTACGGATAAGTTGACTAGGATTGTCTGTCAATTCAATAGCGCCTTTAATATTTTTCACTTCAAAAATAAATGCATAGTAACGCGTTAATATTAAAATGTCAATTTGGATATGGCTTTCTATAGACAAATAGAGATCATGAAAAATGTAAAACTGGTATGGTAATTGGAGTTGCTCAAGAGAGTTCATTACAACTTTTTCGCCAAAGTTTCCTGCTTTAATACGGTTATATTCGTTCAATAACTCTTGCCTTTTTGGATTTGACAATGAGAGTCTTTGAATTAGTCCATATAGTGCATCTAAATAATGTGTATCAGAATACCCTTTTCCAATCAAATTGCTTCCTCCTTCCACTCTAGGTCAAACAAAGTATAAAAGGGTTCCCTAAATCATGCAAAGTAGCGAAATTAAAAAGCGTGCATTTTTTATTTGATAAAAAATCATTTTTTTATCATTTTCATTTATTTAAGCGAAATAAATACAAATTTTACTATACAAAAAATAGTTTTGCTTAATTTTGATATTTTCTATTTCTGCGATTTTCTCAGTTACTCATTCCTACTCACGCGATTTTCGGTTGGTCTCCCGCGATTTTGACTGCTCCTTTCGCGATTTTCGTTCGGTCTCCCGCGATTTTGACTAATTCTCCCGCGATTTTGACAATTTATATCCTACTTCACTTGTTAATTAGATTTTTTATTAGCTGTTTCTCCCGCGTTTTCCGGTTGGTCTCCCGCGATTCCAACTGCTCCTCCCGCGATTTTCAGTCTGTCTCACGCGATTCTGTCTAATTCTCCCGCGGTTCCGACAATTTATATCCCAAAACTCATCTCATCCATAGTAATCTACATAAAAAAACGCCCAAGCTACAAATAGTTAGCTTGAGCATTTTTTCTTTGTATTAAAAACTACATATTTTTCAATTCAGCAATACGTTTTTCTACAGTTGCAAATTTTTCTAGGTAATCTGCTTCTTTTTCACGTTCAGCAGCTACTACTGCTTCTGGTGCTTTTGATACGAAGCGTTCATTGTTTAATTTACCTTGAACACGTTTTACTTCTTTATCCCATTTTTCAAGTTCATGAGTAAGACGTTCAATTTCAGCAGATACATCGATCAAACCTTCAAGAGGTAAGAATAGTTCAGCTCCTGATACAACAGCTGACATTGTTTTCATAGAAGGTTGTAGGTTTTCACCTAAAGTTAGTGTTTCTGGATTACAGAATCTTTCGATGTATGCTTTGTTTTCTTCAAGAACTGCAAGAGTTGCTGCATCTTTAGCAGAAATGTACATAGGTACTTTTTTGCTCATTGGTGTATTTACTTCTGCACGGATATTACGAACAGCACGAATGATATCCATTAACAATTTCATATCTTGAGATTGTTGGTTGAAAGTAAATTCTGGGTTCACAACTGGCCATGAAGCTTGTGTAATTGATACACCTTCATGAGGAAGGTTTTGCCAGATTTCTTCAGTAATGAATGGCATTAATGGATGTAATAGACGCATAGTATTGTCTAAAACATATGCAAGTACGGAACGTGTTGTTTTCTTAGCCGCTTCGTCTTCACCGTATAATGGCAATTTAGCCATTTCAATATACCAGTCACAGAAATCATCCCAGATAAAGTTGTGTAAATGACGACCAACTTCACCAAATTCATATTTATCTGCAAGACGAGTAACTTCTTCGATTGTTTCGTTTAAGCGAGTTAAAATCCATTTATCTGCAACAGATTTTTCGCCAGTTAAATCGATTTCATCATATGTCATGCCATCCATGTTCATAAGAGCGAAACGTGACGCATTCCAAATTTTGTTAGAGAAGTTCCAAACAGCTTCTACTTTTTCTGTTGTATAACGTAAATCTTGACCTGGAGATGAACCAGTTGCTAAGAAGTAACGTAAAGAGTCAGCACCATATTTTTCGATAACATCCATTGGGTCAACCCCGTTACCAAGCGATTTAGACATTTTGCGACCTTCACCGTCACGAACTAAACCATGGATTAATACATCTTTAAATGGACGTTCGCCTGTGAATTCAAGACCTTGGAAGATCATACGAGATACCCAGAAGAAGATAATATCGTAACCTGTAACTAACGCACCAGTTGGATAGTATCGTTTGAAATCTGGGGCATCAGTATCTGGCCAACCCATTGTAGAGAAAGGCCATAATGCAGATGAGAACCAAGTATCTAATACGTCTTCATCACGAGTCCAGTTTTCTTCATCTGCTGGTGCTTCTTTACCAACGTAAACTTCACCAGTTTCTTTATGATACCAAGCTGGAATTTGGTGACCCCACCATAATTGACGAGAAATACACCAATCGTGGACATTTTCCATCCAACGAGTATATGTGTTTTCAAAACGATTTGGCACGAAGTTTACCTTTTCTGCTTCTTTTTCTTGAAGTTCAAGAGCAGCTTTTGCAAGTGGTCCCATTTTAACAAACCATTGTGCTGAAAGATAAGGTTCTACGACAACACCAGTACGTTCTGAGTGACCAACAGAGTGAGTGTATGGTTCAATGCGGATCAATACGCCCATTTCTTGTAAATCTTTAACGATTTGTTTACGACATTCGAAGCGATCCATGCCTTGGTATTTACCAGCATTTTCGTTCATCGTACCGTCTTCGTTCATCACGATAATACGTTCTAAATTGTGGCGATTACCAACTTCAAAGTCATTAGGGTCATGTGCTGGAGTCATTTTTACAACACCAGTACCGAATTCCATATCTACATAATCATCGGCAACAATTGGAATTTCGCGACCTACGATTGGAAGAATTGCTGTTTTACCTACTAAGTGAGCATAACGTTCGTCTTTTGGATTTACAGCAATACCACTATCACCAAGCATTGTTTCTGGGCGAGTTGTTGCAATTTCAAGTTTGCCAGAACCGTCAGCTAATGGATATTCCATATGATAGAAAGCACCTTCGATATCTTTGTAAATAACTTCGATATCAGATAATGCAGTTTTTGCTTGTGGATCCCAGTTTATAATACGTTCACCACGGTAGATTAAACCTTTTTCATAAAGCTTAACAAATACTTCTTTTACTGCATCTGAAAGACCGTCGTCTAAAGTGAATCTTTCACGAGAATAATCAAGAGCCAATCCTAATTTTGCCCATTGTTGTCGGATTGTGCCTGCAAAATTTTCTTTCCATTCCCACGTTTTTTCGAGGAATTTTTCACGACCTAGATCGTAACGAGAAATACCTTCTTCACGAAGTTTTGCTTCTACTTTTGCTTGTGTCGCGATACCTGCATGGTCCATTCCTGGTAACCAAAGAGCATCATATCCTTGCATACGTTTCATACGAACAAGAATATCTTGTAATGTTGTATCCCAAGCGTGACCTAAGTGTAATTTACCAGTAACATTTGGTGGTGGGATAACGATTGAATATGGTTTTTTACCACTTTCAGGTTGAGCTTTAAAAAATTCTCCTTCAAGCCACCATTCGTAGCGACCTTGTTCAATCGACTGCGGATCGTATTTTGTAGACATTGTTGTAGTTTGTTCAGTCAATTGGATGACCTCCTTTAATACTCGCTATCAGTAAAAGTAAATGGGGAGAAAATAAAAAACCTCCGCCCCTAAACAAAGGGCGAAGGTATTATTCGCGGTACCACCTTAATTTCAGCAAAAAGCTGACACTTCATCTGATAACGGCTTTTCACCGGTTTCTGCTACTAATTTGTTCACAGAAACTGCTCCAGGGCTACCTTCAAACGTCTACTTGAGAAACTTGCACCAACCGTTTCCTCTCTAACAAGTAGGAGCGTTCTACTCCTCCCCTTCTTCGCATATATATAGCTGTATTCATTTTACCGAATTAAAAATTGTTTTTCAAGCATTTCAAATTTCTGATTTTAAATCATATTCCCCACTTAATACTTTTAGACATTGAAGCAGAAAATAACATTTGCAAAACTCCAAACTCAATTGAATAATAATTGATATCAAAAGATATTTCGATATAACGTTATAATTTAAAACCATAAATACATTCTTATCATTAATAAATGAAATTATTTAGAATGGAATCAGGGCATTCATCATCATTCACTAAAAAATTTATGTACAAAGAAGTTGATAAAGACAAAGCACCATTACATCACAGAAAGATTGCAAAAATAAAAGATCTATACTTTGTAGAGTAAACTGCATAATAACTTTCCTACTTAACTACAAAAATCCATTCCTAGCAACATATAATACTAGGAATGGATTTTTCATTTTAAAAGAAAGGAGATTGAAACATGAAAAAGGGTCGTTACAATCCATATTTACTCCCTCCTTGGTTGCGCAAGACAAGGTTTTACTGTAAGAATATCATCATACCTATATCCTGCTTTCAATTCATTCGAGTCATTTTTGTACCGACATCTTTAGACGTTGTCTTACTGTTAATCTTTTTATTACTTTGGTATTTGTTATTTACGGATACCATTTAATTGAATTTCAACAGTTGTATAATGTTCTTCTAAGTCCCACAATAGTTCGCTTATGATTGATTCTTCGTCATCATATGCTTCAGTAGATGTATCTGAGAGGTCGACTAAATCTGTACTTTCTACAGGTTGTACTACGGCCTCTGACGATTCATTCTGTAGCTCTTCATAACTACATTCTACTTGATACTTAACCTGACAAATACCATCATCTTGCATCTCTACTTTAATATCTCGTGCATTTAATTTAACAGATGATTGTGGGATTTCTTTTGGCAAACTAATTTCAAAGGGATTAGCATATTCAAAATATGCTTCTTTTTCTTTCCATTCCACGTCATCTATTAGAGTGCACTCATTCGATAACTGTTTTACCCTTTCCTTTTCTTTATCAAATTCAAGAAAAGCTGATAGGTGATAAATGCCCGAAATTGTGAGTGATAAATCATCTACTTGTTGCTCCCAATGTGGTACTACTTTTATCTCACTTACTTTTACTGGGCAGCCATATGATTCTGGAAAAATAAATGATTCATTTATTTCCCTGGTAATATTTTTCACTCGCTATCCCTCCTCTATCTTCATATATATGCAAAAAAAATGAAAACAGAACTTTTCGAAAAATAATAAAATGAAATTATCTCACCCTTACCAAAAGGGATATTCAAATCTTATACCCTCCCATTAGATTTAATAAATCTAGTGGGAATTTTGAATATAAGCTACATTCTTGATAGTAGGAACATATATCAATAATTATTTTAATATAACAAGTAAATTTCAAAATAAAAAAAGCCAACGAAAATTAAATTTCGTTGGCCATTGTTATATCTTATCTTGCTAATTTCTTAAATACTTTTTGGAATGCTGTTACTGTTTTTGCGATATGTTCTTCTGTATGTGCAGTTGAGAAGAATACACATTCAAATTGGGATGGTGGAAGGAAAATTCCTTCTTCAGCCATTAATGCATAGTAATCAGCGAATAATTGTAAATCAGCAGTTTTTGCTGTTTCAAAGTTAATAACTTTTTCATTTGTTAAGAAGTAGCCAATCATAGATCCTACACGGTTTACTGTGTGTGGAATATGGTATGTTTCAGCTGCTTCGCGGAAACCAGCTTCTAATTGGTCGCCTAATTTTTTGAAGTATTCATATGATTCTGGTGTTACGTGATTTAATGTTTCTAGGCCTGCTGCCATTGCTAGAGGGTTCCCTGAAAGTGTACCAGCTTGATAAATTGGACCAGCTGGAGCAACACGTTCCATAATTTCACGTCGTCCACCGAAAGCACCTACTGGAAGACCACCACCGATTACTTTACCAAGGCAAGTAAGGTCTGGTGTTACACCAAGATATCCTTGCGCACAGTTAAAACCTACACGGAAACCAGTCATAACTTCATCGAAAATTAGAAGTGATCCAGCTTTTGTTGTCACTTCTCTTAAACCTTCCAAGAAACCTGGAAGTGGAGGTACACAACCCATATTACCAGCAACTGGTTCAACTATAATTGCAGCGATATCTTCCCCATATTTTTCGAATACTTGTTGTACAGCTTCTAAATCGTTATAAGGAACAGTCAATGTATTTTGAGCAATTCCCATTGGTACTCCTGGACTGTCAGGTAAACCTAGTGTTGCAACACCTGAACCAGCTTTGATTAATAATGAATCACCATGACCATGATAAGAACCTTCAAATTTTAAGATTTTATCACGTCCAGTATAACCACGTGCTACACGAATTGCACTCATTGTTGCTTCTGTACCTGATGAAACCATTCTCACCATTTCAACAGAAGGCACACGTTTAATCACTTCTTTGGCTAACTCATTTTCAATAACTGTAGATGCGCCAAAGCTTGTACCTGTTTCAGCAACTCGTTTAATAGCTGCTACTACATCAGGATGTGTATGTCCAATAATTAGTGGTCCCCATGATAGAACATAGTCAATATAGTCATTACCATCTACATCAGTAATAATTGCTCCGTGACCTTTTTCCATTACGATTGGATCCATATTTACTGCATTAAATGCGCGAACTGGGCTGTTAACCCCACCTGGCATTAAATTGATTGCTTCAGCAAATGCTGCTTTTGATTTTTCATGTGAACGAGCCATTGATTATTTTTCCTCCATCCATCGAACTGCATCTTTTGCATGATAAGTGATGATTAAATCTGCACCTGCACGTTTCATGCCAGTCAATGTTTCGAGAACGATTTGTTTTTCATTTACCCAGCCATTTATTGCTGCAGCTTTAACCATCGCATATTCGCCACTTACGTTATAAGCTACAACTGGCAAGTCATAGTTATTTCGTACATCACGAACAATATCTAGATATGAAAGAGCAGGTTTTACGATTAAGAAATCTGCGCCTTCTTCTACATCACTTGTAGCTTCTCTCATCGCCTCATAACGATTTGATGGGTCCATTTGATATGTTTTACGATCACCAAATTTAGGTGCTCCATCTGCCGCATCACGGAATGGTCCATAGTAAGCTGAAGCATATTTCACTGCATAAGACATGATTGGAACATCTTCAAATCCAGCTTCATCTAAACCTTTACGAATAGCAGCTACAAAGCCATCCATCATGTTAGAAGGTGCAATAATATCTGCGCCTGCTTGTGCTTGTGAAACAGCTGTTTTTGCAAGAATATCTAATGAAGGATCATTTAAGATTTTATGATCTTCTGAAACGACACCACAATGTCCGTGTGAAGTGAATTCACATAAACATGTATCAGCAATCACTACAACGTCTGGATAGTTCTTTTTGATAAAACGTGTAGCTTCTTGCACAATTCCGTGATCATGGAAAGCTTGTGTTCCTACTTCATCCTTTTCAGCTGGAAGTCCAAATAAGATAACAGATGGAATGCCAAGAGATACGACTTCATCCATTTCTTCACTTAAACGGTCTAGAGAAAATTGATACACACCTGGCATTGAATCTACAGGATTTTTAATATTTTCTCCATCAATTACGAAGATTGGATAGATAAAATCTTCTTTGTGTAAGTATGTTTCTTTTACCATCGCACGCATTGTTGCAGATTGACGTAAACGACGATGTCTTTTAAAATTCAATTCTGTCATGATTCTTGTTCCCTTCTTTTAGCCAGTTCGTCAATAATGGCCATCATCGTATATTTTTTTGGTATTATATCTACCGTAACTCCCACTTGGTGTAACGCAGTTTCTGTTACGTGACCAATTGCTGCAACCTCAAAGCCGCTCCATCCTATATCGGGTGCTATATGCTTTGCAAAAACATCTACTGCAGATGGACTTGCAAAGATCACAGTAATAGATTGACATGGCGATTGTTTGATCAAATTTTTTATAGCAGAAGTATACTCAAGAGTTTGAATGGTTTCATAAACTGTCCATTCTTCTACTGGAAACGGTAATCCCTCTCTTATAGTAGCC
Organism: uncultured Rummeliibacillus sp.; assembly: GCF_934216135.1. Classification (NCBI taxonomy): domain Bacteria; kingdom Bacillati; phylum Bacillota; class Bacilli; order Caryophanales; family Caryophanaceae; genus Rummeliibacillus; species uncultured Rummeliibacillus sp. The sequence goes on along the minus strand of NZ_CAKQBI010000004.1, from coordinate 14,399 downwards.
TTTGCTAAACTACCTTTCAAGAATAGACAACTTTTTAATTGTCCTACATGCTTTGGGAATTCCTTTACAAAAACATCTGCACTATATGTAGAAGGCATAAAATCAATTTTCAGGCCTAATGCTTCAATTGCTTGAGCAGTTTTTTCGCCTACTACAGCAATTTTAGCAACACATTTATCTATAGTCTGTTTAAATCGTTTTAGTTTATTCGAAAATGATTGCACCGCATTTTGACTTGTGAAAATAAGCCATTCACAGGCAAAAGCACGATTTAGCATATCGAAATCCTCTGAAGTTTGGACTTCTCTAACAGTAATAAGCGGTAAGTGATGTACTTTACCGCCTAATTCTATTATTTTAGAAGATACTGAGTGAGTCATTTTCGTGCCAGTTAGAACAATTTGTTGTCCTTGTAATGGCAAATTATTTGGCATTTTGCTCAGCCTTTACTTTTTGAATCAAATCAAATGCACCTTGAGCTGTTAACTTAGTAGCTACTTCTTTCCCAGCTGCAACAGCATCTTTTGATACAAGAGATTCTTTATAAAAAACAGATGCATCAGGAGCTGCTACAAGGCCAGTAAAGTTAACTTGTCCTTCGTTATAACGAGCAAATCCAGCGATTGGCACTTGGCAACCACCATCCATAGCAGCTAGGAATGCACGTTCAGCTTGAGCTTCTTCCCATGTTGCTTTATCTGTTAGTTTAGCAAGTTCTGCAAGTAATTCTTCGTCATCAGCACGACATTCGATTCCTAGTGAACCCTGTCCAACTGCTGGCATACAGATATCTGTAGATAGATACTCAGTTACTACTTCATCATTCCAGCCTAGTCTTTTAAGTCCTGCTGCTGCTAAAATTATTGCATCGTATTCATCTGTTTCAAGTTTTGCCAAACGAGTATCTACGTTACCACGAATCCATTTAATTTCTAAATCAGGTCGAGCAAGTAATAATTGTGCACTACGACGTAAACTACTAGTACCTACAACAGCACCTTTAGGAAGATCAGCAAATTTTACATGACCTTTTGATATAAACGCATCACGTGGATCTTCACGTTTTGGAATACAACCAATTACAAGTCCTTCCGGAAGTATAGCAGGCATATCCTTCATACTATGAACAGCAAAATCAATTTCTTTATCATATAATTCTTGTTCAATTTCTTTTACGAATAAGCCTTTCCCGCCAACTTTAGATAATTGAACATCAAGGATTTTATCACCTTTTGTAACTATTTCCTTCACTTCAAATTCAAATGGTGCCCCTGCTTTTTTCAATTGGTCAATGAACCAATTTGTTTGAGTTAAAGCAAGCTTACTTCTTCTTGAACCTACAATAATTTTACGCACTTACAATCCAACCTTTCTATTAATACCAAAAGTGAAAACTTGATAATCGACTTCCTAAAAAGAAGTTGATAATTACAATCAAGAACGCATAGACATGTGTCCAAGCATACATAGTAGTATGTAGTTTTCCTTTGCGATTTCCATATAAAATTAAACAATAGATTAATAAGGATACAAAAGAACCAATTATTTTCGCATCAAAGATTGTAAAGTGATCAAATGATGTAATTCCCCATTGTAATCCTAATATTAAACTAATAAGTAGAAACGGTATACCTGTTAATAATGCTGCTGACATACCTTTTTGGGCTTGGTCCAAAGATGGAAGCCGTGTCCATTGTTTTGTCCATTTCTTTTTCTTAAGTACATTATAAAGGATTAAATACAATGCAGAGAAAACAAATGACAAAGAAAATGCAACATATGACAAAATTGCGAACGTTACATGTATAAAGAGTAACTCAGAGATTAGCGTATGTCCTACAGGTGACTGAGCAATCTGACTGGGTGCAAATGTATGAATGGTCATAAATATAAACCCAAGCACATTTAAAAAGAATACCGGCAAATCCACACGGTATAAGCAATGCAATAATATGGAGATTGTCACTAATAACCAAGCATAAAAATAAATGCCTTCAAATAAGGACAAAATTGGGAAACGATGTGTTTCTATAATATAAAGACCTAAGAAGATTGACTGCATCACCCAAACAATAGATACTAACCAAAAAGCAATTCGGTGAGCCTTTGCATCCTTATTAAGGTAATCAATAAAATAAAAGACAAGACTGATCGCATATATGACGGTCATTGCTTCATGCAGCCTTGTCATTGTCAAATCAGTCATAACCGACTCCTTTGTACTTTTGTTACTTTATTCAACTTTATTCAATTAAAAAAGCGTCTTCGCACCTCTAAGTTTATCACATAGACACGAAAACGCCTTCTAAAAAGTTCTTTAATATGACAATTTAGCATCAGCCTTTTGGGTTTCTAACGCTAATTTTTGCATGCGTTCTTTTTGGTGAAGTTGTTGTTTTCGAGCTTCTTCTTCTACTTCTTCTTCAATCCCAAAAATTTGTTGGAATAGCGCTAGTTGCTCTTTCGACTTTTGAGAACCCGCCATTTCTTTTGCTTGCAAAATTGGTTCTTTTAACAATTGATTGATAATCGATTTCGTATGCTTATTTAATACCTTTTTCTCACGTTCCGTTAAGTTAGGCATTTTATTTTCAATACTTTGCATAGTATCATATTGAATTCGAGCTGCTTTTTGTCGAAGAGCTGCAATAACAGGTACTACGCCTAAAGTAGCCATCCAATCTTTGAATTCATCAATTTCTGTATCAATCATTGATGTAATTTGCTCAGCTGCACGTTGACGTTCTGCAAGATTTGCTTCAACAATGCCGTGCAAATCATCAATATCATATAGAAAGACATTTGGTAAATCTCCAATTCGTGGGTCAAGATCACGCGGAACTGCGATATCTACCATAAATAAAGGTTTTCCTTTACGTAAATGTTCAACGTATTGCATCATGTCAAAATCGATTACATAATCTGTTGCACCAGTTGAACTGATTAAAATATCAGCTTCTAAAAGTACACATTGAAGCTCTTGCATTGACTTAGCAGTACCATGGAATTTCTCAGCTAAAACTTCAGCCTTTGAGAACGTACGGTTAACGACTGTTACTTTTCCGACACCACTACCATATAAGTTTTCAGCAGCTAATTCTCCCATTTTACCGGCACCCAAAATAGCTACATGCTTATTTGATAAAGAACCAAAGATTTTCTTTGCAAGTTCCACTGCTGCATAAGAAACAGAAACTGCATTTTCGCCGATAGCTGTTTCACCATGTGCACGTTTTGCAAAGGTAATTGCTTGTTTGAATAATTTATTGTAAACAGTTCCAGTAGTCCCTAGTTCTTGAGCCTTTAAAAAGCTTCCCTTTACTTGTCCCAAAATTTGAGTTTCCCCAAGAACCATAGAGTCAATTCCTGAAGAAACTTTGAATAAATGCATCATTGAATTATCTTCTTCACGAATATATAGATGCGTTTCAAACGATTTCACAGGAACATGAAACCACTCTGCTAAAAATTGCTTGATATAATAACGTCCTGTATGCAATTGATCTACAACTGCATAAATTTCAGTACGGTTACATGTTGAAACGATTACATTTTCTAATACACTTTTTTGACTTTGTAATGCTCTCATCGCTTCGGGAAGTTCTTCTTCTGTAAATGAGAATTTCTCACGAATTTCGACGGGCGCTGTTTTATAATTCAAGCCTACTACTATGGTATGCATGAAATTATACACCTCTCACGTTCTAATTAGCGATTTCAATTATAACATATATACAAATCAATTCTTGTCCTCAATTGTGAACATGATATGACATAAAATCGACATTAATTCATTTAAAGTTCTTTAGAATTATTATAATCTATATTTTATCAAATCATACACACGAGCACAATATTGTTGCTTTTAGATTAAATTTTCAGATATTTAATTGACAATGAATCGTTACTTTTGAACTCTAAATGAAGATTTCTAATACAATCAGATGTTATAAAAAACCTGAAGGATCATCCTCCAGGTTTTATGTAAGAATTACATTCTCTTTTCGATTTCAGCCCAAGCTTCTTCGATGCCCATTCCCTTTTCAGACGAGAACAGAATAAGGGGGTCGCTTGGATCCATATCAAGTACTTCTTTTACAATTTTTTTATGTTTGGCATAATTTCCTTTTTTAATCTTATCCGCTTTTGTTGCAATTACAATCGTTGGGATATTGTAATGTTTTAAGAAATCATACATCATACAATCATCGTCAGTAGGTTCATGACGTATATCTACAATTTGGACAACAGCTTTTAACACACTTCGTCCAGTTAAATATTGTTCTATCATTTTCCCCCATGCTTCACGCTCTGTTTTAGAGACTTTAGCATAGCCATAACCAGGTACGTCAACAAAGAATAATTGCTCTTCAATTTTATAGAAGTTTAATGTTTGTGTCTTTCCTGGTTTTGATGAAATACGAGCCATACTCTTTCTACCAATCATTCGATTGATAAAAGATGATTTCCCAACATTAGAACGACCTGCTAGAGCAAACTCTGGCAGACCGTCCTCTGGATATTGTGATGGTCGAACAGCACTGATGACCATCTCTACATTATTGACTTTCATGAAATCCCTCCGTCTAACGCTAATTCCAATACTTCATCTGCGTTTGACACGAGCTTAAATGTGAGCCCCTTTCGAACACTTTCTGGAATATCATCAATATCACGTTCATTGTCTTTCGGTAAAATAATTGTTGTTAAGCCTGCACGATGAGCACCAAGTGATTTTTCTTTTAAACCGCCAATCGGAAGAACACGACCTCTTAAAGTTACTTCACCTGTCATCCCAACCTCACGTCTTATTGGACGCTTGGTTATTGCAGAAGTTATTGCTGTTACCATTGTTACACCTGCAGATGGACCGTCTTTTGGTACAGCACCTTCAGGGACATGTATATGAATATCATGCGTTTCAAAGAAATCTTCCTCAATACCCAATTGTTCTGATTTTGAGCGCACATAAGAAATGGCTGTTTGAGCAGACTCTTTCATAACATCCCCTAACTTACCGGTTAATTGGATTTTACCTTTACCTGGAGTAAGGGATACTTCAATTTGAAGAGTGTCTCCTCCAACAACTGTATAGGCTAAGCCTGTTGCAACGCCGATTTGGTTTTCTTTTTCAGCTTGTCCATGATGGAATCGATGTTTTCCAAGTAGATCCTCTAAATTTTTTGAGGTAATAACCACTCGCTTTTTATCGCCCGACACAATTTGTTTTGCAGCTTTTCGACATAGTGAAGCCACTTGACGTTCTAAACCGCGTACACCCGCTTCTCGAGTATAATAACGTATTAAGTCAAGAACTGCATCATCACGTATTTGTAATTGAGTTTTTTGCAATCCGTTTTCTTCCATTTGTTTCGGGATTAAATGTTTTTTGGTTATTTCCTGCTTTTCAACTTCTGTGTATCCTGCTATCGAAATAATTTCCATTCGATCTCGTAAAGGACCAGGAATTGTACTTAAATCATTAGCCGTAGCGATAAACATAACATTCGATAAATCATAAGTTTCCTCTATATAATGATCGCTGAAAGTACTATTTTGGTTTGGATCTAATACTTCTAACATTGCTGCAGAAGGATCTCCGCGGAAATCATTTGACATCTTATCGATTTCATCAAGTAAGAAAACAGGATTGATAGTACCTGCTTTTTTCATCCCTTGAATAATACGCCCAGGCATAGCCCCAACATAGGTTCTTCTGTGCCCACGAATCTCAGATTCATCGCGCACTCCCCCAAGTGATATTCTAACAAATTTTCGATTTAAAGATTCAGCAATTGATTTGGCTAAAGAAGTTTTCCCAACCCCAGGTGGTCCTGCTAAACAAAGGATTGGGCCACGAAGTGAGTTCGTCAGCTGTTGTACAGAAAGGTACTCTAATATTCGTTCTTTTACTTCTTCTAATCCTTCATGATCTCGATTAAGAATCTTTTCTGCAACATGAATATCTCGACGATCTTTTGTCGTCGTACTCCATGGTATAGAAAGGAGCCAATCTAGATAATTTCGGATCACACCACTCTCTGCAGAAGCGACTGGTATTTTTTCATAACGTCCTAATTCCTTTAATGCAACATTGCGCGTTTGTTCTGGCATATCTGATGTCTCAATACGCTTTTTAAGTTCTGTAACTTCTGCCTGTTTACCTTCACGGTCTCCAAGTTCCTCTTGTATTGCTTTCATCTGTTCACGTAGATAAAACTCTTTTTGTGTTTTTTCCATTGCGCGTTTTACTTTGGTATTAATCTTCTGTTCCAGATTTAATACCTCTTGTTCATCATGTAATCGTTGGATTAATAGTTTGATGCGCTCTTTTACATCTATTGTAGAAAGGATTTCTTGTTTTGCTTGCATTTTTAGTGGTAAATAAGAGGCAATCGTATCTGCAAAACGTCCAGGTTCTTCAAGATCTGCAACAGTTTCATAAGCTTCATTTGAAATTTTACTAGATGACTTTGAATATTTTCCAAAATAGGATAATAACGTACGCATCAATGCTTCTGTTTCAATGTCGACTTCTTTTGCGTCTTCTAAATTTTCTATCTTAGCAGACACGTAATCATCAGAAATTGTAACTTTTTTGATTTTGGCACGATTAAGACCTTCTACAAGGACACGTAATGTGCCATTTGGCAATTTCAACATTTGCTTGACATAAGCAACTGTCCCTACTTGGTACAAATCCTCTTCAGTAGGATTTTCCACACTCATGACCTTTTGTGTGACAAGAAAAATTAAATTATCATCAGCCATCGCTTTTTCCAATGCTACAATCGAGCGTTCACGACCTACATCAATATGTAATAATATCGTTGGATAAACGAGTAACCCTCTAAGTGGTAATAGTGGTATGTCCTTTTTTCTAGTTACCTCTGCCATACGGGTGAACACCTCCGAGTAATTTTAAAGATCACATATCTTATTGTATCTTTTGAATTTATTATTTACACATTAAGTATGTTACAGAATACTCTTTTCATGCACAATATTAAGTTTAATCTGCTCTTATGATTGATGTAGTTTCATCTTATATAAAAAAACTGGCAACGAACAGTGCTGATTGGCACTTGTTCGAAGCCAGTTCTTCAATCAGTTCTTATGCAGACGTTTTTTTGTTGTCTGACTCTAACTCTGTACCATCTTGTAATAGAAGTTTTGGTCGAGCTTTATCTGTAACAGTTTCCTTTGTAATAATACATTTTGTAATATCATCACGAGAAGGTAATTCGAACATGACATCTAACATAATATTTTCTATGATGGAACGTAAGCCACGTGCGCCTGTTTTACGTTCGATAGCTTCTTTTGCAATTTCATATAATGCACCCTTTTCAAACTCAAGGTCCACATTATCAAGTTCTAACATTTTTTCATATTGCTTAGTTAAAGCATTTTTTGGTTCTGTTAGAATTTGAACAAGCGCATCTTCATCTAATTGTTCTAAGCTTGCCAATACTGGTAATCGACCTATAAATTCAGGGATCAAACCAAATTTAAGCAAATCTTCAGGGATTAAATGCTTCATCAAATTTTTATCATCCATATGTTGCTTTGTATTATCAGAACCGAAACCAATTACTTTTTCACCCATACGGCGTTTAATAATTGACTCGATTCCATCAAATGCACCACCTACGATAAACAAAATATTAGTTGTATCGATTTGGATAAATTCTTGGTGTGGGTGTTTACGACCGCCTTGTGGTGGAACGCTTGCTGTTGTTCCTTCAAGGATTTTTAAAAGTGCTTGTTGAACACCTTCACCTGAGACATCACGAGTGATTGATGGATTTTCAGATTTACGTGCAACTTTATCGATTTCATCGATATAGATAATCCCTTTTTCAGCACGTTCGATATCATAATCAGCTGCTTGGATTAGTTTAAGTAAGATATTTTCAACATCTTCCCCAACGTAACCAGCTTCAGTTAAAGAAGTCGCATCTGCAATTGCAAATGGTACGTTAATAATACGCGCTAAAGTTTGTGCTAATAATGTTTTACCGCTACCAGTTGGTCCGATTAGTACAATATTAGATTTTGATAACTCTACATCATCAACTTTACTGTTTGAATTTATACGTTTGTAGTGATTATATACAGCTACTGATAACGCTTTTTTTGCACGTTCTTGTCCGATGACATAATCATCCAAAGTATCTAGTATTTCTTTTGGCTTTGGAATGTCTTTTAGCTCAACTTCTTCTTCAGTACCAAGTTCTTCAACTACGATTTCAGAACAAAGATCGATACATTCATCACAAATATATACCCCAGGTCCTGCAACCAGTTTACGAACTTGTTCTTGTGGTTTACCACAGAATGAGCATTTTAAATTGCCTTTTTCATCATTAAATTTGAACAATTATTTCACCCCTATTCATGCAACAATGTTACAAGATTCATCCTAGATTATCAAATATTACGAACTCTATTACATATTTGTTCTTAATATGTATCATTAAGAATTTTCTAAATTTATATTAAGAAAACAAGGTACGGATTAAAAACCCGTACCTTGTTCAGGTTTACTTTATAACAAATTATTATTCAGTTACTTTAGCGTTTTCAACTAAGAATTCAACTGTTTTACGAATTTTCACATCGTGTTCAAGTACAGTTGTTCCACCTAGTACTGATTTGATTTGTTCAGCATCCATTTTGAATTGTTCAGACATTTTTTCTAATTCAGCGTTAATATCTTCTTCAGATGCTTCGATTTTTTCAGCTTCTGCAATTGCTTCAAGAACTAATGCAACGCGAACGCGTGATTGTGCATCTTCTTTCATTTGAGCGCGTAAAGCTGCTTCATCTTGACCAGAGAATTGGTAATATAGGTCAAGGTTCATACCTTGCATTTGTAAGCTTTGATCATATTCTTGTAGCATACGGTTGATTTCTGATTCAACCATTGCTTCTGGAATATCGATTGTTGCATTTTCAGCAGCTTTTTCAACTAAATCATCACGTAATGCTGTTTCTGAAGCACTTTCTTTTTCAGCAACAGTTTTTTCTTTTAGTTTAGTGCGAAGTTGGTCTAAAGATTCTACTTCTGCATCGATTTCTGATGCTAAATCATCATCTAATTCAGGAAGTTCTTTAGCTTTTACTTCTTTTACAGTTACTTTGAAAGTAGCTTCTTTACCAGCTAATTCTGCAGCATGATATTCTTCTGGGAATGTTACAACTACATCTTTAGATTCGCCAGCTTTTACGCCTACAAGTTGTTCTTCAAATCCTGGGATAAATGATCCAGAACCGATTTCTAATGAGTAGTTATCACCTTTACCGCCTTCGAATGCTACGCCATCTTGGAAGCCTTCGAAATCGATTACAGCTGTGTCGCCTTCTTCTACAGCGCCATCTTCTTTTACGACTAATTCAGCAAGACGAGCTTGTTGCTCTTTTAGTTGTTGTTCAATTTCTTCATCAGTTACTGTAGTATCTTGTTTAGTTACTTCTAAACCTTTGTAGTCACCAAGAGTAACTTCTGGTTTTACAGTTACTTTAGCAGTAAATTTGAAGTCTTTGTGTTTCCCTAGATCTTCCATTTCGAAATCGATTTCTGGTTGATCAACAGGTTCGATACCAGTTTCATCAATAGCTAAAGGATAATTTTCGTTTACTAGAAATTCTAATGCATCTTGGAATAATGATTCAACGCCAAATTTCTTTTCGAACATTTGACGAGGCATTTTACCTTTACGGAACCCTGGTACATTAATTTGTTTTACTACTTTTTTGAATGCTTTATCTAAAGCTTCATCAACTTTTTCAGCAGCAACTTCTACTGTAAGTAATCCAGTGTTGCCTTCTTGTTTTTCCCATTTTGCTGACATTTATAAATACCTCCAAAATTAAATTCAAATGTTGGACAATTCACTCGTTAATACGACTTTCACAACTGTTTTAGTATATCATAGATAGCTATAGTTTCAACTGATTTCACACATCAAACAGCTCAGACTGTTCTTCAAGTAGATTTATAAGGTCTAATAAATCATAATCTGTTTCTTTTACCTCTCCAAACATCGCATGTACGAAATCAATATAACCGTCTGCCACTTCCTCTGGTGAGTACTGAAACCATTCAAATGGATAAGTTACAAACATATGCCTTGTCAACAAATATTGTACCATTTCCAAAGTTGTTGGTTCTTGTTCTAATAATTCTTCTACAAGTTTCAATACTTTTTTAGCAACAGGCAATTCATCAGGGAAATCTAGATCTATAGGGTTTATAGTACATTCTTTATCAAATTTTCTCACTTGTACTTCTATATCAATTTCTTGTTGGACAAGTAAGTACAATACAAAACTTTGAATCATCGGATGTGCGCGATTATCTTCAATTATTGCAACTAATAAGTTTTTCAGTGGACGAAGGTTCAGTTCACGAATAGCTTGTAGATGTTTCATTTGTTGCAAATTTGTTTGAGCAAAAAAGGTATCTGCTTTAAGTTGTTCAGATGTCTTTTCTAATTCCATATCACCTGGTTGCTCATTACTTTGCGAATCAGCAATCATAGCATTAAGATTTTTTATACGAATGAATTTATCTTGGGACTCTGGTGGGATTACATCTTCCTCAAGTAGAGAACTGATTAATGTCTCAACTTGATTGAATTCTTTTAACTCCATTAATACCGTCAAATAAAGTTCCATAGTTTCTATGTATAATTGTGGACCTATAGCTAATAATTTCTCGCAAACAGCTTTCGCTTCTTGGAAATTTCTTGTTTCATACAAAGAAAATGCGTAGATACTTAATAGTCCTTCATCATCATCTGTATACTGCAAAGCTTCACGCAATGATTCAACAGCTTTATCATATTGATAATTTTCGGCAAACTTTTGACCTTCAGTTATTAGCCTATCAACTGCCCCAGGGAACACAATAACATTTTCATGTTTTTGAAGTTTTCTTCTTTTATTACGCAATTGTGTTCACTCTCCCTGAAATCATCATAGCATATTTTTATTTTAAGCATAAACAATTTTATATGACAAAAAACAATGTTTTTTTATATTATTTCAAAATGGTGACGCTTAACCATTATGGGTGAAAATGATAACGTTTATGCCATCTGAAATAAGTTTTATTTTCTTTGTTTATCGTAATCTTCTTATTAGCTGTCAATTGAAATCTACTGTATTCTTCAGGTTGAATTTGTTGAGAAATGTGTAATTTCCCACTACCATCTAACGAGATAAGTCCTTCTTCATATAAGACTGCATGGTTTGCACAAAGAAAAACACCGTTATAAGGATCATTTCTTTCTTCTAATAGACTATCTTTAATAGGTTTAGCATGAGTTGCTCGCATCATTTTTGGTAGATTAATATGACATATTGGACATTGACCATCCCATAATGATCTTTGACGTTCTATAAATAATGATTGCTCTTGTAGAACCTGTTGTTTGACTTCTTTATCTATATAATCTAGTAATGTAAACAATGGATTCGTCATTTGAATAGCATCAATAGATAATGATAATTGTTCTTCCGTATTCTTTTTGTTTAAAGTTCGAATGATACTAGAAAAGGCTAATGTCATTTCCTCATGGCAAGGATATAAATAACCACCATTTCCACTACCATCCTCTTGAAAAGCCGAATATTTCGTTGGAAGTAAAGGATAAATTTCTTGCCAAAAGTCCCTTATGATTAAAGGAATATCTAATGTAAAGTATTTGGTATAAACAACATGTCCTTTTTCTTCAGTCTGTAAACGGAACAAAACAGGTTTTGCTTTTTCTACACAATCACTTTGAGCAACACTAATCGCAACAATTGACCCTTTGACATAATGGAAGAGAATATCACCCTTCTTCACTTGTTTCATCCGGGCCCAAAAGTGAGGTTCTAGCCCTGCCTTATCATAGATTGGTGACCAAATCACCCCCAAATCCTTGTCTTCCTCATAAGTTTCTCCTTGCATGACGATGAAGCTACGCATCTAAAAACACTCCTTACTTCCTGTTGCTTGTTACTTCTATTATAACCCTATTGAGTTATGATTGAGAAAGATCTCGCTCTCTGCTACCGAAAACAAAAACCGGAAAAGCCCTTGTTCCAAGAGATTCCGGTTTTATGAAATGTTATTTATTTTTTTGTTATTTATATATTTTATACTCGCGTTTATGCATACCTAATATATAAAACAGTACTGTCATCAGTGCTATGAAAATAATCCCTACAATTAATGAAATCCGTGTCTCATCATTCATCCACATGCCTACTAATACCATCAATAAGAATAGGATGGTTACAAAGTTACTTACTGGTGCAAAAGGCATTTTAAATGGATGAGTTTTCATATCTTCTGCATGTACTTTTCTAAAACGAATTTGAGCGATTAATAAGGCAAACCAAGGAATCATACCTGGTAATACGCTAGCACTATAAACATAAACGAATAGTTTAGACGGGGCTACAAAATTTAAAACAATCCCAATCACTAAACCGATTAAAACAGCGATAGTTCCCCAATATGGAACACCATTTTTAGAAACTTTCAAGAAAATTTTAGGTGCCTGACCATTTTCAGCAAGTGTATATATCATACGCCCAGCACTGTAAATCCCACTATTACATCCAGACATCGCTGCAGTAATAACAACAAAGTTGATGAAACCAGCTGCTACTGTAATACCGATTTTTGCAAATGTTACAACAAATGGACTTCCAACTGCTTTTAGTTCATCCCAAGGATAAACTGTAACAATGACAAAAATTGCACCAATATAGAATATTAAAATACGCCAAATAATTGACTTTGTAGCTTTTGTAATGGATTTTTGAGGATCTTTTGCTTCACCTGCTGTAATACCGATCAATTCCACACCTTGATATGCAGCAACCACTAGTGATAATGCAAAGAAGAAGCCTTTAATGCCACCTGTAAAGAATCCACCATTTGACCATAAATTTGAAAAGCCAATGGGATGTCCACCGTTTCCAAGACCAAAGAAGATCAATCCAACCCCTGCTATAATCATTAAAATAATAGTAACAATTTTAATCAATGCAAACCAAAATTCAAATTCACCAAATGATTTAACTGATACTAAGTTAGCAATACCTAAAATCACTATAACAACAATACCAGGTGCCCATGCAGGAAGATCTGGAAACCAATATTGCATGTAAGCACCAACTGCAATAACTTCTGACATTCCGACAATTATCCATTGGAACCAGTTACTCCAAGCTGTTAAATAACCAGCTAATGGATGAATATATTCATGTGCAAATGTAGCAAAAGATCCCGTTTTCGGCTCAAGATAAAGCATTTCTCCCATTGCACGCATGATGAAATAAACGAAAATACCGGCAATTGCATAAGCAAGCATAACAGATGGCCCTGTCCAGCTAATTGTACTTGCCGAACCCATAAACAAGCCAACGCCAATTGTTCCACCAAGGGCAATCATTTGGATATGCCTTGCTTCCAATCCCCTTTTCAGTTCTTTATTTGTCATTTTTAATCCTCCTATGTATTAACACAGATGTATTTACTATTACTTTCACTTTATATATTGTTCAATTATTTCTTCAATCATATTCAAACCAAATTTATATAAAGCAATAAATTGTATTGTATAAAAATTTATTTACGTCTTTAAGTGTAAACATTTTCGTGGAAAAACACAATTGTCTTTCTGAAAAAAACACTTATTTATAGCAAAAAACATCTTGTATATAAAAAAAAAGGATTAAAAGAGTTATTTTTAATATAAAAAATATTTTATTTTGGGAAAAATGACACAAAAAAATGATTTATGAATAGCAATCTCATAAATCATTTCTTATATTAACCTTATTCGTTACTTTTCATCATTGTATGAATCACTCGCATTCAAAACATTCTTAACTGCATCTACTCGCACTTTACTATGACAATCTTCACAAAACATAAATTGGCTTTTTCTTCCTTTATACATACGGAAAGCCAAGCTTCCTTCAGCTAATTGGAAGTTTCTTCTGCAGCTATTACAAACAACAGAATAAAACAACATTCATTCCTCCTCATAAATATAGATTGATTTCGTTCTTCCGCTAAATCATTTAGCGAAAAAATAAAATACTTACACTACTATATTGCGCATAATACCTAACATTTTATGTATAAATTCTATGATTTGAGCTGATTTTACCATTTTATAACTTAATTCTGTATTTTTTATTTATCTTGCTGAACCATGAAGAATCAATATCATTGTAAAAATACTTCTTGCATTATGAAATCCTTTGATTTTACATTATATTTTTCTTAGTTTAATCTTTTAATGAGATATTAAGGAGCATTCCTGTTAGAAGTATTTTCGGGGACTTGAAAACAAAAAAGCCCTCTTGTATGATGCTTGAGTGGTCAA
>NZ_CAKQBI010000003.1:0-194690 GCF_934216135.1 uncultured Rummeliibacillus sp. | reverse complement strand
ACGACATTATCAGTGAAAGAGACAGTGTTAACGACAGCGAATGTAAACCTACGTAAATCAGCATCAACAAAAACAACAAAATTGGCGACAATTCCGAATGGAACCAAACTTACTGTTACAAAGACCACAACGGTTAATAATGTGAAATGGGCTTATGTAAGTTATAACGGGAAAAAAGGCTGGGTTTCATATTCCTATTTAAAAAAATATCAAGCCACAACATTAACGACATTATCAGTGAAAGAGACAGTGTTAACGACAGCGAATGTAAACCTACGTAAATCAGCATCAACAAAAACAACGAAATTGGCGACAATTCCGAATGGAACCAAACTTACTGTTACAAAGACCACAACGGTTAATAATATGAAATGGGCTTATGTAAGTTATAACGGGAAAAAAGGCTGGGTTTCATATTCCTATTTAAAAAAATACCAAGCCACAACATTTACGACATTATCAATGAAAGAAACAGTGAAAACAACAGCGAATGTCAACCTACGTAAATCAGCATCAACAAAAACAACAAAATTGGCGACAATTCCGAATGGAACAAAACTTACCGTTACAAAAACTATGACAATTAATAATGTGAAATGGGCTTATGTAAGTTATAACGGGAAAAAAGGCTGGGTTTCATATTCCTATTTAAAAAAATATCAAGCCACAACATTAACGACATTATCAGTAAAAGAGACAGTGTTAACGACAGCGAATGTAAACCTACGTAAAACAGCATCAACAAAAACGGCTATTTTAGTGACAATTCCTAAAGGTACAAAACTTACTATTTCTAAAACTACGACGGTTAATAATGTGAAATGGGCTTATGGAAGCTATAACGGGAAAAAAGGTTGGATATGTTATTCTTATTTAACAAAAGCAACAAATACAACAGCAAGTAAATAAAGTTTAGTAACTAACAGCATCATTTTAGATGAACAAACAAAATTATATAATGAGCCAGATAACAAAAGCAGTATCATTGCAATTATTCCAAATGGCTTAGAATTAGAAATAAAAGTAACAAAGATTATTAAAAAGTGAAATGGGCAAACATACAAAGTAAATACTTAAAGGGATGGTTTGTAATGCCAACACTTAAAAACTAAAAATTAATTAAAATATAATTCAGAATAATAAAAAAGGTTGACATTTTCATGTTGAATCTTTAATATAACAGTTAATAAATGGTTCGAATGGATAGCAATTTCGGTAGCGAGATTGGTCCGATGAGTTGAGATTAGAATAGTTAAGCATAGCTGAGAAATTGAAGAATAAGAGTAGTAGCATATTTGACATTGTATAGAGAGTCAGCGTTTGGTGTAAGCTGATCAATGTAGTGTGTGAATGGACTTATGAGAGCATCCGTCAAAACAAAGTGAGTAATGGATGACGTCTAATCCTCGTTACGGATTTAAGAGGGAGTTTCAAAACTTCAACTTGAGGTGGCAACGCGGTCAATATCGTCCTCATGAAAGAGTACATCTTTCATGAGGGCTTTTTTATTTTTTTAGCTAAACGATTTGAATCTTTTTTCTCAAATTTGAACATTAATAGGAGATGATTTTTGATGATCGAGCAAGAAAATTATAGAACGACTGTAAAAAAGCTCAATGGTGATTCTTTAACGCCCATCTTAATCTTTCAAAGATTAAAGGGAAAACGGAAATTCTTACTTGAATCTGCTGCGAAGTTCCAAGAAGATGGCAGATATTCTATGATCGGCGTTAACCCGATCAAATCGTATAGTGGTAGTGATAATAAGCTAATAGAAAAACAATTCTATACGGGAAAAGAATACAGTTATGAAGGAGATTTACTATTACTTTTAAAACGAGTAATGCCTAGAATCACTGGTCCTTCCGAGTTTCCTTTTACTGGGGGCGCAGTTGGATATATCTCATATAATACAGCGGTGAATTCGCAGCATCCTAATACCTTAAAAATCCCTAGTGTAAATTTCTTTATCTACGAAACGCTTGTTATATTCGATCACCTGCAAGATGAAGTAATCATTATTCATACAGAAATAAATCCAGAACAACAAAAAGTTGATTTAGATTATTTAGTTAAGGAAATCCAAACGCCGCTTACCGATAAAGAAGAGAAAGGTTATGTGCTTTCATCTTTTACAAGCGACATTTCAAAGGAACAATTCTTAAAACAAATAGAAAAAGCAAAATCTTATATTCTGGATAAAAAGGTTAGTCAAATCGTGATATCAAGACAGCAACAAGCAACTTATTCAGGAAATGCATTTTCTATATACAGAAAATTAAGAAAACAAAACCCATCTCCATATATGTATTACATGGATTTTGATGATCATATTGTTTTAGGTACATCACCAGAAAGTCTAATTAAAGTCACAGATGATGTAATTACTGTAAATCCAATAGGTGGAACTAGAAAACGTGGCATGAATGAAGCGGAAGATCAACTTCTTGCTAAAGAATTATTAAATAATGCTAAAGAACAAAATGAACACGGCATGTTATTAGAAGTAGCCAAAAAGGATTTACTTCAAGTGATTCAACCAGGAACATTGCAAGTAAAACAATATATGAAATTAGAAAGATACGAGCATGTCATGCATTTAGTTTCTACTATTCAAGGAAAGTTATCGCCTGTTTATCACTCATTAGATGCTTTAATGTCAACTTATCCTGCTGGTGCGATAACAGGTTTGTCAAAAAGAACTGCAATAGAATTAATCGATCAAATAGAAACTGCTCACCGGAATATTTTTGGTGGAGCAATTGGATATATAGGTTTTAATGGCAATATCGACTTTGCTATTACCATTAGATCGATGCTATTAAAAGATGGAATTGCTTATATACAATCTGGGGCTGGTATTGTCGAAGATTCAGAAGTGGAAAGAGAATTTGAAGAGACAATCGAAAAAACAAATTCTTTGACCGCATTGTCAAATGTTGAGTAGAGCTGAGAGAGGAGAGGTTGTCAATGCAACAAGCGATTGAAAAGGTTAAAAACAACAAACATCTATTTTATGAGGAGATGTTAGATGCCGCAAAGGAAATGTTCCAAGATGATACACCACTTGAAGAAATAGAAGAGTTTTTGATAGCTTTATCGAAAAAGGGAGAAACCGCTCAAGAAGTTGCAGGTCTTGCCACAATCATGAAATCATTTGCTTTATCGGTTCCGGCTGAAATGGATCGTTATATGGATAATTGTGGAACAGGAGGAGATGGGTGCAATAGCTTTAATATTAGTACGACATCTGCTCTTGTTTTAGCTGCTGCGGGGGCTAAAATTACCAAGCATGGAAATCGTAAAATTTCAAGTGCCGCTGGAAGTTCAGATGTACTAGAAGCATTAGGCATCCATACTGATTTGACTATTCCAGAAACTCTTAAATTATTGGAACAAGAAAATGTTACTTTTTTATACGCACCGAATGTGCATCCAAAGCTAAAACGAATTGGTCAAGTAAGAAGAAAAATTGGTAAACCGACAATATTCAACTTAGTAGGGCCGTTAACAAATCCTGTTGATTTAGAAACACAATTTACTGGTATATATCGACAAGATTTTCTGATGGAATATGCAACTGTGATGAAAATGTTAGGAAGAAAAAGAGGGATTGTTGTTACAGGTGCAGGCGGAATGGATGAAGCATCTCTAGCGGGGCAAAATCAGTTTGTTCTTGTTGATCATGAAGATTTAATACCTTTTTCTCTTCGTCCTGAAGATGTCGGATTAAAAGAAGCACCTATAAGCGCTATTCGAGGTGGTAATCCTGATGACAATGCAATCATTTTAAGAGAATTGTTAAAAGGGAAAAGAGATGCTTATTTTGATGCAGTTGCTCTAAATACAGGGATTGGACTATTTGCTTACGGAACAGTAAATAAGATTAAAGAGGGAGTAGAACTTGCAATAGATACGATAGAATCTGGAAAAGCATTAGAAAAATTAGAAGCTGTAATAGCCTTTAGTGAAGCGCATCGAAAGGAGAAGATTCAATGACAACTATCTTAGATAAAATCATCGCTGAAAAAAGAACTGAAGTATTAAGACTTAAAAGAGAATCTACACAACTAAGTTTCGAAGTTTCAGAGAAACCTTCTCTTTTTGAAAAACTAAAAAACTCAAAAAATCTTCAAATCATATCAGAAATTAAAAGATCTTCACCATCAAAAGGAATTATTAATAGTAGTGTAAACCCAGCAAATCAAGCACTACAATATGCAAAAGCTGGTGCAGCATGTATTTCTGTTTTAACCGATACACCATTTTTTAACGGGAATTTTCAAGATTTAAAAGATGTCACACAAATCGTAGAAATCCCAGTTCTTTGCAAAGACTTTATCATTGATAAAGTTCAAATTGACTTTGCGAAAGCACACGGAGCTTCTGTTATTTTATTGATCGTTGCGGCCCTTTCTAAAGAAGAATTGTCAAACCTTTATCAGTATGCGACTGATCAAGGATTGGAAATATTGGTGGAAGTTCATGATGAAGAAGAACTAAAAGTTGCCTTAGAGATTGACGCGAAACTGATTGGTATCAATAATCGTAATTTAAAAACGTTTGAAGTCGATTTAAGAAATACTGAAAAAGTGGCTAAATCATTCCCCTTCCATGAGAATCGAGTGTTAATAAGTGAAAGTGGTATCAAAGATTCTAATGATGCAAAGTTTGTTGCTGGAATTGGCGCAAGTGCAGTTTTAGTTGGGGAGACTTTAATGCGTAGTGGTGATATTGAATCGACATTGCACTCACTACAAGTCCCAAAAGGGGTTGTTCGATTATGATTCCAAAAGTTAAAATTTGCGGTCTGATGGAAGAAGCAAATGTCATTTCAGCAGTCGAATCAGGTGTCGATGCAATTGGATTTGTTTTTGCAAAAAGTAAAAGACAAATCTCAATTGAAAAAGCGGCAGAACTTGCAAAAAATATACCCGAACATGTATTAAAAATTGGTGTATTTGTAGATGCATCTTCTGAGTATATACAACAAGCTTTTAAAGAAGTGCCTCTAGATTATGTTCAATTTCATGGAAATGAATCGAATGAGGACATTAAGAAAATCGGTGTTCCTTCAATTAAAGCATGTTCAGTGAAAAGTGAAGAGGATATAGAAAGAGCACTAACATATGACACAGACTTTTTACTTTTAGATGCACCTGGGGTTCAATTTGCTGGTGGAAGTGGCAAAACTTTTAATTGGGATTTATTAAATAACCCCTTATTAAAAGATAGAAAAGTAATTCTTGCAGGTGGTTTAAATGCTTCGAATGTAAAAAATGCCATTAACATTGCACATCCCTATATGCTAGATGTTTCAAGTGGCGTAGAAAATAACGGAAAGAAAGATAATCTTTTAATACATCGTTTTATGGAAACAGTAAAAGGAGAGTGTATCGCTAATGGTTAAAGAATTAAATGAGCAAGAAACAGGACGATATGGAAAATTTGGTGGTCAATTTGTTCCAGAAACATTGATGACTGCCCTAAATGAATTAGAAATAGCTTACAATGAAGCAACAAAAGATCCATCTTTTTATAAAGAATTGCAATATTATCTAAAAGATTATGTAGGCCGAGAAAATCCTCTCTATTTTGCTGAACGTCTAACAAAGAAAATTGGAGGAGCAAAAATATACTTAAAGCGCGAAGATTTGAATCATACAGGTGCGCACAAGATTAATAACGCATTAGGGCAGGCACTATTAGCAATAAGAATGGGCAAAAAGAAAATCGTTGCGGAAACAGGGGCAGGTCAACACGGCGTTGCAACTGCTACTGTTTGTGCTCTTTTTGACCTAGAATGTGTTGTATTTATGGGGAAAGAAGATGTAAAACGCCAAGCATTAAATGTTTTTCGGATGGAGTTACTAGGCGCTAAGGTTGTTTCCGTTGATAAAGGCGGCGGTACATTAAAAGACGCAGTAAATGAAGCGCTCCGCTACTGGGTAACAAATGTAGAAGATACACACTATATTTTAGGTTCTGCTACTGGTCCACATCCTTTTCCTAAAATTGTACGCGATTTCCAACGAATTATCGGAGATGAAACACGAAAACAAATATTAGAAAAAGAAGGAAGATTACCAGATGCTATTGTTGCTTGTGTTGGTGGCGGTAGTAATGCAATTGGTATGTTCCATCCATTTGTTAATGATGAGTCAGTGAAACTATACGGTGTTGAAGCTGCTGGAAGTGGTATTCAAACAGGGCTCCACGCTGCAGCATTTGCAGAGTTAAAAGAAGGGGTACTACACGGTGCCTATATGTACTTATTACAAGATGACAATGGATTTATCCAAGAGGCACATTCCATTTCAGCAGGTTTAGATTACCCAGCTGTTGGTCCAGAACATTGTTATTTACATGACATTGGTCGAGTAAAATATTCGTCTGTGACGGATGATGAAGCCTTAGAAGGTTTAAAATTATTGTCTCGCACAGAGGGGATTATCCCAGCATTAGAGAGTTCACATGCGATTTATAGGGCTGCGAAAATTGCAAAAGAAATGAAACCTGAAGAAATTCTGGTCATTAATCTATCAGGTCGTGGAGACAAAGACGTAGAAACAGTTCGAGCTGCAATGGGAGGCGAAAAATAATGACAACAAAACCTTTACAACTGGCTATTGAGAAAAAAGTAAAATCAGGTCAAAAAGCATTTATTTCATATATTATGGCAGGAGATGGCGGACTAAAGGCCATACGAAAACAAATCCTTTTCTTGCAAAATGCAGGGGTAACAGCGATTGAACTAGGTATTCCATTTACTGATCCTGTTGCTGATGGTCCCGTCATAGAGGAAGCAGGAAATCGTGCTTTAAAAGAAGGCGCAAACTTAAAAGTAATTTTAGATGAAATTGCATCTTTTAAAGAAGAGGTTCAAGTTCCTTTAATTGTGATGACGTATTTAAATCCAATACTCGCATATGGCATCGAAAAATTCGTTGCAAAATGTGAAGAGATAGGAATCACTGGCTTAATCATCCCTGATTTACCTATTGAAGAAGCTGGGTTGATTCAAGAAAAAATAAAGGAATCATCTGTTGCCCTTGTGCAACTCGTTTCTTTAACAAGTAAAGAAGATCGCATAAAAAAAATAGTGGAAGTTGCGGAAGGATTCATCTATGCTGTAACGGTGAATGGAATCACTGGCGTACGCAGCGAATTCGGAAAATCTTTGGACGAACATTTACACACGTTAAAAGAAATCAGCTCGGTTCCAGTTATTGCAGGCTTTGGTATTTCTACACCTGAGCAGGTAGAAGAAATCGGTGCATTAGCAGATGGAGTCATTGTAGGGAGTGCCATTGTAAAAGCATTTCATGAAGGAAACGAAGAATTTATTAAAGATCTAATTCCAAAAGTTAAAGTGACTGAATAACAAAAGTATTAAGATTAAAGCAAGATTTTCCTTTTGAAAAGCAAAAACCCGTCATAAATTTTTAAATTATGACGGGTTTTATAGTATTGATATTTGAAAATACTTACTAAGATAAGAAATTCCTGCTTAAAGAGAATTTTAAATTATTGTCTCTATTGGGATAGAAGTTTTTAAATAATTAATAAGTTCATCCTTATTTCTAGGAAATTCGTTTAAACCTTTTATGATATTCTTTGCTTGCAACAATTGAGACATTTCAAAGAGCCAAGGCTTATCTAAATGAGCTTTTAATAGTAATTCTTCTTGTTCAAAAATGTGAAAAGGATCTCCATGATAAATAATTTCTCCATCATTCATAACAATGATTTCATCTGCCCATTCGTAAGCAAAATGGACATCATGAGTCGATAAGATGATGGTTTTATCCAATTGTTGAATTTTATTCAGTAAGTTTAATATTTGTTTTGAATAATAACCATCAAGTCCAGCAGATGGTTCATCTAATATAAAAACATCAGGATTCATCGCTAACACACCTGCAATGGCAACACGCTTTTTTTGGCCTAAACTTAAAAAATGTATCGGTTTATCTTGTAAGGGTGTCACTTCTATTTCGGACATAGCCCATTCTACCATTTCTGTTACCTTTTCTGGAGACCAATTTAGATTTAATGGACCAAATGAAATATCTTGGCGTACATTACCAGCGAATAACTGTGAATCAGGATCCTGGAATACAATTCCAACGTGAGATCTCAACTCTAGTAAAGATTTTCGATTGTATTTCAAAGGTTTACCTTGAAAAAGAATTTTACCAGAAGTCGGCTGAAGGATTCCATTTAAATGCTGAAACAAAGTGGACTTTCCTGCACCGTTATTACCTAAAAGTGCAATTTTTTTACCCTTTGATATTTTCAGAGACAAATCCTTTAATGCTTTCGTACCATCAGCATAACAATGTGTTAAATGTTGAATTTCAAAGAATAAATCACTCAAACTAGAACTCCTCCAAACTTGATGTATAAACCGATGATGAACAAAATAACAATACTGATAAAAGTCCAATTTTTCGAAGAATATTGAAACGAATTCTCAAGATAATTCATAGAGTTATGATACCCACGTGAATCCATGGCGATTGTCAATTCTCTAGAACGAAGAAAGACGTTAGCAAAAAGGGATGCTACAAGCATTCCTAAAGAATGGAGCCCTTTTTTCACGGAAAGATACCCAAGCCTTGAATTTTGAGCTTGATAAATTCTTAATGAAATCTCCAAAAATACAAAGATAAATCGATAGTTTAATTCGATCAATTCGATCATAAGTTGAGGTACTTTACATTTTCTTAGAATATGCATTAAATCATGTACAGGTGTTGTTAATGTTAAGAAATATAAACAACTTATACTACTGAATACCGAAAAGAATAATTGAATACACATTTGAATGCTTTGAGATGCTATATACACAGTTCCGTTAAAGAGTGGATATTCCCATACTGCTTCGTGTATCCGTTCTGGTTGTTGCGTATATGAAATCAGTATACTAATCATACTGCTAATTAAAAATATTCCAGGGATGCTCAACATAGTAAGATAATACTTCCAAGGAATTTTAGCGACAAACACAGTTAAAGTGCTCATTATTAAAAAAGTAAGAAGTGAAACTAATATATCTTTTGCAGATAAAGAGAATACTAGTAGAAAAATAGATAAAACTATTTTTTCTAATGGGTGTGTTTTTGTTAAGCGATTGATATAAGCATATTGATCAATGAGTAACATGCTTTCCTTTTCCTTCTTTTTTGTTATCTTTTTTTGCCTTACCACGCGCAAATCCGATAAAGTAACCGATAAACGCTGCACCTATAGCAGCTTGCAAAGAGAATAATAGACTTTCAATCTCGCCACTTGGTGGTTCCCAAATACTTGAAAACCATGGTTTGTACGATTTATCAATTTGGGTGATGGCTGCTTCAGCTTGATCATCAGATCCTCCAAATTCAGCACCTTTTTGTAAAAATAATGGAAAAACAGCCATAAGGATAACTAGCACGATTAACAGAATATTCTTTTTCATCGTTGTTCAGCACCTTTCTTAAAAACTTTTAGTGCTTTTAATTCTGCAAGATTGTATTTTTGTAAGAAGTTCATAATAACAACTGTAAGAATCCCTTCACTAATCGCTAAAGGAATTTGAGTTATAGCGAAAATTCCACTGAATTTAGTGAATGATGCAACGAATCCACCAACTTCTGATGGGAAAGCAAGTGCTAATTGAATGGATGTAACGACATAAGTACCTAAATCGCCTAGTGTAGCTGCTAAAAATACTGCCCATGAAAATGATAATCCCATTTTTGTAGAACCTTTAAAAACACCATATGAAATAAGTGGTCCTACAATAGCCATTGAAAATGCATTAGCGCCTAATGTAGTCAGTCCACCATGTGCTAACAATAATGCTTGGAACAAAAGAACGATAAAGCCCACAATACTCATAGCAAAAGGACCGAATAATACAGTACCGAGACCTACACCTGTTGGATGTGAGCAACTACCTGTTACAGATGGTATTTTCAATGCGGATAGTACAAATGCAAATGCTCCGGACAAACCTAACATCATTTTTGTTTCTGGATGTTCAATGATTGTTTTGCGAACTGAACGAAAACCAATTACTAAAAATGGGATTGTGATTGCCCACCAGAAAATGGCCCATTCAACAGGTAAAAACCCCTCCATAATATGCATTGCAAAAGCAGGTTTTGGGACGATCATTATGGCAGCTAGGAAGTATAAAAGCTTCCAATTTAATAATTTTCTCAATTTTTCCAATCCTTTCAGACGATTATTATTTTTTTAACTTGTTACAGGTACACCTCCAATTAGAGCCTAAAAGGACAATAAAAAAAACACTTCTTACGACAAAAGAAGTGTTGATGAATAGTAAAAAAATGCTTGTTGAAAGCATATCTATTCTCACACCTATCCTCGTAGGTTGAAACTAATTCACACTTTATGGCAGGTCTCCTGGCTCAGATTCACCGTTATGCTTTCACCTTCCCATCATTGACAGTGGTATCACAAAGCATAACTCATCTTTACAGTGGCGGGACCGCGTTTGATTTACACAAACTTCCCTTTTCAGCTAAATGAAAAATTTAGCACCATAAAGTTTATTGAATTGATAGATTACGAAAATAGTATATCATGATTAAATTTCCAATTCTACATTTTTTGTTATACAGAAATTCATAAAACAATAAGAATGTTTTATAACAGTTAATTGATTTGTTTTTGTAGAAAATATTAACAAAATTACTATTTCTCCTTATTGTTTAATTTCTTCATCAATAAAAAACATATTTTAAAACGGCAAAAAATAGTATATGATTAATTCAGTTGAATTTTTATACAAAAAAATTGAATCAATTAATCATTCGTAAAATCGATTTGTTAGTTTGATTCAACTATATACTTTTTTAAAAGTGCTCTTATTAGATTAGTAAGAGATAATAGGGAAATCGGTTAAAAGCCGATGCAGCCCCCGCTACTGTATACATGGATGAAATGATAGAACTCACTGGTCATAAAGACTGGGAAGAGATCAGAGTAAAGTGAAATGTGAGCCAGGAAACCTGCTTTTAAAACGAAGTACGATACTTTTCGGAGGGAAAGGTAAAGACTATAGAAGCAGAATGGCATACATATTTGGCTATTTTCTGAATTATCTAGTTTTTAAACCTTGATTCTTGGAATTAAGGTTTTTTTATTTGCTTTTTTCTCTATTAAATTTTTTGGAAATCGGAGGTTGGATATGACAACTTGGAATTTGGCTGGTATGAAAAGTCATGTATTCATTTGTAATGGAAGTTCATGTATGAGAAAGGGGGCAGAGGATATTACATTAGCAATTCGGGATGAAATTGCGTTACTAGATTTGGATGAACAAATTCATACAACTAGAACTCGGTGTAATGGTCGGTGTAAAGATGCATGTATTGTTATAGCTTATCCACAAGGTAGTTGGTATAAAGCATCTAACACAGAAATTGCACGCGAAATTGTAAGGAATTGTATAACGCAGGAAAACAATCAACACGCAATCTACAATATGAAAGATGGAAAAATGATTTTGAATTCGAAAGTTGCTTCCATAACCGGTATTGACAAGAAAAAATAATGATAAGGAGAGGTTCACATGGCTAAACAAGGAAAACTATATGTTGTTGGTTTTGGACCTGGTGATTTTAAGCATATTACAGCAAGGGCAGTTGAAGCACTTCAAGAAAGTGATTTTATCATTGGTTATAAAACTTATGTTGAACTGATCCAAGATTTAATAACCGATGAAACTGCAGTAATTAGCACAGGTATGACAGAAGAAGTTTCAAGAGCACAAGAAGCTGTTCGACAAGCAGAATTAGGGAAAACAGTAGCTGTTATTTCAAGTGGGGATTCCGGGGTATATGGTATGGCTGGGCTAGTTTATGAAGTATTAATAGAAAAAGGTTGGACGGAAGCTACTGGAATTCCAGTCGAAATAATTCCTGGTATTTCAGCAATAAATTCATGTGGTTCACTTTTAGGTGCCCCCATTATGCATGATTCTTGCACGATCAGTTTAAGTGACCATTTAACACCTTGGAATTTAATCGCAAAAAGAGTAGAAGCTGCAGCCATGGCAGATTTTGTTATAGCTCTTTACAATCCACGTAGCGGAAGAAGAACGCGTCAAATTGTTGAAGCTCAGAATATTCTTCTACGATACAGATCACCTGAAACGCCGGTTGGACTGGTAAAAAGCGCTTATCGTGAACGTCAACATATAATCATAACAAATCTTGGAGAGATGCTTGACCATGATATCGGTATGCTGACGACGGTTATTATAGGGAATTCTTCTACATTTCTTTATGACAATAAAATGATTACGCCACGTGGATATCAAAGAAAATATACATTAAATTCAGAGAAACAAAATTTAAAGCCTCATCAACGATTGAAAGAGGAGGCGGAGCCATGGGCAATGGATCAAACAACCGGTGAGCAACGTATAAAATCTTCCGTAGCTGTTACAGCATCTGTTAAGAATATTCAAAAGGTTGAAACAAGTAAACAAGAACGCTCAAAAATTAGTTCATATGATATGGCTATGGAAGCGCTAAAACGTGTTTCTGGTGATCGACCAAAAGCTACCCACTATGTACATCAAGATTTTGAAGAAATATTTGAATTAGCTGTAAGTCCAGGAGTTGCCAATAAAAAGTTCACCCCTGATCAAATGATGACTTTAGCAATGGTCGTTGGTGAAAAAGGAACAATGGAGTATACACCTAATCATCAAATTGTTCTTAAAATCCCTACTTCTAATCCTGAAATTATCACAACAAAATTAAAAATCGTTGGTTTTTTATTATCGCCAATAGGAGATGTATTAACCTTAAAGGCGTGTGATTTTTGTGATGGTGAAAAAATGGGGGGCATTCCATATGCCGAAGAAATCCAAGAAAAGCTAGGTGGACTGAAATTACCAAAAGAGCTTCAAATTGGGTTTAACGGTTGTGGTATGGCTTGTTATAAGGCTGTTACAGATGATATTGGTATTATTTATCGGAAAGGTAAATTTGACCTGTTCTTAGGGGCTAAACCAGTTGGAAGAACTGCTCATCCTGGACAACCTGTAGCAGAGGGAATTGAACCTGACAAAATTGTAGAAGTGATCACAAACATTGTTCGAGAGTATAAAGAAAATGCACATCCAAATGAGCGATTATTTAAGTATTTCAAAAGAGTTAAACAAATCCAAGGTTTTGTGTATAGAGATGTAGCACCAAAAATAATGATTGAACCAGCGCCTTGTGGTGACTGATGTCGGAGGAGAAAATATGAAAGCAATTTTATTTGTAGGTCATGGTAGTAGATTGGCAGAAGGTAACGAAGAAGTGACAAAATTTGTAGAGCAGTTAAAACCAACTTTAGATAAGAATCTGTTTGTTGAAAGTTGTTTCCTTGAATTTGCATCACCAGATATCCCACAGGGAATTGACACTTGTGTTGCAAAAGGAGCAACTGAAATTCATGTAGTACCAATTATTTTACTACAAGCAGGTCATTCGAAGATTCATATTCCTGGGTCAATTGATGCTGGTAAAGAAAAATATCCTGATGTAAATATTGTCTATTCAAGACCACTTGGTATCCATGAAGGCATTTTCAAGATTTTAAAAGAACGACTATCAGAAACTGGATTTGATGTTGAAGGGGAAAATAATGATACTGCAATTTTATTAATCGGTCGTGGTGGTAGTGATATAGATGCGAATAGCGATTTCTACAAAATTTCTCGTATACTCTGGGAACAAATACATGTTCTTACAGTTGAAAATGCATTTATGGGTGTTACATATCCAAACGTTGATGAAGGAATCGAACGTTGTATAAAATTAGGCGCTAAAAAAATTATTATGCTTCCATATTTCTTATTCACGGGAATCTTAATGGAAAGAATGCAAGATATGCGTGTAAGATATGCTGCTGATTATCCTAGAGTAGATATAAAATTAGCCAATTATTTTGGCTATCATCCAATTTTAAAAACAGTGTTAAAAGATCGTATTGCTGAATCATTACAAGGTGAAGCTAAGATGAATTGTGACACTTGTCAATATCGATTAAATGCAGCTGAATTCGTAGAACATCACCATCATCACGAACACGACCATCATGATCATGAACACGATCACGTAGTAGGTGTTCATAAATGATCTTCATGTTAGCAGGCACTAGCGATGCCAGAGAACTTGCGATAAAAATAGGGGAAGCAGGGAGGAAAGTAATTGCAACAGTTGTGACGGAGTCGGCTGCAAAAAGTTTAACAGAAGCTGGAATACAAACAAACATCGGTCGCTTAACAGCTGAACAAATGGCGCAATTTATACAAGAATATAAATTGCAAGCTATTGTTGATGCAAGCCATCCTTTTGCAGAAGAAGCTTCAAAAAATGCTTTATTGGCGGCATCACAAATTGGGATTCCTTATATACGCTACGAAAGAGCAAGCCAGAGCTATACAAATCCGTTAGTAACCCTTGTTCAAGATTATGAGGAAGCGGCAGCATTAGCTGCAAAAAAACGTGGTGTTATTTTGCTGACAACGGGTAGTAAAACTTTAGGCGTTTTCACAAAACATTTGCTTGGTCTAGAAAATACACGGCTGATTGCACGAATGCTACCAAGACTCGATAATATGGAAAAATGCCAAACTTTAGGTTTAGAACAAAAAGATATTATCGCCATGCAAGGGCCATTTTCAAAAGAGTTAAATATGGCCCTTATTCATCAATTTGAAGTCACATTAATGATAACTAAAGAAAGTGGTAAAGTAGGTTCCGTTGATGAAAAGTTAGAAGCAGCTTTAGCATGTGGCATTGAAACCATTATGATTGCAAGACCAAAAGTACAATATGAAAATATACACTCAAGTTTTGAAGATGTTATAAAAGACTTGTCTTCAAAACTAGGAAACTAGGAGGAAAAATAATGACTAATTCAGAATTTAAACCCGTTACAATAGATCCAGATAAAATTTATGACCACAGTTTTGCAACAATTGCGGAAGAATATGGACCACATGATTTTACAGAAGATGAATGGAAAGTAATTCGTCGAGTTATACATGCATCTGCAGATTTTGATTTAGGTAGAAGTGTTATTATTCAACCCGAAGCGATTGAAGCAGGTATTAAAGCCATTCGTGCTGGAAAACCCGTTATTGCTGATGTCCAAATGGTAGAAGTAGGTACTGGACATAAGCGATTCCAAAAATATGGTGGCGATGTACACTGCTATATTTCAGATTCAGATGTTTCAAAAGCTGCAAAAGAGGCAGGAGTTACGCGTGCAATCATGTCAATGCGAAAAGCCGCAAAATTGCATGATGGTGGCATTTATGCAATTGGCAACGCGCCAACAGCATTATTAGAACTTATTCGACTTATTAAAGAAGGCGAAGCGAAACCTGATTTGATCATAGGTATGCCTGTTGGCTTCGTTTCAGCTGCCGAATCAAAAGAAGAATTAGCAAAAGTAACAGAAGTTCCATTTATCACTAATATGGGGCGAAAAGGTGGTAGTACAGTTACCGTTGCTGCTTTGAATGCTATTTCACTTTTAGCTGATCAAGCGTAATTATTAGTATTATGGAAAAGAAAAATAAAAAAGATCCATCACAAATGCGTCATGGCTATACAACAGGCGCTTGTGCGACAGCATGTACAAAAGCTGCATTAACGGCACTAATCACTGGTGAAGCACAAGAAACAGCTACGATACATTTGCCGATTGGACGTGATGTAACTTTTACAATAGAAAAAAGTACAATCTCTGGAGAATCAGTTAGTTGTGAAACGATTAAAGATGGAGGCGATGATCCAGATGCAACACATGGTGCATTAATCGTCTCAACTGTTAGTTGGCAAGAAGAATCCGGCATTTATTTAGACGGTGGAGTTGGAGTTGGTCGCGTAACGAAACCAGGTCTTCCAGTTGCTGTAGGAGAGGCAGCAATAAATCCTGTTCCACGTAAAATGCTCTATTCGACAGTGGAAGAAACATTGTCTGATTTTAATATTAAACGTGGCGTTAAAGTGATTATTTCTGTACCAGATGGAGAAAAAATTGCGAAAAACACACTAAATGGACGTCTTGGAATTATTGGTGGAATTTCAATTTTAGGTACTCGTGGAACCGTTGTACCCTTTTCGAGTTCAGCATATAGGGCAAGTGTTGTTGAAGCTATCAGCGTAGCTCATGCAACCGGGAATGATCATGTCGTTATGACAACCGGTGGACGAAGTGAAAGATATGCTATGCAACAATATAAAGGTTTACCTAAAGAAGCGTTTATAGAAATGGGGGATTTTGTTGGTTTCGCTATTAAACACTGTAAGCGTCTTGGTATAAAGCGAATTTCCCTCGTTGGTATGATGGGGAAATTTTCAAAGGTAGCTCAAGGGGTTATGATGGTACATTCAAAAAGTAAACCGGTTAACTTTGAGTTTTTAGCACAGTTAGCAAGAGACGTCGATGCACCCGAAGAAATCGTGAAACAAGTTACAGAAGCCAATACTGCATCGCATGTTGGAGAAATTATGTTGGAAACAGGTAATCAGAAATTTTTTAATCATTT
This sequence comes from uncultured Rummeliibacillus sp., assembly GCF_934216135.1. NCBI lineage: Bacteria > Bacillati > Bacillota > Bacilli > Caryophanales > Caryophanaceae > Rummeliibacillus > uncultured Rummeliibacillus sp. Next base: position 178,114 of record NZ_CAKQBI010000003.1, on the reverse strand, counting down.
ATGTGAAGCTTGTTGTATGTCTTCTTTGAAACATGTCAAAGGCGGTCTCATAATGGATACCTCCATTTATTCGATGAAGGGTGAATTATTAGGGAGGGCTGATGGAATTGACACAGTCGATTAAGTTAATAGGAATAGGAGACAATGGATTAGCAAGTTTATTACCACAATATATACAATGGATTGAGAATAGTGAAGTGCTCATTGGCGGTGAAAGATTGTTAGAGTTCTTTCCTTATTATAAAGGTGAAAAGATTATCTTAAAAAATGGATTAAAAAAGATTGTTGAAACCATTCAAAATGAGAAAAGGAAAATTGTCATTCTAGCTTCAGGAGATCCATTATTTTACGGCCTAGGAGGCTATTTATCTAAAAAGTTGAATATAGAAGTTTATCCTTATGTAAGTTCTGTTCAGTTAGCTTTCTCAAAAATAGGCGAAAGCTGGCAAGATGCCTATATTACAAGTGTCCATGGTCGTTCTATGAAAGGATTAATTCAAAAAATTGATGGCTACGACAAAATTGCTTTATTGACAGACTCAGAGAATAATCCAAGTACTATAGCGCAATATTTAATAGAATTTGGTATGACTGAGTATCAAGCGTTTATAGCTGAAAATTTGCAAGGAGAAAATGAAAAAACAGGTTGGTATTCTTTAGAAGAAATGAAAGACGGCACTTTTTCAGCATTAAATGTAGTGATTTTAAAAAGAGTCGCTCCATCTCCAAAATGGTCACTAGGAATAGAGGACGATGAATTTTCTCAAAGACGTCCTGATAAAGGACTTATTACGAAAAAAGAAATTCGTGTGCTTAGTTTGCACGCTTTGCAACTTCAAAAAGAAAGTATCGTTTGGGACATTGGCACATGTACAGGTTCAATGGCGATCGAAGCAGCAAAAATTGCACGAGAAGGTCAAGTGTTTGCAATAGAAAAAAATGAGGGTGACTTAGCTAATTGTATGGAAAACCAACATAAATTCCGTACAGATTTAACAGCAATTCATGGCAAAGCGCCAGAAGGATTAGATTCTTTTCCAAATCCCGATGCAATCTTTATAGGAGGAACAGGTGGCAATATGAAGGAACTTCTAAAAGTTTGTTGTGAACGATTGAATGATAATGGACGAATCGTTCTAAATGCAGCAACCATTGAAAACTTATATAAAGCACTTGAATACTTCAAAGAATTAAATTTCAAAACGAATATTTTACATGCGCAATTAGCACATAATAAACCAATTTTGGGAATGAACCGATTCACACCACTTAACCCTATTTATATTATTACTGCTACTAGAAAGGAAGAAAACAATGACTAAAATTGGCACATTATATGGTCTTGGCGTAGGACCTGGAGATCCAGAACTTATTACAGTAAAGGCATTCCGTGTGATTCAAGAAACACCAGTAATAGCGTATCCTCGAAAAAGAAAAGGTAGTAAAAGCTACGCTCAACGAATTGTGGATGTATATATTAGACCAGGTGAAAAAGAAATGCTTGGTTTGGTTTTTCCTATGACTAAAAACCAGGATATTTTGGATGGTGAATGGCGCAATACAACAGAACTAGTCTATGAAAAATTACAAGAAGGCAAAGATGTCGCTTTTGTTACAGAAGGTGATCCTCTTCTTTATAGCACATTCATCCACATGATGAAATTAATGCAAGAACTTCATCCTGAAGTCGATGTCAAAACAGTACCTGGTATTTCTAGTTTTAATGGTTCTGCTTCCCGTCTTGGTATAGCATTAGCAGATGGAGATGATCATGTAGCAATCATTCCTGCTACGGATGAATATGAAGTAATGCGTAAAGCGATTGAAGATCATGATGCAGTAGTATTTATCAAAGTAGCAAAAGTAATGGATCTTATGATTGAAGTATTAAGAGATTTAAATTTACTTGACAAAGCTTCGGTTGTAACCAAAGTTACTTCTGAAGAAGAAGTCATATGGTCAATGGATGAATTAGAAGGAGCAGATTTAGAATATTTAACTTTAATGGTGGTGCGTAAATAATGAAGAAAATTTATATAGTTGGAGCCGGACCTGGAGATCCAGATTTAATCACAGTGAAAGGGTTAAAAATTTTACAAAGTGCTGACGTTGTCATGTATACAGACTCTTTAGTAAATGAAGAATTGATCGCTAAAGCAAGACCTGAAGCTGAGGTGTTAAGAACAGCTGGTATGCATTTAGAAGAAATGGTAGATATCATTATTGATCGTGTCAATGACGGTAAAACTGTTGCACGTATCCATACTGGAGACCCGGCTATGTATGGCGCGATTATGGAGCAAATGGCATTACTTAAAAAAGCCGATATTGAGGCTGAAATTGTACCTGGTGTTAGCTCAGTATTTGCATCAGCAGCTGCTGTTGGTGCAGAACTTACAATTCCAGATTTAACTCAGACTTTAATCTTAACTCGAGCTGAAGGTCGTACCCCAGTACCTGAATTCGAAAAGTTGCGTGATTTAGCTAGTCATCATTGTACAATTGCTCTATTCTTAAGTGCTACTTTAACCAAAAAAATTGTAAAAGAACTTCAAACAGCAGGATGGTCAGATGATACACCAGTTGCAGTAGTGCAAAGAGCTTCATGGCCAGATCAAAAAATTGTTCGGACCACTTTGGTCAATCTAGACGAAGATATGCGCAAAAATGGTATTCGAAAACATGCTATGATTCTCGCAGGCTGGGCACTAAATCCAAACATTTATGACAAAGATGAATATCGTTCAAAATTATATGATGCTACATTTACACATGGATTTAGAAAAGGCGTGAACCAACAATGATTGAGTTACAAGAAGGTATTCAACCAGAAGTTGATCAGCAAAATCAATATGCGATTGTAGCCATTACGAAACATGGCGTACAATTAGCAAGAAATCTGCATCATAATTTTATCCATTCTGATGTGTATTATATGAGTAAATTTGAACAAGGCGATGAAGAAGTAAAGCATATTCAATTATTTTCAGGAAGTGTTCGAATGCTTCTTCCAACACTATTTAAACAGTATAAAGGGATTATTTTAATCATATCACTTGGTGCTGTTGTTAGAATGATAGCACCTATTTTAAAGGATAAAAAAACAGATCCTGCAGTTGTCGTTATTGATGACCGTGGTGAAAATGTTATTAGTGTTCTTTCTGGTCATTTAGGTGGTGCAAACCAACTAACCCATGAAGTTGCCCATGTCTTAAATGCTCGACCTATCATTACTACTGCATCTGATGTACAAAAAACAATTCCTGTTGATTTGTTTGGCTCACGCTTTGGCTGGGAATGGGATTCTTCAGATAAATTGACTCCAGTAAGTGCATCTGTTGTCAATGAAGAACATGTTGCAATTGTGCAAGAATCAGGTGAAACAAATTGGTGGCATTTAGATAGTCCAATGCCAGAAAACTTACAGATTTATCCAACCATTCAAGCAGCTATAAAAGCCAAACCAAATGCAGCGCTTGTGATTACACACCGTATTTTAGCGAAAGACGAGGAACAAATTCTCGATAACGGTGTACTTTATCGTCCAAAAAATGTTGTAATCGGAATGGGATGTAATCGTGGAACATCTGCTAAAGAGATTGAAAATGTCATTAAAGAAACTGTACACGAACTTAAAATCTCGATTAAGAGTGTAAAAGCACTTTGCACAATTGATCTTAAAAAAGATGAAGAGGGATTTTTACAAGTTGTATCCAAATACGGTTGGGAATTTGTTTATTATCATCCAGATGAATTAAACGCTCAAAAAATAGAAGCCCCATCAGATACAGTATTTAAATATACAGGGGTCTATGGTGTAAGCGAACCTGCTGTAAGACTTTATACTGGGGCAAATCAGCTAGAGCTTATTAAGAAGAAATCAGGTAATACTACGATATCAGTTGCTTTAATGTAACGAGATAGGAGGTAATAAGATGTCAGCACATAGAATAGTAATCGCTGGTACTGGAAGTGGTGTCGGTAAAACAACCTTTACAATTGGTCTTATGGCTGCTTTACAGCAAAAAGGTTACATAGTGCAAGGATTTAAATGTGGTCCAGATTATATCGATCCTACATTTCATACTGCAGTCACGGGTAGAACATCCCGAAATTTAGATAGTTGGATGTTCAATGATAAAACACTCATGGATATTTTAGAACGAAGTAGCCGTGATTCTGATATTTCGATTATTGAAGGGGTAATGGGATTTTATGATGGAAAGTCACCAATAGAAGATAGAGGTTCTACTGCTGAAATTAGCATCTTAACCAAAAGCCCTGTGTTGCTTATAGTAAATTGTGCTAGTATGGCCCGTAGTGTTGCTGCCATTGTAAAAGGATTTCAACTACTAAATACAAATGTCAATATCGTAGGTATTATTGCCAATCAAGTTGGTAGTGAAGGACATTTTAAAATGGTGAAAGCAGCTGTAGAACAAGAATGTGGGATTCCTGTAGTTGGTTATTTGAAAAAAGAACAAAATATCCATATGCCAAGTCGACAATTAGGGCTAATACCAGCTATCGAACGTGGTGAATTACAACAATTCTTTTATCAATTAGGTGTATTAATAAATGCTACTGTGGATGTGGATAAAATATATGAACTCTCCAGTAGTTCTGAACTTCCAACTATTCAACCAAGTATTTTCGAACAAAAAGAAAATCAACATGTAAAAATTGCTGTAGCTAAAGACGCAGCTTTCAACTTTTACTATGAAGAAAATATTGAATTACTAAAAGCAAATGGCGCAACAATTGAATATTTTGCTCCATTAGATGGTGAAACAGTTCCTTCAGACGCAGATGGGCTATATATAGGTGGAGGATTTCCTGAAGAGTTCGCAAAAGAACTTTCCGAACAAACTGCTGTAAAAGATTCAATCCATAAAGCAATCTCTAGTGGATTGCCAACTTTAGCAGAGTGTGGCGGTTTTATGTTCTTAACAGAAGCAATTTACTCTACTGAAGGAGAACGCTTTGAAATGGCAGGTTGTATTCCGGGAACAGTTCAAATGCAGAAAAAGAGAGCTGCATTAGGCTATCGTGAAATCTTTGGTACGAAAGGGAATTTCTTAATTGAAGAAGGACAAGAAGCAAAAGGACATGAATTCCATTATTCTATATATTCAAAACCTGAAGACGTACCCCATGCCTATGAAACAAAAAGCCGTTTTCGTAAACAAGAGGAAGGCTATATGCATGAAAACTTAATAGCAGGATATACACATTTTCACTTTGCTTCTAACCCGATTTTAGCTATCCAATGGATAGAGCAATGTAAAAAATATCAGAAGAAAGCTGTGATTTCCCATTACTAATTACTATCCTATTATGTTGAATATCTCAGGAAAACAAGTCGTTGTCGTAGGTGGCGGTACTGTTGCTACAAGAAAAATTACAAGTTTATTAAGCTCCCAAGCTCAAGTAATAGTAGTTAGTCCTGAACTCTCACCTAAACTTCAACAATTAGCAGAAGAAAATGTGATTCAATGGAGAAAAAAATCCTTTTCTCCAGAAGATATAGTGAATGCATTTTTAATTATAGCTGCAACAAATTCTACTAATATCAATGAATTAGTCGCATCATCTGTTAGTCAAAATCAACTTTGTAATATCGTTGACAATGAAGCATTAAGTCAATTTATTGTCCCATCAGTCGTTCAACGTGGTCCTCTGACAATTGCAGTTTCAACGTCTGGTGCAAATCCAAAACTAGCAAAAAAAATCAAACAAGATTTAGAGGATCAATATGATGAATCATATGAAGATTATATTTTATTTTTACAACAAGCTAGACGACGAATTATTGATGAAGTAAAAGATTCTAAGAAAAAAAGTATCGTCTTAGAAGAATTACTAGATTCTCAGTTTTTCGTATTAACAACAACAAAACAACTAGCAGAACGTGAAAATCTATTCAAAAAATTATTAAAAAAGGGGACGATTCAATGAATCCCGGAAAAGTCTATTTAGTTGGTGCAGGACCAGGTGATCCAAAACTTATAACTGTATATGGCTTAGAGTGTATTAAAAAAGCTGATGTCATTGCATATGATCGCCTTGTTAATCCAGCTTTATTGGAAAACGCAAAAGAAGGTGCAGAATTGATTTTCTGTGGGAAATCCCCTGGCAAACATCATTTAATACAAGAACAAATTCATGAGTTATTAGTAGAAAAATCACTTGAAGGTAAAGTTGTAACTCGTTTAAAAGGCGGGGATCCTTGCGTTTTTGGTCGTGGGGCGGAAGAAGCTGAAGTGTTAGTCGAACATGGTATTGACTATGAATTTGTTCCTGGGATTACTGCTGGTATTGCAGCACCATCTTATGCTGGTATTCCTGTTACACATAGAGAATATGCTTCCAGTTTTGCAATAGTTACAGGACATGGTCGTGAAGAAAAAGGGCAAGATCATCTCAATTGGTATGCATTAGCTAATGGAATAGATACAATCGCTTTTTATATGAGCGTGGGGAATCTGGAACATATTAGTAAGAAGTTAATAGAAAATGGCAAACCAAGTACTACACCCGTTGCTGTTATAGAATGGGGAACAACTGAACACCAACGAACTATTACAGGTACATTAGAAAATATTCATAATCTCGTCGAACAGGAAGGTTTTCACAATCCATCGATGGTCTTAGTCGGAGATGTTGTTCAATTACGTGAAAAAATCCAATGGTTTGAAAGAAAAGCTATAGTAAAGTAAGGGGAAAATAAAATGACTATTATTGAAGCTATAAAAGAACGTCGTGCAATTCGAAATTATGAAGATCGTCCAGTTGAAAAAGAAAAAATTGAAAAATTATTAGAAGTTGCTACATTTGCACCAAATGATCGATTACGTCAACCTTGGCATTTCTATGTTATTCAAGGTTCAGCAATGAAACGCTATGAAGAATTGGCTACTGAGTACTTACAACAACGGTTTCCAACAAAGCCTCATTTAGTAGAAAGTTCATTGAAAGTTGTCACAACAACACCTGTTGCGATTGTTGTTACTTCAGCATTAAATCCAGATAAACCAGATGATTCAGAAGATAATATTTTTGCAACTTGTTGTGCAATTCATTCGATGTGGTTAGCTGCTCAAGAACTTGGTTTAGGCTTTGTTTGGAGAACAAGAGGTGTTGGTTTAGTTCATGATGAACGTATGCACAACTTTATCGGTTCACCTGAAAATGAAAAAGTAGTTGGCACAATTTTCATTGGCTATCCTGAAGAAGGAAAAGAAGTACCTCCTACAACTAGAATACCGTTCGAAGAAAAAACAACTTGGTTATAGAAAAAGGGAGGGAAGAATTTGGCACGTCAAGGTTTAGTTTTAATTTATACAGGTGATGGCAAAGGGAAGACTACTGCTTCTCTAGGTGTGACATTACGTGCGATTGGAAGAGGTTTACACGTAAAATATATGCAATTTATTAAATCACCTGACCGTACATATGGGGAAGCGTTATCACTTCGTAAACTTGGAGTAGAAATGGAACAAATGGGCATTGGATTCACATGGACAAAAACGCCGGAAGAGCATCGTGAAGCTTTGAGTTTGGCATGGCAAAAAGCTAAGGTTGCACTTGCAGATCCTACTATAGATTTATTAGTTCTTGACGAATTAAATAATGCTTTATCTATTGAAAAATTTCCTATCGATGATGTTCTTCCTTTGAATGAGGTGATTGAAGCAATTCGAAATCGTCCTTCTTCGATGCATCTTATCATTACAGGAAGGAATGCAAAACAGAAGTTACTCAACTTAGCTGATTTAGTTTCAACAATCGACGCAACAAAGCATTATTATGAAAGAGGAATACCTGCTGTAAAAGGATTAGAATTTTAATGAAAGAAGGTCTAGTATATGACTGCAAAAGCATTAATGATTCAAGGTACAGCATCAGATGTAGGTAAAAGTATGATCTGTACCGCTTTTTGCCGCATTTTTTCAGATGACGGAATGAAAGTTGTCCCATTTAAATCACAAAATATGGCGCTAAATTCTTTTGTAACAATTGATGGTGGTGAAATTGGCCGTGCACAAGGCGTACAAGCAGAAGCCGCAAAGGTAATTGCTACTACAGATATGAATCCAGTATTACTGAAGCCAAAGCAAGATATGGTATCAGAGGTTATTGTACATGGTAAACATTTTATGGATATGAGTGCTACAAGTTATCGAAATCATTTTGTCCAAAAAGCAATGCCGATTGTCGAACAATCTATACATAAATTACAAAATGAATTTGATGTTATTGTTTTAGAAGGAGCTGGTAGCCCAGCAGAGATTAATCTGAAAGACCGAGATATTGCGAATATGCGAATGGCACATGCTACAGACGCTGCTGTTATTTTAGTAGCAGATATTGAACGTGGGGGTATGTTCGCTTCCGTTATTGGTACATTAGCAATTCTTGATGAAACTGAAAGAGCTAGAGTAAAGGGAATTATAATAAATAAGTTCAGAGGAATGCGAGAGCTTTTAGATGATGGAGTAGAGTGGCTTGAAAAAGAAACAGGTATTCCTGTCCTTGGCATTATCCCTTATATAGATATTAATATTGAAGCAGAAGATTCTTTAGCTCTATCCTCGTTACGTTTTAAAAAACCAAAACAAGGTGAGTTTTCAATAGATGTTGCGATGATACGTTTACCACGTATTTCAAATTTTACAGATATAGATCCATTTTTTGATGAACCGGAGGTAGGTGTTCGATTAGTTCGTAATATTAAAGAGCTAGGGGAGCCTGATCTATTAGTTATTCCTGGATCCAAAAACACAATTGAAGATTTACAATGGTTAAAAAATGAAGGTTTTGAAAGAGCTGTCCATGAACTAACTGTAAAAGGGACAAAAATTTTTGGCATTTGTGGTGGATTCCAAATGTTAGGTCACTCCCTTCAGGATCCTAATGCTGTAGAAGGAGACGGCAGAAGCGCTATAGGACTTTCTTTATTACCTGTCACAACTATTTTCAATACAGAGAAGAAAACTGTTCAAATGACAGGGAAAATCATGGCTGGGAATTTTGGTTCAATATCTTTAACTGGTTATGAAATCCATCTCGGTAAAACAGTTATTGAAAATGAGTCAGTACATCCATTCATGAAGCTATCGGATGGAAGGTATGATGGAGCAATTACGTTGGATGGAAATGTGATCGGCACGTATTTTCATGGTATCTTTAATAATCGCGAATTTACTCGGAAAATTGTCAATGAATTACGTATTAGAAAAGGACTAAAACCACTCAATGAAAAAGTTCAAACTGATTATGAACGTAGAGAAGCTGCCTATCAGATATTAGCAAAGCACGTCAGAGATAATATAGATATGAACAAAGTTTACAAAATGATTGAAACGCCAGTAGTATTAAAATAATAAAAGTTAAAATACAGTTACTTAGGCTATAAACAAATTCCTGATTTTAAGTTTGTTTATAGCCATTTTTGTGAAGTATCGAATGATTTTATTTGGAAGAAGATTCTGTAGTAATATTTCTTCCTTGATAATATAATTGATCTTCTATTTTAATGTTTTCTTTCGCTGTTGTTTCAGTAGGCGTTAGCTTAAAGATACATGTTTTACTCCCAAGAGAAGATTGATGGCGTGCTATATGCTGGGAAGATAAGGGGGTGTTATAATACCCTGCTACATATTTGTCTAAGAGAGCTTGCATCGCATTGGTCGCCTCACTTAGATTATTTACAATTTCAATATCTCCAAATAACATAACGCTTAAGTATGCAGTATCCGTATTAGCAGGAATAGGTGACACCATAGTACCTTGAAATTCACTAATGACAAAAGATGCAACAGGATTATTTTTTATAAAATCTACTTTTTTCCCTTCAGATGCTCCATGAAAATAGATACTTCCGTTAAACCATACATAATTTAAAGGAACTATATATGGTACATTGTTATTCGCTAATCCTAAAAATCCGGTTTCTGCTGAAGATAATAATTCTTCTGTTTTTTGTTTGTTATTACAAATTCTATCTTGCATCCTCATCTTATATCCTCCCTTTATTATGATATAGTTTATTTAAACATTTATTTGACCATGTCAAAATAGACAGATTCTAATAATTTAAACAGGACAGTATGAAGGGGTGTAAATATGGAGCTATTTTTAGATTCAAAGGGGAAACAGTCTAAATACATACAAATATATGAGCAACTGAAAGAAAAAATTATGAGTCGTGAATTAGTTGCTGGAGAGAAACTTCCGTCTATCCGATATTTGGCTCAAGAACTAAAGCTCAGTAAGCATACAATTGATGCAGCATATCAACAATTATTAGCAGAAGGTTATATAAAAAGTGAAGCTAGAAGTGGTTTATATGTATTACCAATAGAAGATTTTCAAATTCCACAAGAAGTAATTCAAAAACAATTTCGTATTAATCGAGAAGAACAACCTATCATTGATTTTCATTATGGAACGATTGATGTTAACAATTTCCCCTTAACTAATTGGAGCAAATGTATAAAGGAAGCGATGGAAGAAGATTTGAATTGTTTACAATATGGAGAGCCTGAAGGAGATTTACACTTAAGAGAAGAAATTAAAAAATACGTTGCTCGTTCAAGAGGAATCTCTTGTACAGTAAATCAGATTTTGATCAACAATGGTACACAGAGCTCAGTAGCATTTATTATTCAGCTTTTAAAGTTAATGAATCACCCTGTGTTTTTTGAGAACCCTGGTTATAACGAAACTCGAAATGTCTTTCAAGTTTCAAATTGTGATATTATACCTTTACCGGTAGAAAATGATGGTGTATGTGTAAGTATTCTTAATAACAACGAAGCTAAAGCGTTATATGTAACCCCTTCGCATCAGTTTCCATTAGGAAGCATATTATCTATTCAAAAACGATATGAGTTATTAAAATGGGCAGAAATACGAGATTCATATATTATAGAAGATGATTACAATAGTGAATTTCGTTATCTTGGAAAACCAATCCCTTCATTAAAATCATTAGATCAGTTGCAAAGGGTTATATATTTAGGAACATTTTCAAAAAGCTTACTTCCAGCTGTTAGATGTTCATATATGATACTACCGGAGTCAATAATTAATAAAGGAAAAATAATGATTAATCAGCAAACACAAAATTGCTCTCCTATTTTGCAAAAGGCCATCGCTATTTTTATGAGGGAGGGATTTTTTGAAAAGCATGTACGAAAAATGAAGACAACCTATCAAAAGAAACAACAGCTACTTATAAAAAATATTAAAGAAAAGTTAAAGGATGAAGTCGATATAATAGGGCAACAAGGCGGTTTACATATATTATTAAGATTAAAAAATATAGATGCTGAAACATTAATAAATCGTGCAAGAAAAGTTGGAATCAAAATATATTCTACTCAACAATATTGGATGAATTCGTCTGAATTATCAAATAGCTATATTATGCTTGGATTTGGTGGGTTAACTAATGAAGAAATAGTAACAGGAGTTACTAAATTGGGAAGTTGTTTTAATAATAAAATTTAGGAGGGGTATCAATGATTTTTGAAATGACTACACAGTTTCGGGTTTCTAATTTTAAAGAAGGGCAGGAATGGTATGAAACACTGTTTAATAAGAAACCAGATTTTATTCCCCACGATGGATTTGCAGAGTGGGAAATCATTCCTGGCTGTTGGTTACAAGTCGCTGAAGGAACGCTTACTGAGGGTAATGGACCATTACGATTAGGGGTTCCTAATATTGAAGCTGAAAGAGATAGACTTGTAAAAACATTGAATATTGATCACTTTGAAATACACTCAAGACCAGAAGTACCGGTGAAATGGGGGACCTTCAAAGATCCTTGGGGTAATCAACTTGGACTTTTTGAATATATGGATAAAAGCGAGGAACAGAAGCGTATTAAAATGATAATTGGGTCGAAAGATGTTTAGAAACTTTTATAAAAAATCTTTCTTTTTCTTATGTAGATAAAAAATGATTATAATGGTAAAATATATCTCCAAAATATAGACTGAATAGAGGTAAAATTATGAAAATATATCAACAATGGGATCGAGAAGACAGTGATTATATTCGCAAAAAAGTAATAGAACACAAATTTTCTAAACTACCTGAAGACGTCAAACACCCAGTCAAGAACATTAGTTTTATCCTTAGAGATGAAGAGGATGAAATTTTAGGTGGTATTACGGGAACAATTTTTTGGTATCACTTACATATAGATTTTTTGTGGGTAGATGAATCTCTTAGAGGTAAAGGATACGGAAGACAGTTGTTAGAACATATAGAGGATATTGCACAAAAGAATAAGTGCAATCTTATTCAACTGGATACATTTAGCTTTCAGGCACCAAATTTTTATCAAAAGTATGGTTATGAAATAATTGGTGTAATCGAAGAACATCCTACTAAAGATCATAAACAGTATTATCTTTCGAAGAAACTTAGTTAATGAAGTTTTTATCAATTTGATACAATTGGCGGACATTGTTGTCCAAGATATCGAACATGAAAAAGTGTATATAAAGGATTTGAATATTCTACCAATAGAGGATTTAAGGCATACTAAAAATGGCTTTCAAGCAGTTGATGATGATTATGACCAATTGATTAAAGCATTAGAGAAAAGTGATGTAGTAATCTTTGCAACACCAATTTACTGGTATAGCAAGTCAGGTATAATGAAAAATATGATAGACCGACTTAGTCAAGCAATTCGAGATGAAAGATATCCAAATTTGAAAGAGCATTTAAAAACAATCCGAACAATCGTTGTAGCTGTTGGTGGTGATGAACCAAGGATTAAAGGAATGCCACTTATACAGCAGTTTCAGTACATATTCGAATTTTTGAATATGCCTTTTTCATCTTATATTATAGGAGAAGCCAATAGACCTGGTGATATTCTAAAAGACAAACGAGCTTTATCAGAAGCTGTTTGGTTAAATGAAAAACTTAAAGAAGGATTATTGTAGAAGAAACGGATTAAAATAATGTTACATTCTAAACATAACTATAAAACCGATTTAGCCTTAATGTAGGGAAAATCGGTTTTTCTTATATCTGTTTTTTACTATATGTGATTTGGGACGCCAAACTACATTCAACCTTCTACTAGTCATCTACCTTTTGAAACTTTTTATTAACTAGTGTAAGTGCAGGTGGTATTAATATATAGATATACAAAATTCTAAATAATTGATAAATGGTAATCGTAGCAATATCTGCATGAACTTCATGTCCGATAATGCCCATTTGGTCCATGCCACCAGGTGCTAGACTTAAGAACCCAGTTATAATAGATGTACCTTCTAAGTTTTTCATGATTAACAAGCTCATGATAAAAGAAGCAGAAACTAAAATCAGACTACTGAATATAGCAAAACTGAATAGTCTACCTTTATGTTTTAATGATTCTGGATGTAAAAGTAATCCAATATGTATTCCAACAACAAATTGACAGATATTTAGTAACCCAGGGGGCATAGAAGAAGCAGGAAATATTGTAACATTCAATAAAATTGTTAAAATAATAGGCGCTAACATGTATGCTGCTGGTAATTTTATCTTCTTTCCGATAAGAGCTGCAATAGTACATAATATCATATAAATAAAGAAATGATTCCAATTTAATATTTCTAAATTACTTTGAATGTTTGCAGCAGCAGATTGAGTAGTCGTTTGTAAAAATGGAAGATGAACAACAATTGGAACCAATAACACAACCATGATTACTCGAATTGCATGAAAGAACGTTACAGTTGATAGGTCAATACCTTTCATATCTTGAGCAAAAATAATAATTTGAGTAAGGCCACCTGGCACACTACTAGTTAAGGCCGTTGGAAAGTCTATTTTTCCATATTTAGATATGAAGAAAGCAAAGATACAACTAAATACGCATAATATTGTTGTTAACAAGAACATAAGAGGGATGTCTTGAAACATAGCCTTTAAAATTTCTTTATTAAATGATATTCCTAGTGAATATCCAATTACTATTAAACCTGTATTTTGTATTGGTTTAGGCCAGTACATTTGTAGGTGGAAAACACGATTTGCCAATAGTACAGCAAGCATTGGACCAAGTAAATAGGGAACTGGAGCATGGAGCAATTTAAACAAGAGGACGCCAACTATTCCAATCATAGCTGTTTTTAAAAATGTTTTTACGTCGAATTTTATGTTGATCATATCCTTTCTATACTAATATTATGACAGAATCATACTTAGAAAGGAAAGAACTAATATAAAAAAGATTAGGAATATAGAATACCCCTAATCTTTTTTATATTATAGATTTGGTTTCAAACCTGTATTCGCTTTAACCTCAACCTCTGCATATTTTTTAGCATCCGATTTTGCACCGACTAGTGAGCCAATCCATCCTGCTAAAAATCCTAGAGGTACTGAAATAATAGCTGGATTTGTTAATGGGAATAAGGCAGTACCAGTTAAAATCGCAGTTCCTTCTGGACTCCAAATGTTAGGGCTTAAGATAACAAGAATTAATGCAGAAACTAAACCTGTTACCATTGCGGATACTGCACCTGTAGTATTGAACTTCTTGTAATAGATTGTGTAAATAATAACAGGTAGGTTTGCACTTGCAGCAATACAGAAAGCAAGAGATACTAAGAACGCAACGTTTAACGTTTGTGCACCTAAAGCAAGTAAAATAGAGAATACTGATACACCAACAGAAGCCCAACGAGCAGCTACCATTTGTTGTTTTTCAGTAATGTTTCCTTTCTTGAAAATTTGACCATAAATATCATGGGCAAATGCAGAGGCACCTGATAATACAAGACCTGCTACTACTGCAAGAATTGTCGCAAATGCTACCGCACAAACAAATGACATTAGTAAGTCTCCACCTAAAGCTTCAGCTAAAAGAGGAGCAGCCATATTACCTGCAGCATTCGCAGCAACTATTTTTTCAGCTCCAACAAATTTAGCAGCACCGAATCCTAAGAAAATAGTTAAGATATAGAATATCCCAACAATCCAAGTTGCTGTAACTACTGAACTACGTGCAGTTTTTGCATCTTTAACTGTAAAGAATCGCATTAAGATGTGAGGAAGTCCAGCAGTTCCTAATACTAAAGCAATCATCATTGATAATGTGTCTAAACCGTTTGTATATTTTACCCCTGCATTTAAATACGCATCACCATGTGAAGTTGCCGTTTTTACAGAAGTGAACATTTCTAAAATGTTAAAATTAAATTTCATAAGCACTAGGAATGAAATAATGACAGTACCAATCATTAACAATACGGCTTTGATAATTTGCACCCAACTAGTAGCTGCCATACCGCCCCAAAGAACATAAATAGTCATCATGATACCAACTAGTAAAACAGCTACCCAATATGGAATACCTAATAATAATTGAATAAGTGCACCTGCCCCAACTAACTGAGCAATCATATAAAATAAAACGATTACAATTGTACTAACTGCAGCAGTACCACGAACCTTCTTTTGATCAAAACGTGCAGTAATCATATCTGCTAATGTATAGCGTCCAAGATTTCGTAAAGGTTCAGCCACAATATATAAAACTACTAAATAAGCTACTAAATAACCAATACTATAGAAGAAACCGTCAAACCCAAATAATGCAATTGCACCCGCAATACCTAAGAAAGATGCTGCAGATAGATAATCACCAGCAATTGCAATACCGTTTTGCCATCCAGTAAGTCCGCCGCCTGCTGTATAAAACTCACTTGCAGAGTTTGTTCGTTTAGAGGCAATGTATGTTACAACTAATGTTAGGCCTACTATTGCTACAAAGAAAAATATGCCAATTCCACTCATTAATATCCACCATCCTTAGCCTTCTCGATTATTTTTTGTGCATCTCCATCAAACGAAGCTGCTTTACTAACATAAGTCATACATAAAACCCATGTCATAATGAAAAGACCGATTGAATAAATCCAAACCCATGTAATATCCCCAAAAGCTTTACCATCTAAAGCGGTTGTAAAAGAAGTCAAAATAGGTAATAGAATATAAAGCCCTAAAAAAATAATTGAAATAGGTACTATAAATTTATTTTTCTTTTTTACTAAACTTTTAAATTCTGAACTCTCTGAAATATTAATATACTCTTCCGGTGTGAAATCTACTTTCTTCCCTGGACCTTGTTTCGAGTTTCGATTAAGATCAATTACTTGATCTTCTCCTAAAACACTTGTTAGGTTTTGCCCCATAAAAATTCCCCCTTTGTCTATTAAGAATTTGAAAGCACTTTCAAATCCTTGAGATAATAATATTCAAATTTGACAAAAATAGCAACAAATTTTTCGATAAAAATTAGTATTTTCTGTAATATGTATTGCATTTTCTCTTAAAATCATTAATATTAGTTTTTTGCGTAAAAAATTATCTGCTTTTAAAAGTTTAATTATTGAAATAGAGAGTTTAAAAATTAATGTCTTCTAAAATACCTTCTATATGTAATATTAATTCTGAATTAAACATAAAAATTCTACTATTTTTAGAATCGTTAAAATAAGGGATTTTAAGTACGATTTCTGGATAACTACCTTAAAAAGATTAATATATGAATCAGTTATATTAAGGAAGTGTATTTTTTGAATTTTAAGTTTTTATACATTTGGCATGAATTTTATATTGAAGAGCCGATAAAGATTTACGTACTACTTTTAAAAATCCTAAATTAAATGGAGAATTTACCATTTTTTTAATAATTATTAGTTTTAAAAACGATTTATGAAGTATTAGAAAGTCGAATCTATTTAATGATTGATATTTTCTGTTTAATATCAATAAATTCTATTATTTTTAGAATTAAAGAAATATGGACTTTTTAATAAAATTCGCGCATGACTTATCATGAAAAGAACGAAAGCTGATAAACTCATTTGAGATAAAATAAGCCTACCAGCGATTTTTAAGGTTTCTCTGTTTTTATTATAAAACTAGTATATTCTTTATCTTCCACTATAACATCAATTTTCCAAAGACCTTCTTGACCAAAACCTAATTTCTGATGGTTAATTCCATGATTAATAAACTCGCTAAGCTTTTCAGTATCTCCAGTCTCTTTACTGGTAGCAGTAATTTTCACTTCTTTATTAAGTAAATTCTTATTAGCTTCAAATAAATAAATTTTATAAAGTCTACCTTGGTTTGCAGGGAAATCAGGTTCATTTTTTTCTCCGTTTTCTCTTATAAAACCAACTTTCCCATCAATTCCGTAAAAAGTGGAATCTTCATATTTAAAAGTCGGTGTTATTGTCCAATCTGTTTGATCCTCTTTAGAGCATCCTAAAATCAATATAGAGAGTAGAAGAAAACAGAAAACACTCAAATTTTTAAATCTGACCAATAGATTCGCACTCCTTCCTGATTAAATGATTATTGGATATATATTCTAGTTTTAGTATACTAAAACCTTTTAAACTAATTAAATTAGTAAAAAGGTTCCCAAATGTATATTTGGGAACCTTTTTTATGCTAAAATAAGAGGTGAAAGGTGACGATATACATATGAATCAACAAAAGCCTAAAATCCTTCGTGACTTTCTTGTCTATTTATCTGCTATTAAAGGGAAATCAAAAAGAACACGAGATGAATACGATTATGATTTAACGTTATTTATGAAATTTATGCGTGCTATACAAGAGGACTTAAATATAGATGAGCTAGAAACTATTAATATATACGATATAAATGCTGAATTTTTTAAAGAAATTTCATTAGAAGATATGTATTTATTTTTAGAATATTGTGAGGAACGCCGAAATAATGCTGCAAATACGAGAGCGCGTAAAGTTGCTACATTAAAATCGTTCTTCAAGTATTTGAGATCAAAGCGACATATTATAGAAGAAAATCCAGCAGAAGATCTTGAAACCCCAAAAGTAAGTAAGCGTCAACCCATTTACTTAAGCTTCGATGAGGCGAAAACCTTTATGACAGGCATCCGAACTAAAACACATCATGATCGGGATTATTGTATGATGACTTTCTTTTTGAATTTAGGAATACGTGTCAGTGAACTTTGCAATTTAAACTTAGATTCGATTCAAGAAAGATTTATAACAGTGAGAGGGAAAGGTGATAAAGAAAGAACTGTTTACCTTAATGATGCATGTGTAAAAGCATTAAAAACATATTTAGAAGATGAAAGACCTCATATAAAAGATGCAGACAAAAATCCAGCGCTATTTTTATCTCAAAAGGGAACTCGCCTCACTAGACAACGTGTCGCGAAAATTGTAAAGCAGATCAATCATTCATCAGGATTAGATAAGAAGAAACTTTCACCTCATAAACTAAGACATACGTCCGCAACAATGATGTATAAAAGCGGAGCGGATATTAGAAGTTTACAACAAATACTTGGACACTCAAATGTTTCAACAACACAGATATATACGCACGTAGAAGATAAAGAAATTCAACAAGTAATTGAAAACAATCCATTTAATATTTAATTTACGATAATTATATTATGTAAACTAAATGATTACAGTGATTTTATTAATAAGAAATAATACATTAAGGAGGTCTGTATTATAAAGCAGGCATTATTGTACCTATCTCTATTACTTTTAATTATTTCTGGATGTTCTACTAACAATAAAAATCATAAGCACTCGAAAAATAACGCCCATATGGATGGCTACATATTTTTTTATGAAGATAAAGATCTTTCATCTGTTATATTTTTATCAGAAGAAAGTGGTATCGAATCAGAAGAATTAAATTATTTATCGATTCTAGAAATTACAGAAAAATATAGTAATTACTATTTTATAGTTGGGGCGGAAAAAACTTTCATCTACCATCCAATATAAAATCTAGAGATAAGGTGACAATTAGTTACGATAGAATTTTAGAATCGTACCCTCCGCAAATCCCTGTTTTAAATATTGAAAAGGAGTTCGATGGCTGTACTTTTATCAATCATCATTCATATTATGCATAGGGGGTTTAACTTTTTAGAAGATTATATCATACAACAAGGTATGGCGGATATAACAAATTCCAATAGTTTGTCCCTCAATATTTTATTAGCCATTCCCATTGTACTGTTGATCATTAGTACCATTCTGTATTTAAATAAACGAGATTATGAACAACTTCCGACTTGGTTAACTTTAACTTTCACATTTTCAAGTATATCTATGATTGCTGGAGGAAATGGATTAGTAGAGTATCATTTTTCTATATTTATGGTATTAGCAATTATCTCAAGCTTTTCAAGAGTTAGACTAGTGATTGTCAGTACGATCATTTTTGCTATACAACATTTAGCTGGTTACTTTTGGTTTCCTGAGCTAATTTGCGGAACCACTAATTATCGATTTTCTTTACTACTAATACATGCCTTATACTTAATCCTCACAAGTTTAGCTACTATTCAGCTGATTATCAGTAGACAGCAAACCGAGGGAAAACTAAATAAGGCACGTACAGAATCTACAGACCGATTACAACTTGCACTAAATGAGATTGAAAATACGAGTATTGAAATGAATAAATTACTAGAAAAATTACAATTAGATGCGGCTGATTCATCTAATACAAGTTTAAATATTTCAAAAACACTTAAAGAGAACTTATCAGGTACTGAAGAAGAATTAGCAACTTTAGAAAAAGGTGTTACAGAAAATAACAATTTACTATTACAATTTAATGAGATATATAAGAGAACAGATAATGTTTCATCTATTGCCAACACAAGTTTAGAACAAATTCAAGAAGGGCATCATGCATTGAATCATGTTAATCAGCAAATGAAAGTCATTTCTGAAACGATATTATCAATGCAACAAGTTACAAACGATTTAATGATTTATTCAAGTAAAATAGGAGATTTTCTATCCATCATTACAGATATTACACAAGAAACAAAGTTGTTAGCCCTTAATGCATCAATCGAAGCAGCTCGGGCAGGTGAACAAGGAAAAGGTTTCGCTGTTGTTGCAGGTGAAGTTGGAAAATTGGCCGTTAATACACAACAATCTGCCCAAAATATTGAAAATGTTATAACAACAATCCAATCTCATATTAAAGAAGTTTCATCTAAAATGACAGTTAGTATAGAAGAAATTACAAAAGGAAATAAGCAAATGGAGGTTACTGAAGAGACCTTTGATAGTATATTTGAAACGATTAAAATCGTTGATCACGAAGTAAATGCAATTTCCCAATCAACATCAGAATTTATCGAACAGACGAATCATACCAATTCATTACTACAAAATTTAGTCAGTGCTAATCAAGACTCAACAAAGCATTTACAAACGATTTCTGAAGCATCGGAAAAGCAGTATACAACCAATATTTCATTAAAGAATATCATTGGTTCTATAAACAATATATCTTCAACTTTGGAATCAAAGTTAAAAAGATTAGGCAATTAAAAGAAAAGAGGAGAATCCATAATGGACTCTCCTCTTTTAATATGATTAATTTATTGATAGTTAACTGAGTAGTCTTTTGAATCAATCCATTTAAGTTTACGTTCGAAAATACGAAGTAAAACTGTATTTAAAATAATTGGTAGAGCGAAGAACATAATTAGCATAATGGTAATATTGTGGAGGTCCCAACCACCATGAGCTAAATTCATATAGTTTAATGGTCCGATCAAACCTGCAAGACCAAATCCAGCGCTATATGAAGTTCCAGTAATATTCAACATACCACCTAAGGCACCTAAAATTGCTGCAGTGATAATCATAGGAAACGCAATTCTTGGTTTCATAAAGAAGTTACGCATTTGAATCTTAGGAGAACCCATAACGTGAGCTAAAGCAGTTCCTAAATTATTCGCTTTATAACTTGCGATACACATACCAATTCCAGATGCAACAACGCCAAGATTTGCTGTACCAGCACCGATACCAGATAACATTACAACTGTTGCAACACCAATTGTAGATAAAGGTGAAAGGATTAAAATACTAAAGATAACTGCAATAATCGCACCCATTAATACGGGTTGTAATTCTGTAACATTTTCAATGACAACTCCAACATAACCTGCTCCTGTGCGGACATAAGGAAGTGTAATTAAACCAATACCACCAGGGATGAATAATGATAAAGCTGGCATTAATAGAATTGTATAATCCTTGAAACGATCGCCGATAAATTGTACAAATACCACTGCTAGAGCTGCTGTAATACCTGTATTGATAACAACCCCAATACCTTGCATTGTGATAGCACCGCCATCACCCATTGTCCAAACGCCACTTCCGACCATTGACGCCAGACCAACACTTGCTGTTTGAATAGGTGTTAACTTAAATGTTAAACCAATCATTACACCTGTTACTACTGGTAATAGGCTCATAGCTAAAACTGATATGTCTAAAATATGTTGAAACACAGGAACATATGGAATAATTAATTTTAAAATTTCTCCAACTAATGCATTTGGAATAAGGGCTACAATGATTCCCAAACTCATACCGGTTAATAGTTTGTTGAAAAAGTCTTTCATAATATCAATCTCCATTCAATCGAGTAATGTACTAAATTATATAACACTTGATGTTACAGTCAATAGTGAATATTCTAAAAATTATAGACAAATGACGTATTTTAGAATAAAACTGTTTTATAGAGAAATATATATATAAAATGAGAGAATATTTTTTCTGACAATTCAAACCATTTTGCTTATTTAGTTGTATAACAGCTAGATCTTCACGTATTAATGTAATCTTATATAGGCCGTTTCTTATATATTTTTAAAAGTTTTTATGCTTATATAGAGGGAAATATATCTTTTGGAATCTACTTTTTGATAACTACAATCTTATGTAAGTTATTTTAATTGAAGAATAGTGCTAAATAATATTATTATGTAAACTAAATATTCATTTTAAGAAGGAACTGCTACTTTATTTTTTATTCACAAATAAGTAAAATAGTAAAGTATTCGATTTAATAGAAGGAGAAAAAATATGAACGATAAGCGTTATAAGGTTGCTCATCGTGAAGCACTTATTGGTATTGCATTAGTAGTCGTCAATTTTGCAATATGGTTTGGCTTTGCATATGGGCTTGGTTCAGGAAATCCGAAAGAGTATACATATGTATTCGGTTTTCCGGCTTGGTTTTTCTATAGCTGTATAGCTGGCACAATTTTTATGATTGTTTTATTAATGGTCATTATAAAATTTTTCTTTAAAGATGTACCATTTGAAGAAGAGGATGGTGACGATCAATGATGAATTGGCAAGTTATCCTTCCATTAATCTTTTTCTTAGTCATTATCTTTTTAATAGGGATATGGGCAAATAAACATGTCATGCAATCGAATTCGTTTTTACAAGAGTATTTTCTAGGTGGTAGACAAATGGGAGGATTCCTCCTTGCAATGACAATGATGGCCACATACGGAAGTGCATCTAGTTTTATCGGAGGGCCCGGTGTCGCTTATAATACGGGTCTTGGTTGGGTTCTGTTATCGATGGCACAATTACCAGCAGGTTATTACGTTTTAATGGTTCTGGGTAAGAAATTTGCGATTATCGCTAGAAAATATAAAGCGATTACATTGATAGATTTTTTACATGAACGCTATAAAAGTAATTTCGTTGTTATTGTTTCTGCATTGAGTATTATAATCTTCCTATTTGCTTCAATGGCTGCACAATGGATTGGTGGTGCAAGGTTAATTGAATCTTTAACCGGATTAAATTATACTTCTGCATTATTCATTTTTGCGATTGTAGTCCTTGTATATGTAATAATAGGTGGATTTAGAGCCGTAGCATTAACAGATGCTGTACAAGGTACTGTGATGTTTTTAGGTAGTGTTATTTTGCTTGTTGGTACCATTATTACTGGTGGCGGCGTTTCTAATATCATGTCCGACTTAGTTGCTGAAAATCCTAAGTTAGTATCTCCGTTTGGTGCTGATGGAAGTTTAACGCCACTATATGTATCTACATTTTGGATTTTAATTGGTATTGGTGTTATTGGTTTACCTCAAATTGCAGTACGAGCAATGTCATATAAAAATTCAAGAAGTATGCATTCAGCAATCATTATTGGAACAATTGCAATAGGGACAGTTATGTTCGGGATGCATTTAACAGGGGTATTGGCACGCCCGGTGTTACCTGGTATTGATATCGGTGATAAAGTTATGCCACTTTTAACATTGAAGGTATTACCACCTTATTTGGCAGGTATCGTTTTGGCTGCTCCAATGGCTGCGATTATGTCTACTGTAAATGCTTTGCTAATGCTTGTAAGTTCTACTATTGTGAAAGATATATATCTAAACTATATTAAGCCAAAAGCGAATGATCATGAAGTGAAAAGACTAAGCTTTTTGGTCACTGCTTTAATCGGCTTAGCGGTTATTATTATTGCGTTAAAACCGCCTAGCTTGCTTGTATGGCTTAACCTTTTCTCATTCGGTGGCTTAGAATCTGTATTTGTTTGGCCTGTTGTATTAGGTCTATATTGGAAAAAAGGAAACAAATATGGAGCAGCTTCTTCCATGATTGTAGGTTTAGTCAGTTATATTTTCATTTACGAAAAATGGGGAACAACTTTCTTAGGAATGCATACAGTAACAACTTCTATTCTATTATCTCTTGTAAGTTATGTAGTAGTTAGCCTTCTAAGTAGTTCTAAATTTAAAGACGTTAAACACATCATTTAAAGATTTAAACTCAAGCTTTATTGTACTAATAGGGCTTGAGTTTGTTTATGTTTACGTATTGTATAAAAATTTATTTTAATATTTGTTTTTTAAGAAAATTCCGTTGACAGATGTTTTAGACTGTTATATATTATTATCAATAATAATATTTGTTATATAACAGGAGGAGAAATACAAATGGATATGTATAGAGAAAGCTATGAACGATATTGTAACGCATGCCAAGAATATGGATTGGAATCGAAAGACTTTTACTTTTTTATCAATCATCTAACGGAAGAACAACTTAATGCCTACAAAGAATACTCAAAAAGGAGAAACGACCAAAATGACTGATGCCGTCGCGAGTGACTTATAAACCCCCTGCTGATCATATAATGATTGGTAGGGGGTTATTTATTTTCGTCAAAATTTAAAAAATATTAGAAAAATATTTACATGACCTAAAGAATGTGAAATACTGATAGATGACAATTACATAACTTTTAGATAGAAGTGCCTATCAATTGATAGGATAATAGGGAAATCGGTGGAAATCCGATGCAGCCCCGCTACTGTAAATGTATTTGAACTTCGCGTATACCACTGGCTAACAGCTGGGAAGGTGCGAAATTTCTAATATACATAAGCCAGGAGACCTGCTTTTATCTTTAGTTCTGATCTTCGAGGGGAGGTATCGAACTGTGAAATACATTTGTTTATTTCACGTCCAATTATCTTTACATATATATGTAAAGACATTAAATTTGTATTGCTTTCATTACCTCTATTCTAGAAGACAGTTAAGCGTTAATTGTCCAAATGAATGGAGGTATTTTTATGTACAAAAACAAAAACTTTAAAAAATGGATTGCACCAGTCTCATTAGCTAGTTTATTGCTCACATCTCAACTTCCTGCTTCAATTATTGCCCATGCAGAGGGAAACAAGGAAGTAAATGCATCAGTGAAAAATGTTGAATACCAAAAAGCTTTAAAGAGCTCAGCTTTATGGCTATACAAAAATACCCCAAATGCTAAGTTTGGAAATGAAGATGTTGTAACTGATTTAGCACAAACTGGATTCCCTGTTGCAAAAAATTATTATACAAATTACTACAAGAATATTGTTTCAAAACTAAAAGCAAATAACGGGAAAATCTTCGATGGAGAAAGAGAAGTCTCATCAGGTAAGTACGGAAAAGTAGTACTAGCATTAACATCAATAGGAAAAGATGCTTCAAATATTGAAGGTTTTAATTTAATTCAAACTATGATGGATAAAGTTTTGAAGGAACAAGAAAATCAAACTTACTCTGCAACATCAAATTATAATGTACTTTATGCTCTTGATTCAGCAAATTACAAACTTCCTGCTGATGAAAAATATGCAAATTTAAAAGAGCAAATGATAAAAGATTTATTAAGTGATCAATTCACTGATGAAAACGCAGGTTCATTTGGGGTTTCATGGCAATGGCCTGGCGTTGATGGAACTGCAATGGTAACGACGGCTTTATCAAACTACACCTCTTTAGACGGCGTTAACGATTCAATTGATAAGGCTTTGAAATATTTATCTGCTAATTTAAATAAAAATGCAGGTTACGATGGCTACTACGGTGGAGATAGTCCAGAATCTATTTCACAAGTAATTCTAGCTCTTACTTCTTTAAATATTAATCCAAAATCAGATCTTCGCTTTATCAAAAATAACAATTGGGCTATTTCTAATTTGATGACTACATACGATCAAGTATCGGGTGGATTTAAAAACTCCCCTACATCAAAAATAGCTAACGATATGTCTACCGACCAAGCAAACCGTGCTTTAGAAGCATATGATCGTCTAGTAAATAATGAAAAGAAATTCTACGATATGTCGGATGTTAAAGCCGAAAACCTTGCATATGACACAAAAGCTCCTGATAAACCAACTGTTAAAACACTAGCAGACAACAAAACTACTGTAACTGGTAAAACTGAACCATACGCTACTATTACAGTAAAATACGGTTCTAAAATCATCGGTACAGCCATTGCAGATTTTAAAGGTGTATACTCAGTCAAAATCAAAAAACAAAAGGCAGGTACCACATTAAAAATTTTAGCAACCGATCTTGCTAAGAACACTAGCAAGACTGTCTCTGTAAAAGTTGTTGATAAAACAGCACCAAAAACACCAATCGTTAAAAAGGTAACAAAAAATTCTACAAGAATAGTTGGAACAGCAGAAGTGAAATCAACCGTTTATGTTGTGAAAAATAAGAAAGTAATACAAAAGGGAAAAGTCTCATCGAAAGGTAAATTCTCTTTATCTATCAAAAAACAAAAAACAGGTACAAAATTAACGGTTTATGTTAAGGATGCAGCTAATAACAAAAGTGTATCTAAGACGATTACTGTTAAATCAAAATAACTAGTCAACAATGTAAATTTTAACCCAGGGTGTTAGAGACAAATTCTAACACCCTATTGACATCTATATGGAGGTGTTATTTTGAAGAAAGTACATTTTTATATTCTTTCTTTAATTATTGCGATAATCTGCCTTGCTGGTTGTAAAGTCCAAACAGTTGAACAATACAATCATCAAAATACAGATGAAAAAAGTGTGGAAGGGTCTAGTGAAAAGGTAATTCCTATAAATGGGGATAAGGAAAAAGAAAAGGTAACGGATAAGAAAAATATTGAAACTGAAAAGCAAGTAAATAAACAAGAAGATTCTAAACAAGTAGATTCTAAAGAAACGATTAAACTACCTGATGAATCAAGCCAAAAAGAAAAAACTCAAAAGGCAACCCAACGAGCGAATGAAAGTGATACTTCAGAAAAAGAAAGAAGCAGTATATCTAAATCAAAAAATCAAGAAAAGCCCGAAAAAAAGGAAAAAGTTAATAAGAAGAAAACAGTAACATCGCCCAATAAAGAAACTTCATCATTCAAGAAAACAAATCCATCAAAATCAACTACTGAATCAAAAGTGGCTGACAAAAATGTTGTTAAAGAAAAGAAAAAATACGTTACGATTTCAGTGAGAGCTGATACTCTTTTAAAACCTGAACATTTTGCAAAACTTGATAAACCATTACAAAGCGAAAAATATGTACCCAAAAATGGCGTAATCATTGCTACGTCAAAATATGAAATTCTTAGTAAAGATGATACAGCTTGGAGTATAACCTTAAGGGCTTTAAAAGAGCATCATATTCAATTTGAATATGAAGGGGCTGGAGAAAACAAATACGGTAGTGTTTATATTCAAGGGATCAACCATTTATATGAAAAAGATGCGGGATCACTTTCAGGATGGATGTATAGTGTAAACGGTAAGAATCCGGGTCTAGGTTCGAGTAGTTATACCGTAAAAGATGGAGACCAAATTATTTGGCAATATACTGTAGATCTAGGGAAAGATATTGGGTTGTATTAGGAGGAAATACATTGAAAGCTTTTGCAAACTATCATCCGATTGTTCTTTTTAGTTATTTTCTATTAGTAGTAGGAATGACTATGTTTTATATGCATCCAATATACTTGATGATATCCCTTATCTTCTCGATTCTATTGAGTTTACAAGTGAACAGAACTTCGTTTCTATCTGGTTTAAAATGGATGGTTCCATTTTTCTTCGTTGCAGCTTTGATCAATCCATTAATTAGCCATGATGGAGAACTGATTATTTTGTATGTTGATAATAACCCTATTACAATTGAAGCCATCGTATACGGCTTTGCGATGTCAATTATGATTTGCTCCGTAATGTTCTGGTTTGGTTGCTACAATACCATTATGACTTCGGATAAGTTTCTTTATTTATTCGGTAAAATTTCACCTTCATTCGCATTAATCATTTCATTGACATTGCGCTTGGTTCCTCGTTTTAAACATCAAATTCATGTAATTTCACATGCGCAGAAAACGATTGGAATGGATGTTACTACAGGAAGCTTATTACATCGCATTAAATGCGGAATTCGAATTATTTCGATTCTTATTTCATGGGCATTAGAAAATGCAATTGAAACAGCAGATTCTATGAAAGCAAGAGGATACGGGATGTCGAAGCGTTCAACTTTTTCATTGTTTACATTTGAAAAAAGAGATGGACTACTTTTATCAATCATGCTTGTATTAGCGTGTGTGAATGTGTTTGGGAGCTTTTTAGGATATAACGATTATTATTTTTACCCTACTTTCAGTGAAATAACTTTTCATCCGATTTCTTATCTTCTATATGGATCTTTTACATTACTTGTAGCTATTCCAGTTACGATTGAACTTTGGGAGGCAATAAAATGGCGTTCGTTGATATCCAAAAATTAAATTTCAGCTATCCGCTTGCAAAACAACCTGTATTAAATGATATTGATTTATCTATTGAAGCAGGTGAATTTGTGGTCGTATGCGGGACTTCTGGCTGTGGAAAGAGTACATTACTAAAACACTTAAAAAGGGATATCACCCCACATGGCGATACATCTGGTTCAATCCTTTTTGAAGGAATACCACTAAATGAATTACCTGAAAGAGTGGCTACAGCTGATATTGGCTTTGTCATGCAAAATCCTGAAAATCAAATAGTGACAGATAAAGTTTGGCATGAATTGGCCTTTGGTTTAGAAAATCTAGGATTTGATACAATGACGATTCGCAGGAAAGTCGCAGAGATGGCGAATTATTTTGGAATTCAAACATGGTTTCGAAAAAGTACAATGGAACTTTCTGGAGGTCAAAAACAAATACTTAATCTTGCTGCTATAATGGCCATGCAACCGAAACTTCTCATTTTAGATGAACCAACATCTCAACTTGATCCGATTGCTGCACGTGAATTTATCTCAACTATACACAAATTGAATGTAGATTTTGGCTTAACAATTATTTTAGTTGAACATCGATTAGAAGAAGTTTACCCAATAGCAGATCGAGTAGTAATAATGGATAGCGGAAGGATTATTTGCAACGGAACACCAAGAGTAGTTGCTCAGGAACTGCAAGAAATTTCAAATGTTCATCCGATGCTTTTAGGTTTACCTACCCCTATTCGTGTCCATCATGCACTGAATAGTCAATCAGAGGTACCTTTAACGATTCGAGAAGGTAGACAATGGTTATCTCAAAACTTTGTTGTAGAAAGTACAAGAGAAAATCTAACAAAAACTTCTGTCATTGATAAGGAGCCAGCTTTAGTTGTAACCGACGCTTGGTTTCGATATGAAACAGATGGAAATGATATTTTAAGAGGTTTTTCATTGAAAGCTTATCCTGGTGAAGTAATCAGTATATTAGGTGGAAATGGTGCTGGTAAAACTACTGCACTCGGTGTCATGTCTGGACTACATACACCCTACCGTGGGAAAATAAAGATTTTTGATAAACCTATTAAAAAATATTCAAATGATGCATTGTATCATAAATGTTTGGCTGTTTTACCACAAGATCCACAAACATTATTTGTATCTAAAACCGTAAAACTAGAATTGGAAACAGTTGTCCAAACATTGAAATTATCAAACGAAGAAGAAGCAGATGAAATCAATTCTATCGTTCGTTTACTCAATTTAGAGTACTTATTAGAAAGACACCCTTATGATTTAAGTGGTGGTGAACAGCAAAAGGTAGCTTTTGCAAAAATACTATTACTACATCCTCGTATTCTTTTACTAGATGAACCCACAAAAGGGTTAGATGCTGCTTCAAAAGAAGTTTTAGCAGATATATTGCAACGTTTAAAAGCAAAAGATATCGCGATTGTTATGGTAACGCATGATATTGAATTTTCGGCATCTCATTCAGATCGTTGCGCACTATTTTTTGATGGAAGCATTATTTCAACTGATGAAACGAAGACATTCTATAGTGGAAACCATTATTACACAACTGCTGCACATCGAATGTCGCGTCATCTATTTTCAAATGTCATTACTTGTGAGGATGTGATTAAACGATGCAACATACAACTAAAAGAAACAATTCAATTATAAATAAAAGATTTGTTGTGACTTCTATAGTAACATTAATCATTATTCCTCTTTGTTTAGTGATAGGCGTGACATTATGGGAGGATCGTCGCTATAACATTTTATCTCTTATTATTGTACTATTTGCATGTGTCCCATTTTTCATTTCTTTTGAACAGAAAAAACCAAAACCAAGAGAAATCTTAATCATTGCAGTGATGTCAGCAATAGGGGTTGCAGGACGTGCTGCTTTTATTTGGGTACCTGCATTTAAACCTGTTACGGCCATCGTCGCAATAACCGGATTTGCATTTGGACCTGCAGCAGGTTTTCTAACTGGTGCAACCACAGCGATTACTTCGAATATCCTTTTTGGACAAGGGCCTTGGACACCTTTTCAGATGTTCACCTGGGGGATATTAGGATATTTTGCAGGGATTTTAGGAAGAACAAAATGGATGGAACATAAAATACCATTAATCATTTATGGATTCTTTAGTGGTATTCTTTATTCAGTAATCATGGATATTTGGACCGTTCTTTCCTACGATGGAGAATTCTCATGGAAAAGATATCTAGCCGCAGCTGGAACAGCCATTCCTTTTACCGCAACATATGCAGTTTCTAATATTTTCTTCTTACTTGTCCTTGCTAAACCGATAGGTGAAAAACTATCTCGCATAAAAATTAAATATGGCATATTAGAATAATAGTAGAAAAAGATTGCTTTTTATGTTGAAATACAATTAAGCAATCTTTTTTCTATTAAAAATACATAATATTATTGAAACAAAATACCACCTTGCTCTAAGAATGATGTTTCGGTACTACGGAGGTAATGATATGAAAAATGGGACATTTCTAAAGCTAAAGAAGAAAACATTGCTCTTAGCTATTTGCTTAACTGGTTGCTGGTCTATGAATTATGCTCCAGACGTATTTGCAAAACAATCTACAGATGTGATGATTTCCTATAAAAATGAGGAAGGAAAAACTGACATTTTAAAAAATGTTTCAAAAGTAGAAAAGGTTTTAGAACAAGTTGGAATGGTCAGAGCGACTGTCAATGAACAACAAATAGCAAAACTTAAAAATAACAACAATATTGAATTTATCAATACTAGTTTGACGAAAATGAAAATTGCAGATGATACATCAGAGAAATCTTCCCAATCAATACCGACTTTTACTTCATATTGGAATTTAAACTATGTAAAAGCCCCATTTTTTTGGAGAAACGGATACTTAGGCAAAGGTGTAAAGGTTGCGGTGATCGATACAGGCATAAATAATGTACCAGACTTAAAGAATGTCGTAAAACGTATTTCATTTGTAAAAGATAATCCTAAAACAAAAACTATCGATGAATCAGACGTATGGGACAGAGGAAATTATGGCGAAGGCCATGGAACAAGTGTAGCAGCTGTCATTGGTGCTCAAATAGGTGGTAAAACATTTAATACTTCGATTTCAGATATTATTGGTGTTGCACCAAATGTTCAGCTTTATTCCTTAAAATATGCGGATGGGACAAAGGATGGTACTGTCGGAGAGATAATTACAGCTATTAATTGGTCAATAAAATACAAAATGGACATTATTAATATTTCATCTAGTGTTTATGAAGATGATGCTGGTTTGAAAAAAGCCATCGATAAAGCTGTGAAGGCGGGGATCATTATCGTTGCCTCTGCAGGTAATGAAGGATCTAACAAACCCACCTACCCTGCACGTTATAATAATGTAGTTGCTGTCAGTTCCATTGGTAAAGATAAAAAAATAAGCAAATTTTCCAATACAGGTACGTCCATTGACTTTGCGGCACCCGGAGACTATATTCCCACTATCAATAGCAAGGGTGAATTTTTCTATGCAACAGGTACATCCTACGCTGCGCCACATGTTACAGGACTACTCGCATTACTTAAAGAAAAGTATCCATATAGTTCAGTGACGGAGCTTCTTCAAAAATTAAAAACTAACGCATTGGATTTAGGGATAAAAGGCAAAGATTCTAAATACGGTTATGGTTTAGCTCAATTGCCAAAGCTTTATAATTCCGTATTGAAAGATTTAAATGATGTCCAAATTACAAAAGTTAAAGATCATCAAGCAACCATAACATATACAGTGTCTGATCCATCTTCTTTTAAAAAAGTTATTATGATCATCAATGGTACTAAGACTATATCAACAAAAAAATCATCATCTTATACGTTGAAAAATTTGGATGACAATATATTTGAGGGGCAACGCTGAACCTAACTCAAAAGTATATGTATATAGAAATAATAGTTTACTAGCTTCTGATCAAGTTGAGCCAAATGGTGGCTTTTCATTGTATATAAAAAATCAACCTCAAAAAACAGTATTAACAGTAATCGTAAAAAACAGTCTAGGAGTTAAAAGTAAGCCATATAAGATTACTGTTAAATAAGAGATTAAATAAGGTAAAGCAAAGCACCAATGACATGCATTGGTGCTTTATTACTGTACTAAACAATAACTTCTTTCAGATAGGTAACTAGTTCAACCAGTCAAATAAAGATCAATACTTTTATAAAATTCAATAACCATTTACGTTTATATTTTATTAAATTGATTAATATAATTTCGATAAAACTAATAAATTTCTATCGGCTTTTCCCACT
Source organism: uncultured Rummeliibacillus sp. (assembly GCF_934216135.1). NCBI lineage: Bacteria > Bacillati > Bacillota > Bacilli > Caryophanales > Caryophanaceae > Rummeliibacillus > uncultured Rummeliibacillus sp. The sequence goes on along the minus strand of NZ_CAKQBI010000003.1, from coordinate 145,844 downwards.
TTTTAGAAAGAATTTTGGTATAATATAGTTAAAAGCCCAAAAGGAGGGTTCGTCATTGAAAGAAAAGAATTTTCAACAAACAGTAGGCTTTAGTGTAAAAGATACGTTAGCTCTCTATTGGCTTTATGCAACCCAAGATTCTGAAAAGTACTCTGTAGAGATCCATCAGCAATTTCAAGATGAATTCCCAGGGCGTAAAGTTGGCTATGAATATGTTGCTAGAATAGCGAAGCAACTTGAAGCAGAGGGAGCACTTCAAGCAAGACAAATGCATAAGAAAGTCTTATATACATCAACTGAAATTGGGAGAAATAGACTTCAACGGTATAACGAGCTCTATTTTGAGAGATTTCATGAGATTGTTCTCGTTTTAGATCGTTTCTATTATGAGTTAACAAGAAATGGTGAGAAACCACCGAGACCTGAGCATCCATTACCAGAAGAATTTAGGAGTTATTTTTCTAAACTGATTTCTGTCAAAGATGCTGTGAGATATTTAGCTTTAAAGCTTTCACAAACTCGTTCTAGTTTTTATATGGCAGAAGTTGGTCAGCAATTAGAAGATTTGTTTGGTTGGTGTCCATCAAACGGCTATTTATACCAAATTGCATGGGAACTTGAAGATGAAGGTTATTTAGTGGGATCATGGCCAGATGAAAAGAGAACGGTTCGAAATTTAAGAAGTACAGATGATGGCGTATCATTTTATAAGACGATCGCTGCTTCTTTAGAAGAACGAATTACGACCACACGACGTTATTTGCGTTATATGTTAAAATTTTTCACTAAAATCCATATTAATAAATAATATATTGAATATTCTTATATCTTTGTTTATAATATGTAACATACTTACAATTTCAAATTGAAATCGTTGAGCAGGAGTAGTAAATAAGATGAAATGGTGTAGAGAGTCGGCGTTTGGTGGAAGCCGATCCATTCCCTTATTGAATGGGCCTGTGAGTGATTACTTGAACATGTAGTAGGGTAATCCGGCACATACCGTTATTATGTGAGTGGTAGCAAAATTGCTACAAAATAGGTGGTACCGCGGAATTCCGTCCTTCATAGATTTTTTTTCTATGGGGACTTTTTTATTGTTGCGGTATGAGCTGGATTGAGTTGAGAAGAGCTTAGTAAAGGAGTTAAACAAATGACAGTTGAGACGAGAATGTATGAGATGAAGACAATTCAGGGTGATATGCTTACACCTATTTCGATTTACCATGCTTTAAAGGGTTCAAAGAAAATGTTATTTGAATCATCAGCAAAGCATGAAGAAAGTGGAAGATATTCATTTATCGCAGTTAATCCAGTTGCAGAAATGATTTCGTCTAATAATGTTTATCAATTATTCAATAAAGATCATGAACTACTAAAAACAGATACAGATGCATTTGAAATGCTAAAAGAACTAATCCCCACTGAAGAGGAAACATACCCTTTTTCATTCTTTGGTGGTGCTATTGGCTATTTTGGATATGAGACGGCATTTTATCATGAAAATATAGGAGAAATTTTACAAGACGATTTACAAATGCCTGATATGCATGTTTTGTTTTACGATACGTTTATTGTTGTCGATCACTTAAAACAAGAGGTGCATATTGTTGCTATTGATCTCTTAAAAGATGGACTTACACATGATCAATTGATTCAGCGTGTAAATGAGATTGATAGACAACTAGCTTCTCCTATTTTCACTCAAAGTGAAGACGATACAGATACAATTCAATTCCGTTCAACGATGGAAAAAGAAGAGTTTTGTATGATGGTCAAACAAGCAAAGCAACATATTGAACAGGGGGATATTTTTCAAGTTGTATTATCTCAAAGATTCGAAGCAGATTTTACGGGGAATCCGATGAATCTCTATCGAAGACTTCGAACAACTAATCCATCACCTTATATGTTCTATATGGACTTTGAAGACTATGTCATTCTTGGAACATCTCCCGAAAGTTTAGTGAAAGTAAACGGTAGAACGGTGACCACAAATCCAATTGCTGGTACTCGACGAAGAGGCCAATCTGTTGAAGAAGATTTAGCGTTAGAAAAGGAATTGTTACAAGATGAAAAGGAACTTGCTGAACATCGTATGCTTGTAGATTTAGGACGTAATGATATTGGAAAACTTTCAAAAATAGGTACAGTAAAGTTACCAAAATATATGCAAATAGAGCGTTACAAACATGTTATGCATATTGTTTCTGAAGTAACAGGGGAATTAAAAAAAGATATCCATCCTTTAGATGTATTGGCGACCTCTCTCCCAGCTGGAACAGTTTCTGGTGCACCTAAAATACGTGCTATGCAAATTATTAACCACTTGGAACATCACAAAAGAGGAGTTTATGCGGGTGCTGTAGGTTATGTCTCAATCTCTGGAGACATGGATATGGCTCTTGCTATCCGTACGATGGTTGTTACAAAAGGGAAAGCATACGTGCAAGCAGGTGCAGGAGTAGTTTATCATTCAATCCCTGAAAATGAGTACGAAGAAACACTAAACAAAGCAAAAGCATTGTTGGAGGTGCGCTCATGATTTTACTTATAGATAACTATGATTCATTTACGTATAATCTTTATCAACAAATTAGTAGTCTTGGAAAAGATGTTAAAGTCGTTCGGAACGATGCTTTGTATGTGGAAGACATTCGCAAATTACATCCGGAAGCTATCGTGATTTCTCCAGGCCCTGGAACACCAACAGAAGCGGGAATCTCCGTTGATATTATTAAAGAGCTGTATACTGAGTTCCCTATACTCGGGATTTGTTTAGGTCATCAATCTATCGGTGAAGCATTTGGTGCAAAAATTGTTCGAGCGAAACAAATTAAACATGGACTCTTTTCTGACATCGAATTCAATCAGACAGGTCTATTCGAAAAATGTCCAGAATCTGTTTCTGTAATGCGCTATCATTCATTAGTGATTGATCCAGATACCTTACCAAATGATTTAAAAGTAACGGCAGTTGCCAAAGATGATGGGGAAATCATGGCTATACAACATAAGCATTATCCCGTATATGGGTTACAATTCCATCCAGAATCTATTGGAACAAAAGAAGGTAACTTAATGATTCGGATGTTTATAGAGAGTTATAGTCAACAAATGCTGAATCATTAGGAAATGAGAAAACACTCTTATCAATTGTAAGATAAGAGTGTTTTTATATACTGTCACTTCCAATGTTAACACATAATATTATTATGTAAACTAAATAAGGTATAATTTTGATAGCAGGGAATAAGACTATATTAAAAGCCAACAGTTAAACTCGACTGTTGGCTTCATCAATCTTAAAAATATAAATTTCCTACATCCAAACTACCTAAGTGATCCCACTTAATCCACGCTAAAGCAAGTTCTTTCCCAATTTGAATATAAAATGTCGATTCTTGATCCGTATAGTCTTTTTCAGTGCGATTATAAATTGCTAGTATATCTGCTAGTTCCTGATCACCTTTTAAATGAGCTGTATAAATTTCTTTGAAGGCTACTAGTTCTGGCTCTTGACTTAAGGCATTGTCGTCAAAGTCAGCAATTGCGTGTGCTAAGTGACGCAGTGTGTTCGTATCGTAATAAATGATAAATGCCCCGATAACCGGTAAATCTTTTGTTAATACTTCCGGAAGTTGATCGAACATTTTTTGTGTTTCTTCGTTTAAACCAAAATGTTCGATTTTCGCAATTTCAATATGTAATGCTGACAAGTAAGCGGATACTGCAAGTTTACTTTGTCCCATTAGATAAGCAACTTTCCCGATTCCTCGATATAGATTACTATTTGACGGTTCTTCTTTAATAGCAGCTGTGTACATATTTAAGGCTTGGTCATATCGACCTGTACGTCTTAGTTCAAGCGCGTGTTCAACCATTTTCTCAACATTTGACATAAATAATTCTCAACCTTTCTTGTTAGATGTAACTATTATATAGTATTTCGAGTGAATAGTTGAAATATATGATGGACTATTTGTTCAGCAATGTACAAAATAGCGTGTATTTTTAGTATTTTTTTAATATTACAACCTATTATAAAATCAATTTTGTAACATTTTTTAGAGAGAATTTGTGTTACTATCTATATGAAAGATTTAGTGTAAAGAGCTTACGCAATTACATCTTAGAACTGGAGATAATGATTATGGTAACAACTGAATTTCGAATCGAAAAAGATTTTATAGGAGAAAAAGAAATACCAAAAGAAGCTTATTATGGTGTTCAAACTATGAGAGCTATTGAAAACTTTCCTATTACAGGATATCGAATTCACCCTGAACTTATTAAATCTTTAGGGATTGTAAAAAAAGCTGCTGCACTTTCAAATATGGAAGTTGGCATGTTAGATAAAAATATCGGTAAGTATATTATTCAAGCTTGTGACGAAGTTATTGCTGGACAATGGAATGAGCAATTTATAGTAGATCCTATTCAAGGCGGCGCAGGCACATCTATTAACATGAATACAAATGAAGTGATTGCCAATCGCGCACTTGAATTAATGGGAGAAACAAAAGGTAATTATAAGGTAATCAGCCCAAATAGTCATATTAATATGTCACAATCAACAAATGATTCTTTTCCAACTGCAACACATATTGCGGTTTTAAGCTTATTAAATCAATTACTTGAAGCTACTAAAACAATGCAAAGTGCGTTTGTTTCTAAATCAAAAGAATTTGCTGGTATTATTAAAATGGGTCGTACACATCTTCAAGATGCAGTTCCAGTCTTACTTGGACAAGAATTTGAATCATATAGTCGTGTAGTATCACGTGATATCGATCGTATCTCACTTTCAAGACAACATCTTTATGAAGTGAACATGGGTGCAACAGCAGTTGGTACTGGCTTGAATGCAGATCCAACATATATTAAATCGGTTGTTCGTAATCTTAGCGTATTAAGTGGCTTACCATTAAAAGGTGCGGAAAATTTAATAGATGCTACTCAAAATACTGATTGCTATACAGAAGTATCGGCTAATTTAAAAGTATGTATGATTAATATGTCAAAAATCGCAAATGACTTACGTTTAATGGCTTCTGGTCCACGTGATGGTTTGTTTGAAATTATCCTTCCAGCACGTCAACCAGGATCATCTATTATGCCTGGTAAAGTAAACCCTGTTATGGCTGAAGTCGTTAACCAAGTAGCTTTCCAAGTTATTGGTAATGATTTAACTATTTCTTCTGCTTCAGAAGCTGGACAATTTGAATTAAATGTCATGGAACCTGTATTATTCTTTAATTTAATTCAATCAATTTCTACTATGACAAATGTGTTTAAAGTATTTACAGAAAAATGTTTAGTTGGTATCAAAGCAAATGCAGAACATCTTAAAGAATATGTGGAAAAAAGTGTTGGTATTATAACAGCAGTGAACCCACATATCGGTTATGAACTAGCTGCACAAATTGCAAAAGAAGCATACGCTACTGGTGCTTCTGTACGTGAACTTTGCATTAAATCTGGTGCTTTAACAGCAGAACAATTAGATAAAATTTTAGATCCTTATGCAATGACAACACCAGGTATTGCTGGCGGAAAATCACTTGTTAAATAAGATTATCTAAAACATTATAAAAATATAAAGAAAAGCCTCTCTAACATTAATTGGAGAGGCTTTTTCTCGTATTAGGCTTATGCAACATTGGAAAGCAAACATGCTACATAATGGATCTGCAGGTTATGTTAATGGAAGTGCTCCTTCACGTAAGCTTAGAGAAGCGTATTTCTTTGCTAATTTAACGCCAACTGTTCGCCAATTAGAAAAAATGAAACATCTATCTAAAAACTCAATAAGTAAAGTGATCTAGGTGATAGTACTTTATCAAATAAAGAACGTCGAAATGAATCATTTCGGCGTTTTATTGTGCGTGCATTTAGACGATGTTGAAGTTTCCGTTAATAGATTAATTTGCAATTAAAAAAGGTATGAAAAATTAATAAAAAGGAGAATTCTAATGATATATCACAATTAAGGAGGATCAGCATGGTACAACATAATGAAACGCTCAAAGATAATGGTGCTAACCCGTTTGTCATTAATATTAACGAAGCGGCAAAGCAAAACAATAATTATCGTACCACTTTATGGACAGGTAAGCATTTACAGCTAACGTTAATGAGTATAAATCCAGGAGAAGATATAGGACTAGAAATCCATTCTGATGTCGATCAATTTTTACGTATAGAGCAGGGGCAAGGGATAGCACAAATGGGCAAGAGTAAAGATAATTTAACCTTTAAAGAAAATGTCAATGATGATTCTGCTATTTTTATCCCTGCTGGAACATGGCATAATGTAACAAATACAGGAAGTACTACTTTAAAGTTATATTCAATCTATACGCCACCTAACCATCCATTTGGAACGATTCATCCTACTAGAGCTGATGCAATGGCCGCAGAAAAAGAGGGAGAATAACAGTATTTGATTTGGCAAGATCTCAGATAATTTTTATCATTACAAAAAAGTCCAATTTCTCAGCATTTGAATTGAAGAATTGGGCTTTTTATATTGTAATTCCCTTAGTTTTATAAAGCTCATTCTTGAAGCAATAATAGATTAGATCAATCCTATCTTTTACAAACAGAACATTTGTTCTATCGGTGTAAAAATAGCATTTTTGATAATAATGCGATAAATTATGATAATTTAAGCAAAAATGCATTGTATAATCATAAAATATATGTATAATTATTATATTTCTCTATATATAGAACAAATGTTCCTTATATCAGATTTTTAAATTGAAAATGTTATAGACTATTATTTTTCGTTTATTAATTATTTTCATAATAATTAATTGCTTTTTCTAGAAATAATATAATTTCCTTTTTAACAGGGTAAAGGCTCAAATCAGCTGAAATCTCTTCAGATTTACGTGCTTCCCAAAATTTCTTTGCTAATTCATCATCGCCATTAAACATTTCGTTGGATAACAGTAATGTATCGTGTGCGATCAATTGACCTTCCGGGGAATCAAACGTTTTCCCATCCTCTATACATAACTCAATTCGCTTTGCTAGATTAAGCCACTTCAATAGATGATCTGAATTACTCTCCATTTTCGGAAGTTGCTTCTTTAAAGCCTCTTGTTCTTCTTTATTGAATAATTTATTCAATACTTCATTTTTCCTTTGCAGTTTCAAAGATTGGTTTTCTTCTGAAAGGAGCGGCAATAATTGCTCCCAGTGAATATCATCATCCAGTTTCAACATATTCACTAGCGTATTTGTATGATTCAAGGATTGTTGCAAGTGTTTGATTTTATCTTCAAGCTGCGTTTTATGTATGGATAGTGTTGTTTGAATCGTAACTTGGTTCATTATTTTTTTGATATCTTCTAAAGATATAGAAGCGGATTTTAGTAGCAAAATCTTTTCTAGAAGCAGTAGATCATCAGTTGAATAGTATCGCTTCCCATTATTCTCTTTTAAAGTAGGCTTTACGAGATCAATTTCATCATAATATCGCAGTGTACGTAAGGATATATTTAGCTTTTTCGATACCTCTCCTGTAGAAAAATACGTCATTGAATCCATCCTCCTTAAAATAACGCTTGTAGGTTACGTAACGTCACCATTTATTCTAAATGTAACATACTTTATTTTTCAGGGGGAATTTAAGAATGAAGAAAGATAGTACTGCATCTTCGAATTGGACTTATAAGGAATTTACTTTATTACTTTTATTAACGCTTGTGTTTGTACCATTCTTCGTCGAATATTTATTGCATAGTTTTTTACTGCACATATTCAAGGATAGACTTTATTCAGGTACAGCAACTGGTTTTCTAATGGCGATTGTGTTTACTTTAGGTGTGTATTTTATTGCGCTTAAGCCACATCATTTGAAATGGTTTGAAATAGGCCTATGTCGGTTTACTAAAAGCTATTGGAAATCTATCATTTATTGGATATTCATTTTAATAGTTACTAATTGCATGATTTTAATGTTGATGTACCTATTCCATATAGGTGTTGAAAATACGAAGACTGAGTCATTACAAAGAAATATCACTTGGTTTACATTTAGCATTGCATTTATATCAGCAGCCATTATTTCACCTATTTACGAGGAAATTTTCTATCGGGGCTTTCTTTATAAATGGATGAAGTTAAGATGGGGAGTTAGAAGCGGAATACTATTTAGCTCGCTCATTTTTACAATCGTTCATATTCCAACGTATAACACGCTACCAGTGAACTTTATCTCAGGCTTAGTATTTGCATGGACTTATGAAAAATCAGGTTCTATAATACCTGCGATGATTATTCATAGTGTTTTAAACGGTATTGCCGTTATTCTGACGGTACTTTAACCAATTTTCATGTTGAGTTATATTAAAAGCTAAAATTTTTTCGTCATAGAAGTGTTTAAAAATATTGGTGTATACTTGATTATGAAAAATGAAAATGTAGTTAGTTTTTCAAATACGAAAGAAGATAACCGAGCATTATTGCTTTGGGATTGATTGACTTTGCAAGAAATGGAGATAAATAACGTGGAAAAGGGAAAAATTTGGACGAAGGATTTTATATTTTTATTAGCATCTAATTTCTTAGTTGCTTTAAGCTTTTACTTATTAATGACGTCGATGGCTGTATATGCGATTCAGCAATTTAAAGCATCAGAAAGTAGTGCTGGATTGGCTGCAAGTATTTTTGTAGTTGGGGCATTATTTGCTCGTTTACTTGCAGGAAGGCTTATGGATGTAATAGGTCGTAAAAAATTGTTGTATAGTGGATTAACTTTATTTTTAGTCGCTTCGATTACATATTTATTTGTTACAAGCATTGGTTTCTTAATGGTTATTCGATTTTTACATGGGATTGCATTTGGTATTTCGACGACTATTTTGGTAACTGTATCTATGGCAAGACTACCAGATGATAAAAGAGGCGAAGGTACGGGGTATTTTTCATTAAGCACGGCAGCTGCAACAGCTATTGGTCCCTTTTTAGCGTTGTATATTACGAATAATTTTAGTTATAACACGATGTTCGCTTATTGTATAACTTTCAGTATCCTAGCATTGGTATCAACAGCATTAGGTAAAATAACAGAGGTTGATTTAACACCGGAACAAAAAGAGAATTTGAAAAAGGGCTTTAAATTGAAAGATTTCTTTGAGAAAAAAGCTCTTCCAATTTCATTGCTTATGTTCATAAGTGGTATTACTTATTCAAGTATTATTTCTTTTATTAATTCGTATGCTATTGAGATCAATTTAACAAAAGCTGCTTCTTTTTTCTTTGTCGTTTACGCTATATTCTTATTTATAGCTCGTCCGATTGCTGGAAAATTGTTTGACAAAAAAGGTGAAAATATCGTTGTTTATCCTTCTTTTGTATTGTTTGCGAGTAGCTTATTATTAATTGCTTTTGCGAACAATGGCTTTATTCTTTTACTGGCGGGCGTATTCCTAGCTCTAGGGTACGGAACATTAATGTCTAGTATGCAAACAATTGCTGTGAAAGTATCACCACCACATCGCTTAGGATTAGCCATTTCAACATTTTTCGTTTGCATGGATGCCGGTATGGGAATCGGTGCTTATGTTATTGGCTTAATTGTTGAACAATTTGGTTTTCATACGATGTACATTATTTTAGCTATAGCCATCTTCTTATTAATTCCTGCTTATTATTTTGTACATGGTAGGAAAGCAAGTAGTGTAAAAGTGTAGGGGATTGTAAACATACATTTACCTAAAGTCGCTGTCTGTCGATTGCAGATAGCAACTTTTTTATTGTCTTTATTCTAGTTAAGTAGTTTTTGAAGTAAGTGGTATGTATCATTCTTGATTAAAAATTAGCTTACAATATTCAAAGTATAAACACGAACAATCGAATATCAAAGCAAGTAATCATTCGTATTAATTGCTGAAAAATGCGATTTCACCATCGGCTGGATAAAATTCGGAATAACTTAAACACGAACGATTAAATTAAGAATAACCTACCGCTTAAAAGTAATATTTTACTGGGCTTTTATTAGAATTAATTGCTACGATACATTAAATGAATTTGCTTTGTGATTGTTTCAGGTTATCACCATGCCACTTAATACAGCGGCTCTCAACGCATTGCCACGCGAATTAGCGTCGCATGGTTCAGCAGTAAACAATACAGTACGCCAGTTAGCCGGTGCAGTCGGTACTGCTGTCATTGTCACAATTTACTCAACACAGTTAACACACGCAATGAAAGTATCAACAACATCACCACTAGCAACAGCAGCCGGCGAGACATATTTCTACTTGTTTATACTTGCTTGTATCACATTTGTTTTAGCTTGGTTTACACCGAAACCGAAAAAGGTTGAAATACAAGTGTCTTAAATTTAATAAATCTCTTTATTTTTAAATCATAGGTACTTGAAGTTGCTGTCTGTATTTTGCGGGCAGCAACTTTTTTATTATTTTTAACCTAGATAAGTAGTTTTTAGCGTTATATTGACTATGTAAGTAGACAATGAAGATGTAATATTGAAGTAAGAAGATGAAATTAGCACTTTTCTTGACCAACAGAACGTTAGTTCGCATTATATAAATAAAGAAGTATTTAGTGTATCTCAAGTAGAAAATCACTAATTATCTATGGAAAGAAAGGGGATAGCTATGCCTAGAAAACCTGGTATTACAGATGAAGATATTATTTGTTTGTATAAAAGTGGACTTTCGGACAAAGAATTATCGTCTATTATCGGCTTAACGAATCGTGCTATTCGAAATGTGATCAATAAACATGGAATAAAATTAAATGGTGTACCAAGAAAACATAAAGTAAATGAGCATTTCTTTAAAGATTGGACACATGAGATGGCTTGGGTTTTAGGGATGTTTATCACAGATGGATGTGTACACAAAGGTACGCAAACAATATCTTTTTCACAAAAAGGTGAAACGATATTAAAAGAAATCGCTAATTATATGGATGCAGATTATGTTCTTGCACCAACAGGTCCAACAAGAACTGTGCCAACTTTATTGATCAATTCAAAAATCATTAAAAATGATCTTCAGAACTTAGGAATTACATCTAAAAAGTCGTTAACTGTACCGTTTCCGGAAGTTCCAGAAGAGTTTTTACCATCATTTATTAGAGGAGTAATAGATGGTGATGGGTGGGTTCAAAAAAGAGGTTATGTAATGAATATAACGACTGCTAGTGAACAATTTGCAGATGGTTTATTATCAGTATTTCAAAATTGGGGTTTACGATCTGAAATTACAATCGAAATGACTCAAGCTAATCGTAAAATTTTCCGAGTATGGGTGAAAGGAAAAAATACTTTACCAAGACTAGCCAAAATTATTTATAATAATGTACCAGAACACTATATTTCAAATAAAAAAGCGCTTATGCTAAAGCATAAAATTTAAAATAAGGACTGAATGCAATGTGGAAAAATATAAACGGTAAATTGTATCAATCAATTGATACAGCAAGAGTAAAATTTAGAACAAATATTAGTAAATCATTATTAAATCAATTAGATAAGATTGCTGTTGAAAATGACACCCATGTAAATTATTTATTGGAATCTGGTCTGAAAAATCTAATAGAGCTAGATACTATTACGTTTGATAAGAAGTGCCGTCCTAAAGATCGTGTACAATATAAAACTACATACGATTCAGAATTACTCGAACAGGTTAAAATATTTGCGAAAAAACATCATTTATTTATAAACGATGTAATTGAATATAGTGTAAAATACATCGATATGGAAGAAGTGAAAAAAAGTCGTCATAGATTCAGAATAGAATAGTGTTTATCGCTATTCTAAACTACGCCCCGGTCATAATATAAATTCTAGGAAGTTACGTTTCATTCCAAAAGTATACTTGAAATAGTGAGATATTTTAAGTTTTTAAACAATATAAAAACTTCAGCATTTTTATATACTGAAGTTTTTCACCGTATTATTTATTTGTTTGATAATTAATCTTTATCAAATGCATTTCACACCAAATGCTCCGTATATTAATTATGTCTTTTCGTTATTCTTGTGCGTCTTTATCCTTGTATATCCATTTCGAATCTTCCATTTCATGGTTTTGTATATGTGTATAATCATCGTTTTTAATTCTGTTATTTGATATGAATTCTGTATAGTTTTTTGAATATTAATACTTACATTATCATCCATCGATTCTAAATTTTTTATGGCCTTTTCAAATTGTTTCTCTGATACTTTTATTCTCATATCGATTAATACTAACGGGATTAAGCATGTAGATAAAATCAGTACGATATAAACCAAAAACAATACTGATCCCCCTTTCCTATCCTCTATTTCTACTACACACTATTCCCTTATTTATATGATTAATAAACATCAGTGATACAAATTTTTCAAATTATTTAAAAATACGCCACATTTTTTCATTAGAATTAAGTTTTATTTCAATTTCTTTACATTTTATTAAAATTACAATAAAAGTTATTATCTGTTAGGTTTATAATGTAATCGTACTACTTCAACAATAGTTATTCATAAGGAGACTTTTATGAAAAAGATTATGCTTATCGGTTCAGGAGGTTCAGGAAAATCTACATTAGCTAGACAGTTAGGCAATATTTTAAACATACAGGTATACCATCTAGATGCGATATTTTGGAAACCTAATTGGGAAGGCGTTTCAAAGGAAGAACAAATAAGCATTCAAACAGATCTAGTCAAAAAAGATGAATGGCTTATTGATGGAAATTATGGAGGGACATTGGATATTAGGATGGATGCAGCAGATACAATCATCTTTCTTGATATAAATAGAACAATTTGATTTTGATTTTTTAAGATGGATATGGAATTATCCTAAGATGAAAAGACCTGATATTTTAAGAAAGCTTCATGACTTGCCTGAAAATAAACAAATTATCATATTAAAATCCAAGAAAGATGTCCAAACATTTTTGGAGTATTTAAAAACTAAATCTGCTGAAAGAATACTATAAAAATAACCATCATATTATCGGTATGATGGTTATTTTTATATAAGTTAGTCCTCTTTGCTAAAGCCATTCAAAGAATATGTGGTTTCAACCATAAACTTGAGAAGTCTACATAACCAAAGCTTTTTATAGAAATGTTTTGAAGATCTGTAGTAAACGGTATCATTCTTTTTGAATAGTAAAGTGGTATCATGATCGACTTTTCGATTAACATTTTTTCGATTTGATGATTTAATTCTTTCCAATTTGCAATCGATGTACATTTAAAGTTTGAGGATAATTCCTTTATATCAGAATCGACAGAAAATACTTCTGAAATTAAATAATCTAATCCCTTTACTAAATGAAAGAACGAATATTGTGGATTCACTTCATATACTTCACCGAATATAGTAATATCCGCTTCAATATCTTTTAAATTCCCATAGAGGGCATCATTAAACGTTTTATGAACAATCTCTATCTGAATACCAGCTGCTTCTATTTTCTCTTTCAACCAATATGACATTTCCTTCGTATAGTTAACTACTTGCATTTTAAGAGGTCTATATATACGTGGCTTTTCTTTTACGAGAGGAATGTTAAACGCTTCCCTATTCCCCAACTGAAACCCTTCTGCATTTGGATAATAAGAGCCTTTAAAACTTTCATGTGAAGCTATTTCATGACGATATTTTGCAATGATTTGATGGATATAATGACGTAAATCTGGATTTTCAAGCGGAGATTCATGACAATAATTCATAACAACTACACCAAATCCAGAATCACTTTTCACTTCAAACAACTCATCTGCTTCATCTGTTTGAGAAGTATGATAGATGATTTCAAAATCTGTAGGTACTTGAATAAACTCAATTCTATCAAGTAGTGGACGTTCTTTATAATAAGTATCAAATGCCTTTATAAGCGTTCTTGTTTCATTATCTTCAACAAGATAAAAAGGACCTGTTCCAATTAAATTTCCTTCGTACGCTTTATAGATACTTGCATATGTATTACTTAATAGAGGCAGCATATAATCTGCAAATGAATGAAGATCAAAATCTACTACATAAGGTGCTGGCGAATAAATACGATAAACAGGTTCCCAAATGTCAACATGTCTAAGATGCCTTCTAAGCTTTTCTAAACACGATACAACATCTGAAGCTGTTAACAGCGAGCCATCATGAAAACGAACACCTTTTCTTAGATAAATACGAAATTTCCCTTCTAAACATTCCCAACTATGCGCAATCCCTGGAGTAAAGTCCCCTGCTTCGTCAACATTAATAAGACGATCATAAAGTGTAGTGACCATATTAGCGCTATATACATCTATTGCCTCTAAAGGATGAAATGAGATAAATCGAAAACGTAACGGAATGATAAGGCTATCGTTTTCATCTTGTATAAATCCAATTTTTGTTTGAAATAGAGTCGTTAACCGCTCCTTACTTGAAGGAGACCAATCAAACGTTAGTAATTTCGCTGCATTTTCTACAGATTCCTCTTCCAACAATCGGATTGCCTCTTTAAGATAAATCGTTTCAACTGGTTTTAGCCATTCAATAGATGAGCTATTCCCTCTTCCTTTACCAGGTATGTATCTTATCCAACCATTATCTTGCCATTTCCGTAACAAACGCGTTGTTTGCTTAAGTGATAGTCCTAGTACATTAGCAACTTGTTGTTGCTTACATTCCCCTGTCTTAACGTTTTGATAAAGCTTTAAAAGCATACTATCCATTCTCTCACCCTTTCAAAACTAGACATCATTTCCTATATTGTCTATTTTTAACATTATAAGTCTAGTTTACTATTATTGAAAAGAGAGAGGTGAAAAACATGAATATTTTTCAATTACCACAAAATATTAAATTACGATTAATCACATCATTTTTCAATCGAATGGCTTCAAATTCTGTGATGCCGTTCATGGCGTTGTTTTTTACACAAGAGAAAAATAAAATTTATGCAGGAATTATATTAGTAATCTCTGTGGCTGTAAGTTTTATTTCTGGGATTATTGGAGGTTATTTAGCAGATTGCTTTAAACGAAAGCATCTTCTCTATTGGACATCTACGATTGCGCCTACATTTCTATTAATCATGACTCTATGTCTTATTCCTGAAAAAAGACCGATTTACTTATTCGCGGTCATTTACTTGCTATTTATCTTCTCAAACAATTTAGGGCGTCCTGCTTTAGAAGCTATCATTTTAGATTCATCAACACCTAAAAATAGAAAAGCTATTTATACATTAGAGTATGGGTTAACGAATTTGTCTATCAGTCTTGGAGCAATTTTAGGCGGGTTACTATACATCAATCATCAAATCTTATTATTCGCTATTTTAACCATTATTACTTATGGTATTTCAGTAGCATATTTTATCTGGTTAGAAGATGAACAAGTATCAGTAAGAAAGAAAACCAATGACAATATGTTTATTGACTTATTACAAAGCTATCAAACCGCATTAATGGATAAACGTTTTGTACAGTTAGTGTTAGGGTTTATGTTTGTATTTACTGCTGAACGTTCTCTTAGTAGTTATATAAGCGTACGCCTTAAAGAAACATTTGATACCATTTCAATATTCAATTTTGAAATTGAAGGGGTACGGATGTATAGTATTTTAAACGTTGAAAATACGTTATTAGTTGTTTGTTTTACTTTCTTAATAGCAAATTTGACTAAATCATTATCCAATAAGAAAATACTCTTAATAGGGTTAATCTTATATGGTATTGGCTATAGTTTAATAACTTCCGCTAATAACTTTTTTGTTCTAATCTTATTAGGATTTATCGCTACACTTGGAGAACTATTGTATTCACCTGTTTTTAACACAGAACAAGCAAATTGCATTCCAGAAGACCAAAGAGGTTCCTACTTAGCGTTTTCTAGCTTAAGCTTTAACGGAGCTACCTTGCTGAGTAACGCTTCATTGATCTTAGGTGCATACCTTTTACCTTGGCAAATGTCGATTTGGATTGCAATTATTATTTTTCTAGGTATTTTCATCATGTATCATGGGTTATATTATGTAAAAAAAAGAGAGCAATTTGCTTAATGCTCTCTTTTTAGTTCAAATTTTTTTCGAATAAGGTCAAAGATAAATTCTCTTCAACTGTTATTTCTTTTAACATTGTAAAACCATTCTTTTGATAAAATTCTATGGCTGGTGAATTTTTGGAGCCAGTTGTTACAATCATTTTTTTTGCATCATGAAATTCTTCCTGAAGAAAGTATAGAAGTTTTTTTGCAATTCCTTTTCTCAAATGATTAGGATGAACAAATAAACGATGGATATCTACTATATCTTCCTCAAGTTTCACCGATATTACGCCACACAACTCTTCATCTATAAAATATCCAAAGAATGTTTCATCACAATTATGTAATGACGCAACAGTATCTTTCAAAGGAGGTATTTCATAATTATCTAGTAACGCTGCTTCTATCCTATAAGATGGAAATTGAACACTCAAAACACGTTCAGCGCTTTCTAGATTCTTAATGTTAATCTTTTTGATCAATCTATATCCCCCTCCATTAAGTTATTAAAACCTCTTAGGCTAAATAGTTCCTCTACAGGCTTCTTTCCAAGCTTTAGCCCTTTGATCTATCTCTTGTATGAGGTCATGCTTTCCTTTAATATATTCTTCAATATTCGTTGGGTATTGCTGAGCTAATGTTTGCTTTAACACCGCATATTGATTTGCTTCGACAGGATGTGTTTTTAAATAATCACGAAAAGTTAAATGCCGTTCGATTTCCTGATCACCTGTTTGAAACATATGTATATGGTGTGAGCGATGGAGAAGGGTTCCTTTGATCAAATAGCGCCTACCTGGAATTCCGTTTTCGCCTTTTGGAATATAACCGTTATTTGTTAGTTGTTCATTATATGAGTCTATTTTCTGAATATCTTTCACTTCAACGAGTACATCTATAATAGGCTTAGCAAACATATACGGAATTGATGTACTACCTATATGATGAATAGCGATAACTTCATCTACTAGTATTTGTTCAAGACTTTCTGCTTCTTCGCTAAAAAGAATTGGCCAATTGAAATCATAAGGAACTACTTTTACTTCTCTCACTTCTCCCATACGCTCTCCCCTATCTATTTAATGTTAATAAATTAAGCGATATTGATTGACCGGACGTCCTACACCACCGTATTGAATGTCAATCTTCACTTTGTTTTGCTTTTCAAGATAATCTAAATATCTACGAGCAGTCACACGCGCAAGCCCAACACCATTTGCTACCTCTTCTGCTGAGACAGACTGCTCCTGTGTACCAATATAAGTGACAATCTTCTCTAGAGTAGCAGCATTAAGTCCTTTAGGTAGTTTTGTATCAGTTTGATGTGGCTTTTGTTGATGATGAAGGAGGAGGTCCAACTCTGATTGAGTCATCTCACTCTTTCCATCGATTTTCGTTTTAAACTGACGATAATTTTGTAATGTATGCTCCATTCGTTCAAACGAAAATGGCTTCATAATATAATCAAACACACCTAATTGAAGCATTTTTCGAATTGTCTTCATATCATTTGCTGCTGTAACAGCAATAACATCCACTTTTAACCCTTTTTCACGAATCTTTGTTAACGTTTCAATACCATCTTGTTCTGGCATAAAAATATCCATAAAAACAAGATCTGGTTTAAGTTGTTTGATTTGTTGAATGCCTTCTACACCATTTTTAGCCGTACCTATTAAATGATAACCAGGTACTTGTTCGATAAATTGACGATTAACTTGTCTTACCATCGGATCGTCTTCTACTAGTAAAACTTGTATTAGGTCCATCCTTTCAACCCCTCTTATACATAAAATGTAACATAAATACTTGTTCCTTCTCCAGGTGTACTTGTAACGTCTATCGTACCGTCAAATTTTTTTACGATATCTTGTATTAAATAAAGGCCAATACCGTGATTCTCATTTCTTTTTGTTGTATAACCGTTATCAAAGATACGTTCAATTACTTCTTGTGACATACCGACACCGTTATCTTCCACTAAAACGGATAAAGTTTCATCATCCTGATCGATACTAATCATTACTTTCTTTTCGTCTTTTTTAGCTAATTGCAATGCATCAAAAGCATTTTCAATTAAGTTCCCGATAATAACAACAAAATCATTAAAATCTAACTGCTCCGGTAAATAAGTTAGTTGACTATTCATATCAATTTCAACGCTAATTCCTAATTCTTTCCCGTGATTGATCTTACTTAACAACAAACCGGATATATTTTGGTTTTTAATACGATCATTTAAGAAGTTTGCTATTTCTTCTTGTTTATCTTTTACTTCTTCAATATAGTTAAGCGCCTGTTGATAATGACCTAATTGCAAGAGTCCAGCGATTGTATGAATCTTATTTTTATGCTCGTGATTTTGAATACGTAAAGCTTGTACAAATTCTTTCACGCCTGTAAGCTCTTCCGCTAACTTCTTTACTTCTGTACGGTCTTGGAAGATTGCAATCGCTCCTACCGTTTTACCATCAACTTCAATTGGTACCCGGTTACTCATAATCGTATGCTGATTGATCAAGAGCTCTTTGTTATAGATAGGGATATTATAATCGAGAATTTCCGGTAGTCGTGTATCAGGTAAAATATCATATATTTTCTTACCGACTAAATTGTCTTCTGTAACCCCTAAAATTTGTTTTGCCTTTGTATTGAATATAGTAACTGTAAACTCATTATCAATCGTAATGATTCCTTCATGCATAGCGTTGAACGTTTCTGTCCGTTCTGTATACATTTTGGCAATTTCATGTGGCTCTAGATCAAACATTTGCTTCTTCATATTACGTCCAAGGATCCATGCGCCCCATGCACCAAATAGGAGGGACAATAATGTAGCAACTAAAATTTCTTTTCGAATCCCATACAAAATTTCGAAAATACTTGGTAAGTTGTAGCCTACAATGACGACACCTATTTGCTTGTGTTTAGCATCCATAATCGGGACAAAAGCTCGAATTGTCGTACCTACCTCACCTTTTGCCTTTGACAAATAATAATGCTCGGTAAAAGCTGCATTTTCATCGTTTGTTTTTGACTTTTTGCCTATTAAATCTTTAACAGGGTGTGACAAACGAATATGGTCCATATTTAGCACAACAATATAATCTGCTTTGTTTATAATACGAATGCCTTCAATTGTTTCATTAATGGTTTTTGCTTGTTCTTGAGGCTTTTTATCTGATAGTAATTCATGTTGAACTTCTGGAAGCTTTGCGACTGTTCTAGCAATCAGCATAGCTTGATTTCCAAGTTCCTTTTCTTTAGTGGATAAAATATTCCCAATTACAAATATCCCTGCAACTAAAAATGAAAACACAATGATGAAGAAGGTGAGCGACATAATTTTGCCGTTCATAGACAGATGTTGCTTTCGTTTCACCGCTCGTCCTCCAATCTGTTAGTATATAAATATTGTAACATTTGCAATTATGTTAGAATAGAAAGAAAATGTCAGAATGTTGGTGATTGCATGAAAGTTTATATAACAACCGCCATTTTAACAATTGTGCTGCTTCTTAGCTATATCGGTTATAGTCAGCAATTTTGGCAAAATTCAACGTTACCGGTGGATGAAGAACAACAAGGCTTAAATAAGCAAATCGTGATCAATTTTAGCCATGTAGTGGCAGAGGATACGCCGAAAGGTCAAGCAGCTATTAAATTTGCTGAGCTTTTAGAGCAAAAATCGAATGGACGAATACATGTCGTTATTTATCCTAATGGCATGCTTTATAATGATAATAATGAGTTAAAAGCATTACAGAATAATGATGTTCAAATGATTGCTCCTACCTTTTCTAAGATGACAAAAACGATTCCTTCTTGGGAAGTATTAGACTTACCTTACTTATTCCATACGGATGAAGAGGTAGAAAACGTATTAAATGGGCGTATAGGCGAACAATTACTTAACCAGTTGAATCACGTAAATATAAAAGGATTAGCATTTTGGAACAATGGCTTTAAACAAATGATTTCGGAAGAAAAGCCTTTAGTAAGATTAGAAGATTTTAAGAATATAAAAGTACGTGCTATGCCAAGTAAAGTATTACAAACGCAATTTGAATTACTTGGTGCAAAATCAGTGAATACATCATTTGATGAATTATATACGGAAATTGAAAACCATGAAATTGATGCACAAGAAAATACGTTATCGAATATTTATTCGAAAGGATTTTATAAAGTCCAAAATAACATTACATTAACGAATCATGGCTTATTAGGTTATTCAGTTTTAATGAATGAAGACTTTTGGAACAGTCTTCCCCAAAATCTTCAAGAAGATGTGTTGGATGCGATGAAAGAAGCAACTGAGTGGAATTTTCAAATGGCGAAAGAAATGAACTCGAATGATTTAGAAAAGTTAAAAAAACAAGATCATATTAAAATAAATACATTGTCTGTTGCAGAACAAAATAAATGGAAGCTTAAATTCAAGCCACTTTATTCGCTATATAAAAATCATGTTGGCGCAACATTTTTAAAAGAAATTCAAACAGAGCTAAATCATTAAGTATACTGTTTTAGTACAAAATGAGTTTAATTGATTAAATAATGAAAAAATTTTTAAGTCGGGAATTTATTCTCGGCTTTTTCTTATAGCTTGATATGACTGAATTTACTCGACAATTTAAAGCCTATATAACTTTTAAGACCAAAATGACCAAAAAGAGTTTTATAACCATAATAATAGATTTGAGAATTATAGGAGTATGATAATTTTGTAAGCGATAACAACGAAGAAACACATCACACACAAAGAAGGAATGGATATGAGAATTAATTTTAAAAACTTAACCGTACAAGTTATTTGTGCAATTATTTTAGGGATTATTGTTGGTGTATTATTCCCTAGCTTCGCTGCTCAACTAAAAGTATTAGCGGACATTTTCATTAAATTAATCAAAATGTTAATCGCTCCAATTATTTTCTTAACAGTTGTTACCGGAATCGGTGGCATGGGGAATTTGAAGAAAGTTGGCACAATCGGTGGGAAAGCACTGATCTATTTTGAAATAGTTTCTTCCATTGCATTAGCAATCGGTTTAGTTGTTGTTCACATTATTCAACCAGGTAGGGGTTTAGATACATCTTCAGCTAATGCTGGTGCAGTTACTCAGTTCACTAAACAAGCTGCCGAATCAAATCATGGTTTTGTAGCATTTATCACAAACATTATTCCAGATAACTTTTTTGGATCTCTTGCAAACGGCGAATTATTGCCAGTACTATTCTGCGCAATTCTATTTGGGGTAGCCGCTGCATCAATTGGTGAACCAGTAAAACCAGTGATTAAACTTTGCGAACAAGTTTCAGAAATCTTCTTTAAAATCATTAATATGGTTATGAAGCTTTCTCCTATCGGTGCATTTGGCGCTATGTCATTTACAATTGGTAACTTCGGGTTATCATCATTATGGTCTCTAGGTAAACTAATGCTTGGTGTCTATACGACAATGGCACTTTTTGTTATCGTGGTACTTGGTTTAATCGCAAAATTCTTTGGCTTTAATATTTTAAAATTCATCAATTATATTAAAGATGAATTGTTCCTAGTATTAGGAACATCTTCTTCGGAATCAGCCTTACCATTAATTATGAAGAAGCTTGAAAAATTCGGCTGTTCAAAACAAGTAGTTGGACTAGTTGTTCCGACCGGATATTCTTTCAACTTAGATGGTACATCTATTTACTTATCAATGGCTGCTATGTTTATCGCACAAGCTTACAATGTTGACCTATCCCTATGGCAACAAATCTACTTATTAGGGATTTTAATGATTACCTCTAAAGGTGCTGCAGGGGTAACTGGTTCAGGATTTATCACGTTGGCAGCAACATTAGCTGCATTCCCAATGATTCCTGTTGAAGGTATTGCTTTACTAATCGGTGTTGACCGCTTCATGTCTGAAGCTCGTGCAATAACGAACATCATCGGTAATTCAGTTGCAACAGTTGTCGTTGCCAAAATGGAAAAAGAATATAGTCCAGAACAGCATCACCATTTAGAAGAAGAGATTAAAATTGCGCATGAAAATGCACATGCTCACTAGCAGAACGTCATGAAAGGAACTCGATCTCCTCGACAATGACTTTCGATATCGCCACCCGCACTCTCCTCGTTGCGGGTGGTTTTTTATTTTTAATGTAATGAATCGAATTCGTAACTAAAGCTAGATGGTTCGTCATAATATCTTTTTTAACTCAATTGACCTTTTTACTTCTACGTTCTAATAACAAAACATCTCTCCACATACCATTATGTTGCGCAATCTTTTCACGAAACCCCACTTCTCGGAATCCTTGGTTTTTATGCAATTTTATACTTGCTATGTTTTCTTTGAAAATTGAAGATTGTAAAGTCCAAAATCCGTGTTTTTCACTTTCCTCTATCAATTTTAAAAGTAATAAAGTTCCTATTCCTTTGTTTTTTACTTTTGTGGACACATAGATACTAACTTCTCCAACACCTTTATATACAACTCGCTTAGATACTGGGCTTATGGCAATCCATCCAACTACATTCTTTTTGTTTACAGCAACCATTCTACATGTAGGATGATGTGATGTAGTCCACTCTTCAAAAGTTGGTACTTCAGTCTGAAATGTTGCATTTCCTGTAGCAATTCCTTCTACATAAATTTTCTTCACCATTGGCCAATCTGTATCTAACATCTCTCTAATTTCAATATGCTCCCCCATTTAAATCCTCCTATTTCGTTCAGTATGTACTGCTGTTTTATCTAAGTAAGGTAAAATTGTGATGCAACATTTATTATAAGAAAATTATTAATTTTGTGATATTATATTTAAAGAAGTGATTTCTTATTTAACAAAAATGCTTATGGAATTAAGTAATCTAATTAAACTAATTGATACAAAAGATAAGGTTAAACAATTTGTGATAAATCTATATCCCCCAGATTTATCCGCTAGAAAAGGAGCTAAATTTTAATGATTAGTCCAATTTAATATTCCCTCTTATTCTTGAATTGAATTAATAATATCGGGGGATATATCCATGAAAGTTAATAGAAATTTTTCTTTATTACTTTTAGGTCAGTCAATCGCTAATATAGGCGATGTATTATATATGGTTAGTATTATAAGTACGATTTTTGTTTTAACGGGCTCTGCAACTACATCATCACTTGTACCATTTACGATTACTACTTCTATGTTTATATCTAGTCTACTGACACCTATTCTAGTTGGAAAAGTAAATCTGAAATGGTTGTTGGCTTGTTCGCAGATTGGAAAAACGATTTTACTTGTTATTTTAGGTATATTGTTACTGCATATTACGGCATCTAATTACTATTTAATCTTTATAATAATAGGATTGATTGCTTTTTTTGATGGTTGCGCAAATCCGATTATACAAACATTAATCCCATACTATGTTAAACCAGAACATCTAATTCGAGCTAATGGAATGACTGATACTGTAACGCAGGTTATACAAGCAGTTATGTGGTTCATAGGAAGCTTATTTCTACTTGTGATGAGTTCTCAGCAACTTGTTTGGTTAGTTGGATGTTTATTCGTCATTGCAAGTATCCTAATGTGCCTTTTAGAAAGTGTACATCATAAACCAATTGAGCAAAAAGGAGTTCTAGAACAGATTAGTGAAGGATGGAAAACTTTATCTAATACACCTGTATTAAGAAAGATTGCTTGGATCGACTTTCTGGAAACAATTGCAGGAACGGTTTGGATTGCTGCCATTTTATATGTGTTTGTCAACGATGCTTTGAACGTCGATGAGAAATGGTGGGGATTTATCAACGGAGCATTCTTTATAGGTATGATTTTAGGGAGTATTTATTGTATTAAATTTTCCTCTTTTGTTGAAAAGAGATTAGGAACTTTTATATTTGTCGGTTCATTCGCCAGTTTCTTCGTCATCATCTTATTTGGTCTAAATAGTAGTCCAATCATTGCCTTACTTTTAGCGCTCTGTACAGGTATTTTCGGGCAAATCAAGAATATTCCTCAACAATCCGTTATTCAAACTAGTGTTTCAAAAGAACGGTTGGCAACTGTTTATACATCATTAGGTGCGATTGGAACTGGGATTTTCGGCGTGAGTTCTCTTGTTATGGGAATGATACCAGATTTGTTTGGGATTAGAGTCGTATTCGTTATTTCGGGGCTATTGTTTGCGATCATAAGTATCATTGTTCATACAAATAAACAATTGTTTACTAGAAATGTGATGGAATAATAAATTACTAAAAGACTAACTGCTCCATTTTTCAATTGATTTCTTAATAGTTTGTGTATTTTTAGACCTAGAGTAACTTCAGTATAGTAAAAAGAGCTTGGATGCCCCAAGCTCTTTTTTGTTGGTATTGATATAGCGACTTGATACTTAACATAACTATTTACATATTTACTTTAACAACATGATGCCCCTGTATTATTTAGGTTAGTACTACATACACCAGTTTCAGGTAAATCAAGCTCGACACGTTTTGAAGCTTCTATATCTCCTGCAAGATAAGCTGTAATCGAGCGTACTTGTTCATACCCAGTTGCCATTAAGAAAGTAGGTGCACGTCCATAACTCTTCATCCCAACAATATACAATCCTTGTTCAGGTTGACGAAGAATTGCTTCTCCGTGAGGTCGAACTGTACCACAACTGTGAACGTTTGGATCGATGAGTGGTGCAAGTGCTTCTACGCTTTCTGTAGCTGGGTCAATAGATAATCGGAGTTCTTGCTCAATTGAAAAGTCCGGGCGATTACCAGTATTAACGATTAACTCATCAATTTCCTTTATAGAAATGATTTCATCATGATAACGTCCTACAAGCTCCAATTGTTCGTTTAATGCTTTGACTTGCATTGTATAAAATGGTGTATAGACTTTAACTTTACCTGAATCGACTAATGAATGGATTTTAGTACCTAATGCACCACGAGCTTCTAATGCATCCTTTTCTTCTCCTCCGAAAGCATCTGCTACATGTTTTTTACGAAGAATCCATAGTAATTTTGTTTGTGGATATTCGATTTGAAGTTCGGCTAATTCTAATAATGTATTAATAGCTGAATGTCCACCACCAATTACAGTAATTGTCTTATTTGCATAGTGATTTGTATTTTCCTTAACATTTGGTATTCCATATTCAATATGATCTTGGCATTCTTTTTCAGAAGCAAGCCAAACACCATTCGATGTTGCTGGATTAGGATTTTCCCAAGTTCCAGTTGCATCAATAACGGCACGAGCTTCTATTATCTCTACACCATGATTGCGTTCTACATAGATTTCAAATGGTTGTTTTTCACGATTTAATGATTTCATTTTATCGTTTTCTTTACGAGCAATAGATACAACTTTTGAATTGTAACGAATGGATTCTTTTAATACAGGTAATTCGCTTAATGGTTTTAAATATTGATCTATTAATTCTTTACCTGTTGGTAAGAGATCATCCTGAGGTGATTGCCAATACGTTTCTTCTAATAACTTGCGTGCAGCTTTATCTATATCGTATTGCCAAGGACTAAACAAATGCACATGTTGCCATTTACGAATATTTTCAGCTACTTGTTGACCTGACTCTAAAACGATAAATGGTACTTTTTGTATTGCTAAATTTGCAGCTGCTGCAAGACCAATAGGACCAGCACCGATAATAGCAACTGGTAAATCCAAATTAAATTGTATTGGGTTAGTCGCTTCTGTCATCTTAACTTCAGGAGAAGAACAGCAAGATGTTTCATTTACTGTTTCTGATGAACAACATGAAGTCGTAGTAGATTCTGCCCCACAGCAAGATGATTGCTTTGTTATATTAAACAGTTTAATTTCTTTCATTTAATACCCCTTCTTTTCTATTTGCTCTATTGCTTTCTTAAAATGTAAGGCGGTGTTTTCTCCATATAAATTAGGGTTACCTCGAAAAAATTGTTCAGTCATATATTGACTTGCTTCTTTTAAAGAAAATTGCCTTGCATTCATCACAAGCTCCAAATAACGTATAAAATAATCTACCGATAATGTGCTAGCATGATTAACTGTCATCTTATATCCTTAGCAACCGCAACTTGGTGCGTAGCCCTCTAATACTAAACCCATTTCTCCATCTTGTTCTTCTACATTAATCGTTACATTTTGTAACTCTTGGGCCATTTCAGGCATGATTGCAATATTAACATCGTTTACTTTTTCGATTTGATCGCCTTCTTCAGCTGGCACGAGTCCAACAGCTAGATTCATACCACAACATCCAGCAACTCCATAAAAGCGAAGTGTATCAGCATTATTTTCTTTCATCGCACTTAAGATATATTGTTTTGCATTTTCAGTCATTTTCATTTTATTTTTCCTCCAATAATGTGTGTAATCCATCTAATCCTGTTGGTTCTTTAAGACTCCAAGGGATTATGACAGTATGATTATTTGATAAAGTATTGATTTTCTCTAACCATTTAACTTCATGTTTTGCCTTTTGAGATAGTAAAGGATTTACTGTCTTTATATTGATAAATGATTGGTTGACAATCCAATGGGAAACATTTAATCCCGCACGTTTTAAATCATTTTGTAAACGAGCTGCTTCATAAACAGGTGTTGCCTCAGGTAATGTTGTAATAAGTATCGATGTCTTATCTTTATCTCTCAATGTAGGTAACAAATGCTGTATAGCAATTGGAACCTCACCTGAAGTACGACTTATTTCCTTATGATAGCTCTCCGTAGAATCAAGTAACAACAAGGTATGACCAGTAGGAGCCGTATCTATTACGATAATTTCATCGGGGTGGGATTCAATAACTTCAGCAAACGCTCTAAATACAGCGATTTCTTCCGTACAAGGAGATTCTAAATCTTCTCGTATAAAGGCAAGCCCATCCTCATCCATTGACTCACATGCTTTTTGTAATACTTCTTTTTTATAAGATTCCAAAACTGTGTTCGGATCAATATTACTAATCGTTAATGTTGCTGGCTTATTATCTCCTAATACCCACTTAATGTGTGCAGCAGGATCTGTTGTTGTTAAATGAACGCGCTCACCTTTTTCTGCAAGTCCTAAAGCGACAAGTGTTGCGACTGTGGTTTTACCAACGCCACCTTTTCCCATTGTAAAAATAATACGTTTCGAATCTTCCATAATCTCCTCGATTAACTGATGAATCGATAATGAATGGGGTGAATAATCCTCACTTGTAATATCAGGTAAGCTTTCATTGATGTCTATATTATTGAACCAAGCACCCATTCGATTTAATGATGTAATGGTGTATGGAACGAGCGGCAAGGTATAGGTAGGTAAATTTGATAATTCTACAGGCATATTTTCCATAGCTGAACGTTGACGCTTATAGAAAGCACTAGCATAAGCATCTTCTGAATCAGGAACCTCTAGTAATCCATTAATTATTAGCTGTTGATTTTCAATTCCAATATCTGAAAGTTCTTTTGATGCTCTTGCAGCCTCTTTTAACGGATTAGTATCAGGACGTGTAACAAGTATTAATGTAGTTAGATCGGCATTTGATAAAACGTCAACTGCCTTTTTGTACATTTGCTTTTTCCCTTCTAATCCAGCTAGAGGTCCTAGACAAGATGCTCCAGATGAATTATCAGCTAAAAATCCACTCCAGGCCATTGGAAGTTGTAGTAAGCGCAAAGTGTGACCAGTAGGGGCTGTATCAAAAATAATGATGTCAAATTCTTCTTGAACCTTTTGATCTGTTAAGAGTGCTGAGAATTGATTGAAAGCTGCAATTTCAACAGTACAGGCTCCTGACATTTGCTCCTCCATAGATTGAATGGCTACATCGGGTAATTTCCCTCTATAAGGAGCTATTACTTGTTCCTTATAATCATTTGCAGCTTGCACAGGATCTAAATTTAATGCATATAACGACGTCGTACCTTGAATCAAGGAAGGTTCATTCGTTAAAGGCTGATTGAAAATATCTTGTAAATTACTGGCTGGGTCAGTACTAATTAATAAAACTCGTTTTTGATCATTAGCAACTGAATAAGCTAAGCTGCTTGCAACAGAAGTTTTACCCACACCACCTTTTCCAGTAAAAAATACATATTTGGACTTAGGATAATGTGATTTTGTAAAGCGTTCCATTATAGACCGCCACCTTTTGTATGGAGAGATAATCGTACTTTCGGCTTTTTAGTTAATTCTGAGATTTCTAACCCAGTCCATTTTGCAACCTCTTCATTTGTTGGATAACGATTTGTCATCATCAACTTATCATCCAAAAATACATAAGGTAGCTCATTTACTCCAACAGAAGTAAGCATTTCATTTACTTCTGAGTTGTCGACAAATGCTTGTGGGTCACTTGATAGATTATGGCGTGTAATTGGATAGTTTTTGTTTTCAAGGTTTTTTACAATAAATGAAACACGCAATAATTCGGGATCAATAGATGGTCCACATACACCACTATCACAGCACATTGCTGGGTCATAGATTTCAATTTTTTTCATCTTTCCCGCTCCTTACATAAGCAATTTATATGAATGTAAAAATCTTAGCTTATTCTTTAATATGATTACCGATAGCAGAAACTTCCTAGAATAATATTCCTTTACAACCTAATTTTAAAGTATTTCTTCTGCCATCTTAGTGCCACTCCTACAAGTGCTATTAAGACAGGCACTTCAACTAATGGTCCAATAACTGCTGCGAATGCTTCGCCACTATTAATACCAAATACAGCTACGGCCACAGCAATCGCTAATTCAAAGTTGTTACTAGCAGCTGTGAAAGAGAGTGCTGCTGTTACTGGATAACTTGCACCCGCTTTTTTCGATGCAAAGAATGAAACAATAAACATAATTAAGAAGTATATCAATAATGGGATTGCAATACGTAATACGTCTAATGGTAGAGCAACAATTTTATCTCCCTTTAATGAGAACATCATGATGATTGTAAACAACAAAGCAATTAGAGTAAGTGGAGATATTTTAGGGATAAATTTTTCTTGATACCAATCTTTTCCCTTAAGTTTAATCCCAATAACACGTGTGAGAATCCCTGCTGCAAAAGGAATGCCTAAATAAATCAGAACACTTTTGGTGATTTCCCACATAGAGATTGAAACAGATAAGTTTTCCATACCAAACCAACCAGGCATCACATTCAAGAAGAAGTAAGCAAAAGTTGAATAGAATAGAATTTGGAACACGGAGTTAAAAGCAACTAAGCCAGCTACATATTCGCTATCGCCTCGTGCTAGATCATTCCATACGATAACCATCGCAATACAACGTGCTAAACCAATCAAGATAAGCCCTGCCATATATTCTGGATAATTATGTAGAAAAATAATGGCTAAGAAGAACATTAAAAATGGCCCTAAAAGCCAGTTCTGTAATAAAGAAAGTAA
This sequence comes from uncultured Rummeliibacillus sp., assembly GCF_934216135.1. Taxonomy (NCBI): domain Bacteria; kingdom Bacillati; phylum Bacillota; class Bacilli; order Caryophanales; family Caryophanaceae; genus Rummeliibacillus; species uncultured Rummeliibacillus sp. The sequence continues at coordinate 116,428 of NZ_CAKQBI010000003.1, read as the reverse complement.
TAATATCTTCCAATCTTTAAATACTCTCCACATTTCTTCATATTTCACTTTAGCAAGTGGAGGATAAAGCATAACAATAAGGCCAATTGCAATCGGAATTGATGTAGTACCGACGGATAGTTTATCTAATGTATCCTTAAAATCAGGAACTATAATACTTAGTAAAATACCTAAACCCATTGCAAGAAAAATCCATAATGTTAGATAACGATCGAGAAATGATAACTGTTTTGTTAATGGTTTTTCCATGTTAAACCTCACCTTCTTCAATAGTACAAGCACAATTGTGTATTGAGATAGGCTCCAACTCATCGATGATTGTTTGGATATAAGGTGCTTGAATATCATTTAATCTATAGTGCTTCCAAGTCCCTTTTTTTCTTTCTAAGATAATGTCAGCCTCCTTTAATTTACGTAGTTGTTGGCTAACAGCTGGCTGAGAAACTTGTAAGATTTCAACTAAATCACATACACAGACCTCGCCGTTCTTTAAACTCGCTAACAATTTTAATCGGTTAGCATCACTAACTGCTTTTAATTGCTTTTCCATGATTAATAGCTGATTCATCATATCACCTCTTTTAATTAATTTACTATATAATTATATTCTTATATATTAATATATGCAAGAAAGTGGGAAGTGTTAATAATTTTTTATAATTACTTGTTTCTTAATTAGTATTCACTTTTGAAACTCCCTGTTTAAAAAATCGCTTTCATGTTTTCTAATCAAGTTAAATACAATTAACTAATACAATTATTCCATATGAAGGAGATGATTCATTTGCTAGTCTCTTTTTCGAATACGATTGAAGGTAAAACAATTGAGTCTTATCATGGGACTTTAAGTAGTGAAACAATCATAGGAGTTAATATTATTCGAGAATCTTTAAACTCTTTAACCGATGTTATGGGCGGCCATTGTACTGCTTATGAAGTTAAAATGAAAGAAACACAGCAATTGACATTAGATGGGGTGAAGCAGCTTGCGAGAAATATTGGTGCAAACGCATTAATAGACGTTGATGTTTCAACTTCTCCTATTTATGATGGAATGTTCATGTGCGTCGCTACTGGAACTGCGGTGACCTATAAATAGTAAAAAGCCTTGTCTTTTTACGACGAGGCTTTTTACTATCTTTTTTATATAATTTAATAGCTCATAATAGATGTTATGACATTTAAAGCCTGTTCCGAGTCCCCATAGAAATAGGCAAAAATCGCAATCATTACACCCGCAAGCATCACAGCAATGGCTACACGTATTGGTGAAATAGGTGCTTTTCCGCCTACTTTACCCGTTTGCCCATTTACCATAAACTGATAAACTTTGCTTTTATATTGGAAAGATGATAGCCAAATAGGCAACATAAGATATTTGTACGTAATATTATCATAAGTTGTTGAAAATTGAACATTCCTTACATGGTCTGCGCCACACTCAAAGCGAACTTTAGATGCAATTTGGGAACGAATATGGTCATGAATGTCTTGTTGGGCAATATTCCAACCATCTTGTAAACCTATACTATAACGCTCTGCTAAAAATCCAGATACATATTCTGGTTGATAGGATTTATTGTCTAATAAGTTAAATGGTTCGATTTTTCGCAACATATCATGGTCATAACGTGTTGATGCACTGACTAGTTGATCGTCTATAAATTCTTGGTAAAAACCTGAAGTCATATACCAATCGGTTTCGATTCTCGTTTCTCCATCTTTTTCTTTAATGACTCGGTCTATCCCATAACTTGCCGTATAATGAGAGCCTGTTTTCGTATCAAATGTCCAATAGGGTAGGTAGACTCCTTTAAAGGCATTTGGTTTTGCACTTATTTTTGCTGCACGTGGTGTAAAGATTCTTCTCTTTAACCACTTATGAAAGTTTACGCCTGCTTCCTTATCTGTAATTTGAAAAGTACAAACACCATTTGGTGCGAGTGTATTAACCGTTGAGGCTTCCATAACTTGATGAGAACCGCAATAAGGGCATGTGTCTGCTACTTGTAGTGCATCATAAACTGTTTCTGAACCACATTCACTACAACTAACAGTTTTCTTTTCAACTCCCCAGTCAAAATTCCCTCGTTTTTCAGCTGTATAAAAATCCATTTCTTGCGCAACTTGTTCTTTCTGGTCTTCTGGTTTTGCTATCTCTGTTTCATGACCACAATAGGGGCATGTTAGCTTACCGTTTTCCGGATTAAACTCGATGGATGCTCCGCAAGAAGGACATTCCGCATCAAAATCAATTTTTGCCTTTTTCAATTGTTCGGACATGCTTCTACCCTCCTATTGCTTATCTTGGTCATCAAATGGATCTCCACATTCTGGGCAGAATTTTGGTGGGTTGGTCGGGTCAGCTGGTTTCCAACCACATTTATCGCAAATATAGGTCGGTGTTCCTTGCGGTTTCTTTGTACCACAATTAGAGCAGAATTTACCTTTGTTTACAGTGCCACAAGTACAATGCCATCCTTCAGCAGTCGGTTTTGCTGTACCACAGTTCGAACAGAATTTCCCCGTGTTCTTTTGACCACATGCACAATTCCATGTATCAACAGATGGCTGATTTTGAGGTGCTTGTGGAGTGGTTTGGTTTTGTTGGGAAGCCATTTGATAAAGTTGACTAGCATTACCGCCACCAGCTTGTTGTGCCATGTTCATCCCCATGAAACCACCTAGAGCCCCATTTTCATTTTCAGCAGCTTTCATCATCGCTTCTGCTTGAGCACCTGTTAGTTGTGCAGCGCCCATTGAAGGATTTCTGAATACTGCATTCCTTTGGAGCTGTTTAATCATCGCTTCATCTTCTTCTGAAGCCTTTACAGAATTAATACCAAAGGTACCAACTGCAATTCCTCGTGATTCTAGCCATTTTTTTGATAGTACTTCATTTAGTGCTGACGCTAATTCTATCGTGTGTGCTGGAATTTCACTATAACGTACTCCAGATGCTGAAATTTTCGCAAATGCTGGTTGAAGAGCTGTCATTAACTCTGTTTTTAACTGACTGTCGATTTCGTCACGGTGATATTCACTTTGTATATTGCCGCAAACGTTTTTATAAAAAAGGAGCGGATTCACAATTCGATAAGAATATTCTCCGTGACATCTTATAGAAATATCAATATCTAATCCGATATTGCGGTCAATTACGCGGAAAGGAACTGGACTAGGGGTTCCGTATTTGTTACCCATGATTTCCTTCGTATTAAAAAAGTAAATACGTTGATCTTTTGGTGGTTCTCCGCCAAATGTAAAACGTTTACCGATTTCTTTAAATGTTTGGAGGATATTCTCTTTAAAATCCCCTTCATAGAATACAGTAGGCTCTGTTGAAATATCATATACATATTCACCAGGTTCTGAACTAACTTCAACAACTCTTCCTTGTTCGACAATCATCATGCATTGGCCTTCGTTGATAGCGATAATAGAGCCATTTGTGATGATGTTATCGTTACCTTTGTTTGAACCACGTTTTGTTTTACGCTTAACACCTTTAGTAACTAAAATTTCTTTGGATAATCCTTCACAGTAAAAATATTCGCGCCATTGATCTTCTAAAACGCCTTTTGCAGAGCCAACTCCTGCCTTTATCAATCCCATTCATAATCCCGTCCTTTTATGTAAATTAAAGTTGAAATATAATATATCCTTATTTTAGTACGATTAAGTAAAAATTAAGTTTCATTTTAATTCTATATTCTTGCATGTTGTATTTATTCATGTTTATAAAAAAAGCGTATACCAAATCTGGATACGCTTTTTACTACTAAGAAGAGATTATGCAATTTCTGATTTTAATCCAACGATAATTTTCCCCATATCTGTTATTAGTTTCACTTTAGGTTTACCGTTTCCATAAATGATTTTACGAGATTTTTGACCATAAATTTCAACTTTCCCCATATCCGTTTCTGCGCTGATACTACCATTTGTCATTTCTTGATCGGTAGATAATTGAATATGGCCCATATCTGTTTCTAAATGAAGTGAATGTTCAATTTTAGGTATGTACATTTCTATCCGTCCGTTGTCCGTTCTTGCATCAATTTCTCCAGCTAATGCTTCTAATTCAATCCGACCGTTATCTGTACGGAGTTTGGATGTATTGACATTGCTATTTGAAAACTCGATCCGACCGTTATCTGTTTCTGCATAAAGTGATGTGAAATGACATTGACTTCCCCATATCCGCCCATTATCAGTTTTAAATTCACCATCATTGGCTAAAACGTTATCTAATTCAATCCGTCCATTATCGGTTTCAAGCTTAACATTTTTTGATTGTAATTTTACTAGTTTGATAAAACCATTATTATTATGAACAGCTATATGATTGTATAACTTTTCAGGTATTTGTAATGTAACTGTCGCATCAGTGAATGCATTTACAGCAATTTTGAAAAACCAAAATTTACGGTGAAATCCCTCACGTTCAATATTCACATGGAGTACACCATCCAAATTCTTGACGTGGACATTCGTTTTTTCTTTCGAATCTATAATATTATAATAGAATTTATCGTCATTAGAAGGTTTAAGAATGACATTTGCGCCATCTGCCATTATTTTCACTTTCTGAAATTGCTCTGTATCAATTGGTTTCAGCTCTTCAGTTGGAACAAATTCTTCCTCAGAATAGGCTTTTAATAGTTCAGTTGCAATTTCTTCGGCAGGACCAAATGATGAAATGATTTCTTCAACACTTTTCCCTTCTTTTTTGCCGTTTTCAAAATAGTCTTTGAAATCTCGTATTATATCTTTTCGTTCCTTTGAATTTAGTTGTTTCAGTGCAATTTCAAGCTCTAGTAGATACTTTTTTTCGTTCATTAGTCATCCTCCTTAATAAGTTCCATTAACCCCTTTAATAAAAATGCATCCATTCTTTCTCCAAGTGCAGTAATTTGATAGTTTTCTTGGTAGACCTTCTAAGGGATCTTTGCAAATTTGTGATAAAGTAGTAAACTTCTTCTGTTAATCGCCTCAACAACAGAAAAACTGAACTAAACAAGTTCATATTCCTACATATCACCTTTGTCTAGTAATGCTAGTACACAGAGATCTAGTACTCTGTTCATTAATCAGTAGTATACTATTCGATATTATTCAATACAATAATACTTATCTCTTTTTATAGAAATTTCAAAATATTTAGTAGAAATTTATTCATTATAATAAAAAAAGCCCATGTTTACGTTTTTTCAAAACAAAGAACAAAGGCTTTAGTGGGTTAGGGGATGAATACATATTTATTTTCTAATCCATCTGTAAATCCTATTTCTAATTCGATTTTTTGATAATCGTCTCGTATATTAAATAGCGAAATAAGTTCTTCCTTTACATCGGAAGCGGGTGTTCCTTTATGGAGTTTAAGTTTAAGTAGTAATGGTTGGATTTTTGAAAAGGCCTCTTTTCCAATGATCTTCTTACTTGTTTGAGTATCTATCATTTCGGCTTCTATTCCAATTGATTTCTTTTCGTATACGATTTCGGTAGATTGGTTATTTTCGTAATTGATATTCAAGATAAATTTTTTGAACTGTAGTTCTTTACTTTCAAAGTTGTTGGATGACTTTGTATTATTAGATAGATTAACGGAATGATTATCTATAGCAGCTAACATTTGCTCTTTGTTTGTAGCATTTTCGTTGTTTTCACAACCTAACAATATGAATAATATGAATACTAAAGCCAGATAGTTTTTACTATTTATCAAGGAAACAGCTCCTTTCAGTTACTAAGCCTACTATTTCCTTTTCAAAATCGAATCATTCATTATTCAATAAAAATGCCTTAAAAACTGATTTAGAATCAATTTTTAAGGCATTGGTCATTAAGGGTGGAAAGTATATTCTTTTTCTACTCCATCAGCAAATTTAACATCAAGATCAATTTTCACATATTCTTCTTTAATATTAAAAACAGACAAAATTTCTTTTTTTACATCTTCATCAGTTGATTGCGAAGTGAAAGTTAGTTTTTTAAACAATGGTTCAAGTTCTGCATATGCTTCATTTCCTTCGATTTTTTGGTTTTTCAAATCATTTTTAACTGATGCTTCTGCTCCATCTTTTTCATTTTCATATTCCACTTTAAAGGATTGATTTCCTTTATAATCTACATCCAAATCAAATTCAGAAAACGCAAATGGTATATTATTCGGATCTTTTACAGACGAGTAATTATTATCACCAGATTGGTCTGCTTCAGTTGGCTTATTTGCGCCACTTTCTGATACTGGTGCGTTTTCACTTACATTTGTTGCATTATCATCAGTACCTTTACACCCAACTACCAATATTGACAAAAGCACTAACGTTAAAAAAATGTAGATTTTTTTCATATAAACAGCTCCTTTATTATAACTGTTTATAGTATTTCCAGAATTCATGGATTTTCTACACCAAATTTAAAATGAGTAATAATGTTTTCATCAAAATGACTACTTTGTATAGTTAAAATCCTGGTTAAAAGGTTTTAGGCGAATCATGACCTTCGCCTTTACTTCTTTTTTATAATTGATTGGTCCAAAGTCTCTGGAATCCATTGAATTATTCCGATTATCCCCCATTACAAAAATTTCACTTTCCCCAACTTTCACATCAAGATCTTTCGTCACCATTGGTTCTTTAATATATGGTTCGTCGATTTCTTTACCATTACGATAAAGTACATTGTCTTTAATCTGAATATGATCTCCGGGTAAACCAATTACTCGTTTTATGAACAAGTCATGACCTGCTACAATTTCTGCATCAAAACTCACGATATCATTATAATTAGGATCTCCGTAACTATATGCGAGCCGATTAGATAATAAATAATCTTCCTCGTGTAAACTGTTTTCCATACTATGTCCAATGACAATTTCAGGTGAGATGATAGCACGAAAGCTAATAACTAAACAAATCATGATCATGAATGTTAAGAAAAAATTCCGCAAGTCTTTCAATAATCCTGAAAATTTCTTCATTTTTCCGCCTAGTTTCTATATTGACTAATTTTTAATATAATAATCTATTTTTCAAAGTACTTTGTCAAACAATATTAAACAAAAAATAGAGTTGTTCGAACTCCATCAAAAAAGGGATACCTAAAATAGTATCCCTTTTACATGTTCATCTTACAATATTGCTGTTATTTCCACTCTTTTAATGTTTTTTCTAAAGTTACTTGGTTGGTCAATCGTTGGATTCCTTTAGATTCTTCCACAGCTTGTTCCATTTCTGATTGATAACGCTCTTTGTTGTTTTGTTTCTTTGCAATCACTGCTTCTATGCTGTGTTTCATCCAAGATTGATAAAATGGCTTATTTCGTGCAACTCCATATTTGCCAGCGAGTGCTTCTGCATAAGCTTGGTTATATGACTTTAACGGACCATTTTTCATGGAATCGGCAATTTTTTTAGCACCTGCGAAATCACCTAAACGAACTGCGCGTTGGAATTCATAATCCATGCGACCATCATGATTGTTTTTATTTTTTTTGATGAGTTTATCTAGTGCTTCTATTTCATCTTCTTTTGTTCCTTCTTTAATCGCTAATATATGTGCATATATAGGATTGCTTTTTTGGAAACGGACTTGACGTAAAATCGCATTTGTCTTTTTAGACGCAGTCATCGTATAAGCATAATAACCCACTACAGCGATTGCTAAAAAGATAAAGAACAGAAGCGAGTATGTTGTTGGAACATTAAGCCAAGTAAAAATCCCGCCAATACCTAGAATGATTACGTAAAATAATAAAAGTTTTAAAATATTCATTTCAATTCTCCAATACTATAAGAATGGTGGATAAACCATCTATTCTATCTTATCAATGACTTAAAAATTGAGCAATGAATAGGGTGCAAAACGGAATGCTTTTATTGTTATTTTGTTCATAATTCATACATACATATGATTATTAATGGAACCGTTTAGGAGGTATATAGATTAACAAGAAAAAGATAATTCTAATAGGTACGATTATATTAATAGTAAGCTGTTTTTCTTACTTGTTTAATTTTTTCTCCGAAAAAGAAAATATAACTCCCACGATTGCCGAAACAAAAGTAGCTACACAAAAGGACACTGGAAATATGGACGAAATGTTGAAGAAAATAACTAGCTCTAACTTCGAAGAGGACTTAAAAATTGCATTAAATCAACATGGTTATGATGCTGTACTTGCTGGCTATTCAATCTTTTCTTATGAAAATAAATCGGTATTACTTTATTTAAATAATACGAACGGAAATGAAAATATTAAATCGGAGATAAAGCAATTGGTGGATGAAGTATCAAATAATAATGGACTCGGTTTATTTAGAGTTGAGTTATCTTATAAAAAAAAATGATCAAGTCATTTTTAATCTTTTTCCTCATTTAAGGCCACTATAACAGTCATTAAGGTAGGAATGATAATAATAGAAGCAACTACACTCCAAATGACACCTTCTAATATTGCGTTATTCCCTTGTGCAATATGAATCGTTTCCCATACCAAAATAGCTAGCAATAAACTACTCATATTTTTAATAAAAGAAATCATTAATACACTTTGCTTTACTTCTTTTTCAATATTTGAATTTTTGATATCTATCGGAAAATAGTGCCAATCAGGATGTTTCTCCAAGATTTGAAGTGCAATCATGATCAAAAATGTAATCATCGGAAATAAAAACAACGTCCATTTCGATTCATACTGTAAGATTTCCATGCTCATCCCAAAGTATTTGGGTACTTCAGCAGGCAAACTAGACCAGTTAAATATTAAATACGCGCATGCTGCTACAAATAGACCCAATCCAATTGTATCCATGATATGCATAAGTGTCGTCTTTTGAAAGGAAAAAGCTGAATCTCGTTTCAAGTAAATCACACCTCTTGTTCATTTTTAAAAGAAAACAATTAGCCAATTACTTTTATCATGTGCCAAAAACACGCCTAATATGATTTTAATTTCCCATAAATTGTCCAGGAAATTGGACTTTATTCTTTTATCCTTCAAATCTCATTTCAATTCTTAGATATTCTTTTCATATCATGGTAAAATATGTTTCTATAAAGGAGGAATGATTGTTATGACAAACGAAACAGTAACACTAAATAATGGTGTACATATTCCAGCTGTTGGATACGGTACTTTTAGAGTAAAAGATAGTGATGAACTAGCTGAAATGGTGACGCTGGCTATTAAAGAAGGCTATCGCCATATTGATACAGCTCATATATACGGAAATGAAGAAAGTGTTGGGCGTGGTATCCAAAAAGCAATTGATGAAGGAATCGTAACGCGTGACGAATTATTTGTTACATCTAAAGTCTGGAATGATGGACTTTCATATGATGAAACCATTGCTGCTTATGAAGAAAGTATTCGTAAATTAGGTTTAGATTATCTAGATTTATATATTATCCATTGGCCAGGTCAAGATGATAATTACATTGAAGTATATAAAGCGCTTGAAGAACTCTATAACAGTAAACGTGTAAAAACAATTGGTGTAAGTAATTTTCATGTACATCATCTTGAAAAATTACTAGCAAATACAACAATCGTACCTGCCGTCAATCAAATCGAATTCCAACCACGCTTAACACAAGTAGAAGTTCGTGAATACTGTAAAAAACATGGCATTCAAGTAGAGGCTTGGTCACCACTTATGAATGGAGAAATTCTAAATGACCCTACACTCGTTGAAATTGCCGAAAAATATAACAAATCGACTGCTCAAGTTATTTTAAAATGGGATTTACAAAACGATGTTATTACAATTCCAAAATCAATGACACCTTCTCGTATTCGTGAAAATTTAGATATCTTTGATTTTACATTGACTGATGAAGATGTTGAAAAAATTTCTGCTTTAAATGAGGATTTCCATTATGGTGCTAATCCTGAAGTTTTCAATTTTAAATAATAAATAGAAAAATTAATTACTTGCTAGACTGTAGCTTAACTTTCTAAAAAGAGTTGCTACAGTCTTCTTGCATTTACCTATAATAGTGCTTTCGTTTTTAATACAAAAAGGCCCTTTAGACTAAGTAAATCCAAAGGGTAAGTATCGCATCTTTTTCTAAATACTTGGGTAGCTTAATAAAAATTTGTTATTTATCATTCTATTCTCTTCCAAATGCTTTCGTATCAATCTTTTTCTCATCAAGGAAGTCTTCTATTTTTTTCTGTTCCTTCCCATTTGCTATTTTAGAATTTTTAATTATTGCTCCAACGTTTATTTCTGGAAAGTCTCCATTATCATCTAGCATCTTATTGAGTTCATCAAGGGTCTCATTTACAGTAACAATATATCTGCTGATTCTTTTAGACTCTTCTAGATACCCTTCAGGTAATGTATTATTTAAAATATAGTCAGAAAAATTCTCATCATTTTCTTTTATAAGCTTGTTAATTTTGTCTAATTTCTCTCGTTCTTCTTTAGTTAATTCCTTTTCTTCATCAATAGCATCTTGAAATGGTTCACTAGCGTTTAATAATTCATCATGGCTATCTAGATAGGTTTTTATGCTTAATCTCATTTCCTCTTCATCAATTACACTATTTTGTTTATGAGAGGTAAAAATGGCACTGGGAATCTTTACATCCTGTATAGAAAGAACTTCATCATCTTCTGTAATGTCGATCTCAGTTACGCCCTCATGAGAACATGCACTTAATAAACATAAAATCAAGAAACTATAAAAAATCTTTCTAATAATAATCCATTCCCCTTTACTTTGTTTGTAAGAATCACACAAAAGACAACTTACTATAAATGATTGGTTATTTCTTTTGTTAGATTATGGACTCGCTTTAGATAGTAATTTCTTTTCTCGGAATCATTTATAAATGAGGTAAATAATATGGACAGCATTAAAGCCGTATCAAGTCTATAGATGCATTGTATGATTGCATTTGTATTTTGGATAATGTCTACATCTTTATATCCCTTTATAAATTCTTCTTCATTTAATTCTTTTGTTTCAAAAATCCTCATTAACTCCATAATTGGATTCCCTATAAATGAATTGTCCCAATCAATAATTGCATTAATCATTCCGTTTTCGCCTATTAGATTTGGTTGTCTAACATCAAGATGTAGTAAGCTGTTCTTTGTTTGAGCTGTATTCAGAATTTCTTCTAATTCTTGTGAGCTAGGAATGATAAAATTAGAATTTATTAGTTTGTTAAGTGAATCAACGCGTTCTGTTATTCTTTGTGAGACGATTTTACTTAACCTTTGCTCATTTTGATCTGCAATTGATAGTCCATGCAACGGAATTTTATGTATTTTAGATATGAGTTCCCCTATATCATAGGGAGGAATATCTTGACCATCTCCTGCTACAAAATCAGATACTATAAAGTTTATCTCTTTACTAAAATACAACTGATGAATTTTCGGTACGGGTATATGATACTTATGACAATGCTCGGATATGACTGCTTCTTTTTTTAATGAGATAATCCCACTTGAGTTCTTATCCATCATATTTTCTTCCAATCTCCAAGGCGTTCTTACTGCAAGTCTTCCTAAATTTTTCTCATGAATGAGGAATACGGCGTTTATAACACCACTACCTATTAAATTTATTTCTTCAATTTGCCAATTCAATTTATGGTTTAGAACATGTTTTATATCTACTCTTAACTTTTCTATTGTTTTAGTTGTTAATGCCATTGCACTAAACCCCTTTATTTTGCAATTAAGTTTTGCTCCAGAAGTAATTAGAATGTCCTCGTAGTTTTAAACTACTCTCTTACTATTCTACAAAAGACAACAAAAACCTTTCTTCCAATGCTTTTCTAGATCAAATTAAAAAGCCGAAAACAAATTGAATTTGTTTTCGGCCATTCGAATTGTAATAATTATTTTTGCTTTTCGACTACGTTTAAGCACCAAGTGAAGTTATCCCAAGCTGAATACCAGCCGTTGAAAAGTTCAGATGAATCATCCCAACGTACATCGAATTTCTTTTGTCCATCTACATCGACAATATACAATGCAAGAGTTTCGTCTGCTTTAGCAACAGCTAATTGCATACCGTTTTTGCTTTCCTCTTCAGTGAATGGTACATCCGAAATTGAACGTAGTTGTGCCTGTTCAAATACTTGTTTGTTAATGATTTTGTAATTCATAATAAACCTCCGATAAAACTTTCGCTTAAAATTTAGTTCCTACTTTATTTTATACCTAAAACTAGAACTATAATAGTATATCCTATTTTCACTCTACAATTAAAGAAATCATGAAAATAAATTGGATATTTCTATTAAAAATTTTGTGTTTTTAACTTTTTCTTGTCCATCAGTGCTAAATCCTAAGAAAACAGACATGAATGTGGTACAATAATGCACTAAATAGCGAAAGGGGTTTTTAATATGAAAGCACTTGTTTTCAATGAATTTGGAGATTCAACAGTTTTGCAATATACAGAAATTCCAAACCCTGAAATCCGACCAAATGAAGTCTTAGTTCGCACAAAAAGTATTGGGCTAAACTTTGCTGATATATATAGGAGAAAAGGAAATTATCATTTAGCTGGTGAACCACCTTTTATACTTGGTTATGAAGGTGCAGGTATTATTGAGGCAGTTGGCAAAAATGTATCACAAGTACAAGTCGGAGATCGTGTAGCATTCGCCGATGTACCTTTTGCAAATGCTGAACAAGTAGCAGTACCTTCTGAAAAGTTGATAGTATTACCTGAAGAAATCTCGTTCGACGTTGCAGCATCTATCCTTCTTCAAGGACTAACAGCTCACTATTTGACGAATGATAGTTATAAAGTGAAAGCAAATGATTCAGTAGTTATCCATGCAGCATCAGGCGGTGTTGGACAAAATTTAGTACAAATTGCAAAATTATATAATGCTAGAGTGATTGCCTTAACTTCTACAATGGAAAAAGGTAAGAAAGCGTTAGAAGTCGGTGCAGATATTGCTTTTACATATGATGAGGATTGGACACAATCTGTTATGAAATTCACAGATGGAAAAGGTGCAGATGTCGTTTACGATTCCGTTGGTTCCACTCTTGAAGATAGTTTTCAAGCAACTCGTATAGGCGGTACGGTCGTATTCTTTGGTATGTCTGGCGGTGACCCTGCCCCAATAGATCCTCGCATGCTGATGGATACTTCAAAAACACTGACAGGTGGAGATTTGTGGAATGTCCTTACTTCATTTGAAGAACGTCAAAAACGATCCAAACAATTATTCGATTGGATTATTTCAGGAAAACTTCAACTTCAATCCCCTACTGTCTTTCCCCTAGAAGAAGGTGCAAAAGCACATGATTTCCTTGAAAGCCGTAAGAGCACGGGAAAAATATTGTTAAAGCCATAATCTATTGTTAAAAGTCATATTGTAAATCTCGATATTAAATAACGAAAAGCCTAGGTCATTAAGAGACTTAGGCTTTTGTTATTCTATTAAAATCTAAAACACTTAATTAGTAGAAGTGGGAATATCTAATTTTCTCTAACAACGGTATGATTTGATCGTTTTCTTTATCATATTTCATATATAAATCGACTGTAGGTAATTCAAATAAATCAAAATCGATCACATTCAATCTCCCTTCCATCATTTCTTTATACACAATGGATTTAGGTAAAAATGCCATTCCTAAACCATCTCTCACAAATTGTTTTACGATGTAGCTTTGAGAAATTGACATGAAACGAACAGGATTTATATGTTTTTGCAATAACGGCTCGATTAATACCGCTTCTTTTAAATGTCCTGTAAATACGGGATACTTAGCAAATAAGTTTTCCAAGTCATAATAGCTCCCCGTTTCATCATCTTCGCGATCAGGAGGACAAACTAACTGCATGGGACTTGAAACGATTTTCTCCGCATGAATTGAACGATACATACTCTTTCCAATTCCAATGCCGATATGGGCGTTATTCGAAATCAGTTGCTCATCAATCATTTCTGATCCTTCAACAATGATACGAATATCAAACTCTGAATGCTCCATTAGAAATTGATAGATAATATGAGGTAAATTCGTCTCTGTTAATAAAGGTGATAAAACAACCGTTATTTCCGTTTTCTTTTGCTTTGAAAACAACTGTGTCATTCGTTTACAATCCTCTACTTTTTGTAGTATTTCCTTGGCTTGATTTAAAAAGAATTCCCCTTCCTCTGTTAAAGAAATTTTTGTATGCTCTCTTTTAAATAACTTTACTTGCAGACTTTCTTCTAACTGTTGAATATGTACAGTAATGCTCGGTTGAGAAATAAATAACGTTTCGGCTGCTTCTCGAAAATTCCCTGTTTCAGCTGCAACTACAAATGATTGAATCCATTTTAAGTCCATCCTACACCTCTGATTAAAAATATTAATCAAAACGATTTAATTTTATTAATTTTCTTAATATACAATCTATTTTATCATAAATAGTATAAAGTGAAACTTCAATCAAGAGGTGATTCCAACAACAAGAAATGATCTTTTACGGTCTGTTGGCAATTGTATGCCAATAAAAAAGGAAGAGGTGCTTAGAATGAATTCAATAAGCCAAGAATTTAATCGTTTTGCAGAGCATCAAGCGAAGACAAGTAGCCCGCTGTATTATTTCTGGAGTAAAAAAATTGCTCAAGATGTAGAGATGCTAAAAATGATAGCAAAGATTCCTGAAACACAGCCAAAGCCAAATCTGTTTTTTGGATCCGTTCAATATGTACTTTCCAACAAGGACGATGTATTAAAAAAATATGTACCATCCTTTACCGATAACCCTTTGCCAATTGAAGACAGTTACATCGCATTAAAAGAATTTGTAGAAAAATACCATACAGAGATTGCGCATCATTTTCATACAAAATACGTGCAAACAAACGAGGTCCGTCGTTGTACTTATTTATATCCTATTTTTAGTGAGATTGCACACAAAGTTCAAAAGCCATTAGTATTAGTTGAGATTGGTACTAGTGCTGGACTCTTATTGAATATCGATCAATATCATTATGAAATAAAGCAAGGAAATGAAACAATTCAATACGGAAATCCAACAAGTGAAGTGAATTTAAAATCCGAGAATCTTGGTAAACATATTGAAAATTGTCCGAACTTCCAAGTATCTGCACGATATGGTATTGATTTAAATATTATAAATTTAGATCATGAAGAGGATTATCTATGGATGCAATCACTTATTTGGCCAGAGCATGTTGAAAGACGTCAACTATTTCATCAATCAGCCAAAGTGAATCATGCTGTCAATAAAACATTACTAGAAGGAGATCTATTTACCATTCTTCCTTCAATTTTCCGTAATAGTACAGAAGAACAACAAATAGTCCTATTCCATACACATGTAGCCAATCAATTTTCTGAAGAATTAAAAGTAAACTATCAACAGCTACTGCTAGATTTAAGTAAAGAAAAGTCTATTTATCATGTATATAACAACATGTATGACACCGATTTACATGTAGATTATGTAGATGATGGGCATATCGAGCAAATTAAACTTTTACAAATGCCTGATGGACATGGGAAGTATTTTTATTGGTCATAGTATTCAATTTAACAGGAGGGTTTGTCCACATAGTGAATAGACCCCCTCAATTTAAATTTCCAGCATTATTATCTTGCTCCTGAAGCAATTTTGAAATGTAGATAAAACCGTAGAATGAAATGCCTGATAATCCCCATCCAATAATTTGCCTTATGATTATCCCTTTATCAAAAGCATCTACCCCGTATTTTTTAATAAGCCAAACCTTGATAGTCGCTAGTAGAACTTCCTTAAAAGTAAATCCGAAAGTAATCCACTTGAAAACTCGTAGTATTTTTTTCTGATAATATAATTTCTTCATTAATTTCCGATTATAGCCCTGCATCTCTACAAAATCGAGGGCAAAATATAAATAGAGTGGTCGATTTATAATGATAGTAGTAAAAGACAAAAAGCTTATGAAATAGGCGTAATATACATTATTCCATTGCAACTGCATAGCAGATCCCGAAAGAACATCTATCAATGTACCGACCACTAGATTGCTAATCATGAATAGGCCCAAAAAGTTTAGCTTTTTTAGAAGGATAAATCGAATAATACTATAGATGATTCCAGGCACAGAAGAAAGTAACATCGCATAATAATCACCGATATAGTTTCTACTAAAATGCCAAATCAATAACGGAAAACCAAAGTAAAATATCATATCAAATATAGGTATATTTTTTTGCAAAACTCCACCTCGCTATAAATAGTTATTAATTACATATTATCGTTTTTTGTATTTAATGGAAATAGATGAATATTAAAAAAGCATCTCAATTCAAAATACAAATTGAGACGCTTCGTTTTTTATAAAATTCCTTTAATAATTTTTCGATAATAACTAGATGTTAGAATCGCAAAGATTGAATAGAGTAGAATGTAGATGCCCATCGTCGTAAGTAATGGAACTACTAATTCTGTACCAAAGAAGTTCCAACCTGACTTAACAGCAAAATAGCTATGGCATAAGCCTAACAATAAAGGTAAACCGAAACTAAATAATTGTTTTCGATAAATCCCTCTCATCATTTCATCAGGTGAGAAGCCGATTTTTCGTAATGTTCTATAGGATTCGATTTCTTCTTCTGCTTCAGTCATTTGCTTAAAGTATAAGATACTTCCGGTTGCTAATAAGAAGGCAGATCCTAAAAATCCAGTGATAAAAATAAGTAGTCCCATATTTTCAAGAGATTGTTGATACATTTCTTTTTTAGGACTAACTTGAAGTAATGAAGTAACTCCATCTTTTTTGCCAATTTTAAATGTCCCATCATTTGTCGCTTTTTTGTATAAAGTAATGGCTTCTTTTAGTTGGTTTTCCTTTGGAATGTTATAACCCGTATAAGTTTTCCATAAAGTGCTTTTTTGAATTGATGGATCTTTTTTCAATTGGTTAAATAATTCATCTTGGATAATAATCGCAGGACTTCCGTAAGATATTTCCGCTGATATACTAGCTTTTTTCTCAATATCGATTAGTTTGAGTTTTTGCTTTGCTTTATCATGATAAAGGTTTTTCCTATTT
This sequence comes from uncultured Rummeliibacillus sp., assembly GCF_934216135.1. Taxonomy (NCBI): domain Bacteria; kingdom Bacillati; phylum Bacillota; class Bacilli; order Caryophanales; family Caryophanaceae; genus Rummeliibacillus; species uncultured Rummeliibacillus sp. Next base: position 99,381 of record NZ_CAKQBI010000003.1, on the reverse strand, counting down.
TTAGAGGCATAAGATTTTTGAGGACGTCACTGTATCCTGTCAATACTGCCTCATCTTGCCCTAAGTGAAGCTTTGGAAATACTTTTTTTGCATCACTTTCTTTCATCACGATATTGTCCAAGGTAATATTAATTTGTGCTTCTTTACTTAAAGGCTTTTCTAGCAAAGTATTCGTATCAATTTGTACGTTTAATAGCTCAAATTGATATTTTTGAAAATGAATATTGTTAGATTTTAATGATTCTTCAAAGGTTTTTTCACCATTATGATTAAGAATCGCCAAATCATATGGCATATTTTGTTCTGTTTGAGAATCCGTTGAGTAATATGTGATATAAGATAGTGACAATATCGTTAATGCCATTGCAGTCATTAGAGTAATAATTGATAGTGATAATGTATTACTTTTCATACGATGCATAATTGGCGTTATTGCAAGTACATCGTTTAATGATAAATGCCCTCTTTTTGACATACGAATCATATTCATGATAAATGCGATGGAGTAGCGGAATACTAAGAATGTACCGATAATTACGCTTCCTAATATAAGTCCCATCTTCCTATACAAATCATTAGCAGAAATGGTTTTATCGATTGCGAAAAGAACAGTTGATAAATAGTAACCGTAACTGATTAGTCCAATCCCGATAATTCCTAAAATGATTTGGAAAAAATTCATCTTCTTCATCTTTTGGTCAGCTTTACTTGTCGCTTTAAATAAATCTAATAATGTAGTGCGATGAACCATCCACATCATTTGAAGTAATACGACGATAAATAATAGACCAAACACAAGCATTGTTTGGAACAAAGCTTCCGTTGAAAATTCGAGTTCGATTTCCCTTTTTGTATTAATCGCTTTTAAGAATAATAAGGCAAAAAATCGAGAAAAGAAAAATCCTATCAACATACCAATGGCTGATGCACCAACCCAAAGGATCAAGTTTTCAATCGTTAACATATATGAGATTGTTGGCTTTGGAATACCAATCATTTGATACAAACCAATTTCTTTACTACGTCTTTTCAAGAAGAGCTGGTTTGCATAGAAAACGAAGAAAAATACAATGACCAATAACAATACAGATCCTACTTTAAAGCCCATTTCAGCTTTTAAGCTAGAATAGGATAACTTCACAACAGCTGCATTATGCTGTAAGGTTACGAACGAAAAGTATAGAGCAGCACTAAAAATTAGTGCGAAAAAGTATAGATAGTAGTGTTTGATATTCTTTCGCATACTGCGTAATACAAGGGTACTAAGCTTCATAACCGTCACCGCCTAGAACGCCTTGCGTATTCATAATTTCTTGGAAAAATTGTGTGCGCGTTTTATCCCCTTTATAAACTTGAGTGAAGATTTGACCATCTTTTAGGAAAAGTACACGACTACAATAACTTGCAGCAACTGGATCATGCGTTACCATCATAATCGTTACATGATTGGCTTTGTTTAAAGTACTTAAGTTTTCAAGCAATGCTGAAGCTGATTTAGAATCAAGTGCACCTGTTGGTTCATCTGCAAACACAATACTTGGATGAATAATGAGTGCACGAGCTGCAGCTGTACGTTGCTTTTGACCACCTGATATTTCATTTGGATATTTTTTTAATAATTCTTGAATTCCTAATTGTGTTGCTAGTTGTTGACAACGAGATTCCGCTTCTTGTTTACTTGTCTTCCCTACGGATAAAGGTAACAGAATATTTTCCTTTACAGTCAAGGTATCAAGTAAATTATAATCTTGGAATATAAAACCCATTTCAGTTCGTCGAAAAGCTGATAATTGTTTTGATTTCATCTTTTGAAGTGATTGTCCATTTATTTCGACAATGCCTTCAGTTGGACGATCAATCGAGCAAAGTACATTCAATAAGGTAGTCTTACCAGATCCAGAAGGCCCCATAATCCCGACAAATTCCCCTGCTTCAACTTCTAAATCTATTCCTTTTAGTACTTCCTGAGCGAACAGTTTTTTACCATATATTTTTTTAATCTTACTAGCTTTTAATATGCTCATTTGATTCCCTCCTGCTTTTGTTAGTTATATTGTATAAAGAAATGGCAGCGGAATCGTTCGATTAACGTGACATTTTAACTGTGAACATGACATTTTTGTCACTTTGAGATCGTTTTGACGAACTCATCGGAATTTGGAAATGTTAATGTGAAATTACTACCCACATTCACTTTAGATTGTACTGCAATGGAAATCCCTAATTTTTTAGCTGCATTTTGTGCTAAATACAGTCCCATACCAGTTGATGCACTTTGTTTACGTCCCGTAGAGCCTGTAAATGCCTTTTGGAATATGCGTGGTACATCTGCAGGATCAATACCATCACCCGAATCTTGTATATGTAATTGTTGATGGCCCTCATCATCCTTTGTACCATAAATCGTAATGGTATCTCCTTTGTGACTATACTTCACGGCATTCGATAGAATTTGACGTATGATAAAAGATAGCCATTTTTGATCTGATAATATACTAACTTGAATATCATCTACATCGATTGCTAAGTTTTTGGCAAGACACCATGACATTAACTCTTTAATTTCTTTTGCCACCACTTTTTCTAAAGCTACTTTGTCTAATATCGTATCTTGTTCAATACTAGCAAGTCTTAACGTGTGTAAAGATTGGTCAAGTAAAAGGTGAATTCTTAGCCATTCAAGTTCTAATGATTTTCTCGTATCAATTGGTAAATCCTCTATGATTAACTTCATCGCTGTTAAAGGCGTCTTCACTTCATGAACCCATGCTAAATGCTGATCACGTTCTTCGGAAAATTGTATTGTTAACTCATTCTTATAACGTTCTAGTTCTAAGGTAGATTCGTTTAGTTTAGACATGAGCAACTCTTCGACACGATGGAAATTATTTGGCATATCAGCTATGTCTTTGACAAACTTCATCTCTTTAAAATATCGCCAAACAACGAACATTAAAAAGAAAAAGAGCAATGTAGCATTTAAATAAGTTGTAGAAACCTTCATAAACCCAACATCCAAATATAAAAGTAGGTTCATCCATAACATGCAAATAGCAAAAAATAGAATCCAGGAAAGTCTCTCTCTTAAAAATAACCAAATCAACTATTGCACATCCTTTGTAACAGCCATATACCCAAGACCTTTCTTCGTGACAATAACATCTTTCAAAGAAAGCTCCTCTAATTTACTTCTCAAGCGGTTAACATTTACTGTTAATGTATTATCATTAACAAACCGTTCGTCATCCCAAAGTTTTCGCATAAGCTCATCCCTAGAAACAATCTGATCCTTATGTTCTAAAAGGATTCGTAAGATGAACTGCTCGTTTTTGGTCAGCTCTATCGTTTTATTGTTTGTCATGATTGTACTCGTTGCATAATCAATTGTTGCACCATTCCAAAGTACATTCTCTATTTTTTCCTCTTTATAATCGTATGTACGGCGTAAAATAGCTTGTACCTTTGCTAGTAAGACATCCATATTAAATGGTTTTTGAATATAATCATCGGCTCCCATTTGCATAGCCATAACCATATCCATCGGTTGATCTCTTGATGACAAAAACAGGATAGGAACCTTTGATATTGCGCGTATTTCACGACACCAGTGGAATCCATCAAAAGCAGGTAATTGAATGTCTATAATAACTAGTTGTGGCTGAATAGTATGAAAAGTATTCATCACATTTTTAAAATCATCTGGCACCTCCACTTGCATATCCCATTGTAAAAAATGCTTTTGAATGATTTTTGAGATGGACTCATCATCTTCTATTAATAATAGTTTAAATGCCATATTAATGCTCCTTACTTATTATTTCTATCAATTATCATAACAAAACAATTAGAAGAGAGGGACATTTTTACAAAGTCACTACATATTTAGTTAGAATTTTTTCTAGACTGTACAACTATTGTTACAAAATATAAGAACATATATTCTGTTAAATTGTGGTTTTATGTTATAATATTGTAAGTTGAAATAGAAATGGGGAACGTAAATGTGTGTTGAAACAACGATAATTAATGAATTTAGTAAATATTCTTCTTGGCTAAATACATTAGAAGATATGGAAGAAACTTTATGGTCAAAACCTATAGCCAACGGTAAATGGTCTGTAAGTGAAATAATATCCCACATTATAAATTGGGATCAACATCTTTTATACGAAGTTATCCCTGCAGTTCAAAGTGGAAAGGGTATGGAATTTCCAGATTTTAATACCCATAATAAAACAGCGTCTAATTACGCTAAATCTGGCATATCAAAGTCAAAACTACTTGAAGAAGCAAAGAATACAAGGAAAAGACTTGTAAAGGAACTTAACGAACTTTCAAGCGAACTATTAAACAAATCAGTAACTTCAAACGGTGTAAGTCACTGTCCACATACTGGAACACCTTATTCACTTTTATATATTGTTAAGGAATTTATAGATCATGATCATCATCATAAAGGACAAATTATACAATTCCTAAAGAAAAACAACTTGGATTAATCAAGTTGTTTTCTTCAATTCCCTATTATGACTTCTAAAGTTGGATCATTTCTGAAATAAAAATTTATTTACTGCGCTATATCAAGTTCTAGGTAGATAAAAAGCACGAGCTCAGTACATTACTGACTCGTGCTCAAGGGGTATCTATTAAAAATATTATTTCTACTTTTATAAAATAAAGATTTTGATTAAATCATTTGATTTCGATGTAAGTTTGCTAGAATTCCGTCCCGCTCTACCAATTGATCATACTTACCACTTTCAGCGATACCATTTTTCGTCACAACAAATACTTGGTCTGCATTTCTAACTGTTGCTAGTCGGTGTGCAATTATAATCGTTGTGCGATTTTCAGAAAGCTCTTCAAGTGAGTGTTGAATGATTTTTTCTGTTTCAGTATCGAGTGCAGAAGTTGCCTCATCAAGGATTAGGATTGGTGGATTTTTTAGGAACATACGTGCAATCGCTAAACGTTGTTTTTGACCGCCTGATAATTTCACTCCACGCTCTCCAATTTCCGTTTCAAAACCTTGTGGCAACCCTTCTATCAATTCAAGTATATTAGCCTTACGTGCCGCTTCTTCGATTTCTTCGATTGAGGCATCTAACTTTCCATATGCAATGTTTTCTCGAACAGTACCTGTAAATAAGAAAACATCTTGTTGTACAATGCCGATATTTTCACGCAATGACCTTTGAGTCATCTTCTTAATATCAAGACCATCAATTGTAATGCCCCCACCTGTCACGTCATAAAAGCGTGGAATAAGGGAACAAATCGTCGTCTTACCAGCTCCTGATGGACCAACAAGCGCAACTGTTTGCCCTGCTTGAATCGAAAAATTGATATTTTGTAAAATAGGAAATTTGCCATCATAGCTAAAGTCAACTTCATGGAATGTAATATCCCCTGCTAATTGTTTAACAGCTATAGCATCCGGTTGATCTATCACATCAGGCTCTTCATTCAGCATATCTCGAAAACGTTTAAAGCCTGCCATCCCCTTTGGATACATTTCTAATAAAGCACTAATTTTATCAATCGGTTTTATCAATACATTTGTAAATAACACGAAACTAACGAGTTCACCATAAGTTAATGTACCTTTGAAGCTGTACCATGCCCCAACAATTAAAACGATTAGCGTTAATAGACGTGTTAAAAAGTAAATACTTGCATGTGTAGAAGCCATCACACGATAGGCAAATAATTTCGCATCTTTGAAAATACTATTTTGCTTTTCAAAGAGTTCCATTTCATGCGTCTCATTCGTAAACGATTTAACAACCCGAATCCCTGAAATACTGTCTTCTACCCGGCCATTAACATCAGCAATTTTACTGTACATCGTGGCCCAACCTTTGTTCATCAGCTTGTTACTTATAGAAATAACGAAAATTAGGATTGGCACCATTATTAAAACAATAAGTGCTAGTTGACTATTAATATTAAACATTAATAGAAATGCGCCAACAAACGTCATAATCGCAATAAAGAAATCCTCTGGGCCATGGTGAGCAAATTCCCCGATATCGAACAAATCATTCGTAATACGGCTCATAATATTACCTGTTTTCATATTATCAAAGAAGCGAAACGATTGCTTCTGCATATGATTAAATAGCTCTTGACGCATATCCGTTTCAATATAAATGCCAAGCTTATGTCCTAAATAATTGACGATATAATTTAATACGGTACTTAGTAAATATACTAAGAATAAGAGGAAACTAATTTTTGTGATTTCTCCCCATTCTCCTGTCGGTAATAGACTATCGATAAACCATTGTACCGCTACAGGGAATGCCAACTCTAAGATAGCAACAAAAATTGCGCTAAAAAAATCGATATAAAATAAGCGCTTATGTGGTTTGTAATATGAGAAAAATTGTTTCAGCATACAGATCCTTTCACGCCTATAGTAATCAACGATAAACATATAGGCTTGTTTATTTTTATGTAGCATCTTCCAGATTGTTCTTTGCATAATTCGCATTTTTCAATTACACATAATAAGCATAATTGCTAATATGCAGATTACGATAATTCAATAAAAAACGCAGCCAACGTTCTAGTCTAACTCATTAATGATAATATTTCTCAATTAAATATGTCAATAATATTTTATGGTTAGTATTGCTTTTTGTAAGTATATTTTGTATTAATTTCCCTTAGTGCCTATGTTTTTATTTTATATAGACTAGCGAGGCTTATAATTCTATGCAAAAATCTATAAAACTGTATTAATACAAAAAAGACAAAATTCATCTGTTACAAAAAAATCAAGAACTCAATTAGTTTGATAGAAATCCTTCTTATTCCTTCTATTACCTAGCTTTTAAGCTATGTCCATCAGACAAGACCAAAATAACCAAAAAGACTTTTAAAACCATAATATTGTAAACGTTTTCTTTTTCAGTATGATGTGAATAAGCGAGAAAATAACAGATAAATAGAGAAAGAAGGCGAAATAATGAAATTCAACTTTAGAAGTTTAACCTTTCAAGTAATTACAGCAATTATTATCGGTATTATTGTAGGGGCGATCTTCCCCGAATTAGGCGTTCAACTAAAAGTGTTAGCGGATATCTTTATTAAATTAATCAAAATGTTGATCGCACCAATTATATTCTTAACGGTTGTGATTGGTATTGGAAGTATGGGGAATTTAAAAAAGGTTGGTAAAATTGGTGGTAAAGCATTAATCTATTTTGAAGTGGTATCGACAATTGCTTTAGCTATTGGATTGGTTGTCGTTCATTTTGTAAACCCAGGTCATGGTTTGGATACTTCAGCTGCAAAAGGCGGCGATGTGTCTGCGTATACAACAGCAGCAGCTGAAACGGAGCAAGGACTTGTAGCATTTATCATGAATATCGTGCCTGATAATTTCTTCGGTTCTTTAGCAGCTGGTCAATTATTACCCGTCCTATTTTGTGCGATCCTTTTTGGTGTAGCGGCTGCTTCTCTTGGTGAAAGCGCAAAACCTGTTATTAAACTATTTGAACAAGTTTCGGAGATTTTCTTTAAAATTATTAATATGGTGATGAGACTTTCGCCTATCGGTGCATTTGGTGCCATGTCATACACAATTGGTAATTTTGGACTTGAATCCTTAAAATCACTTGGTCTATTAATGGCTGCTGTTTATATTACTATGTTCTTATTTATTGTTTTCATCCTTGGAGCAATTGCAAAATTCTATGGCTTTAACATTTTAAAATTTATCGCCTACATTAAAGATGAGATTTTCCTTGTTGTCGGAACTTCGTCTTCAGAGTCGGCACTTCCATCTATGATGAGAAAATTAGAGAATTACGGATGTTCTAAACAAGTGGTTGGTCTTGTGGTTCCAACTGGCTATTCTTTCAACCTTGATGGTACGTCTATCTATCTTTCAATGGCCGCGATGTTTATCGCACAAGCATATGATGTGCCAATGTCTATTTGGCAACAACTCACTTTACTTGGAATATTAATGTTAACTTCAAAAGGTGCTGCAGGGGTTACAGGTTCTGGTTTCATCACTTTAGCTGCGACATTAGCCGCTTTCCCGATGATTCCGGTAGAAGGTATCGCATTATTAATCGGTGTGGACCGCTTTATGTCTGAGGCACGTGCGGTTACTAATCTAATTGGTAACGGTGTTGCAACTGTTGTTATTTCGAAAAGTGAGAAAGAATTTGATCCTACTGGAGCACACAATAAGGTTGTTGATGAACCGGAAGTTAGTCCTTCAACAAGTCCAGAAATAACAGCATGATTTGCATGATAAAAACCGTTCTAGAAAGTGCTAGAACGGTTTTCTTATGGAATTCATCATATTTTCTTACCATGTAAACTTATACAATCGTTAAAATTTCTTTAAAATTATCAATGACATAGTTTGCTTTATTTAATTCCGTTTCTTGTGCAAAATCAAATCGAACACCAATGGATGTTAAATTATTGTCTAGAGCTGCTTTTATGTCCGAAGAACGGTCACCAATCACAAAACCTTCTGCAATCCCATTCTCACTTTTCACTAAATGCACAAGTTCTGATTTATTTCCTGATGGAATTACATCAATACTATAAAATCCATGTATAAAACGATTTAATCGAAACTGTTCCACAATTGCTTGTAAATATGGTATTTGCCCATTACTTGCTATGTATAAAGGGTATGTCTTTGATAATTGGGCTAATGTTTCTTCCACGCCTTCGTACAGAGCCCCATTCCCTTTCGTTATTTGTTGAATAAGTTCATCTAGAAACCACTGATTCGTATTGTTATGTACTTCCAAAGTATGTTGAGGACATAAAGTTTCCCACACAACGGGTAATGGGACCCCCATAATTTCACGATATTGATCTATCGGGGTTTTGTCGTGCCATAATTTTTTCATACGTAACTTTTCAAATGTAGCTTCAAGAGCAGGTTCTAATATTTTATTCGTCTGAAAAAGTGTACCATCCATATCAAAAATAAGAGAAGTAGTCATCTAAAATCTCCTTTGATTTTTTGTATTTTTACATAAAGAAATGTAATATAATAGAAAAGTAAAAATCTATATCGACCATGAAATGAGGTTATAAAATGTCTTCCAATCAACAATCTTCACAAAACTCATCTGAAAAGAAACAATATACGACTGAAGAAATGCTACAAGAAATTCAACGTCTAGCAGGCTTACTACAAAGATCCGATATTACAGAAGCTGAATATTTAAAGGAAAAAGAGAAATTGATCAATATGATGAAATAGAATCTCTTATAAATAACCAGGTTATGCTATTAACCTGGTTATTTTCTTTTAAGATGGTTTATTCAAAAGAGCTTTATATGTTACCCTACCCAATCTCGGTTTTTAATGGGAAACTTTAGTTTACATAATAAATTTATTTATAATATTTGGTAAATCTAATAAATCGTCCACCACATATTCTGCTTCTACATTGTTCCACTGAGTATTCTTCTTCCAAATGGCTATCATTCCAACATTTTTAGCTGCTTTTATATCATTTTCAAGATGGTCCCCAACATATACGCTTTCAAAAGCATTCACTTCTAGCTTTTGTAATGCCCTATGAAAAATTTCTGGATTAGGTTTTTTAATATTTTCCCACTCGGAAATTAAAATCGTATCCATAACTTTGTCCAAACCTAATGCAACGATATTATCCATCTGAAATTGACATTTGCCATTTGTAATAATGCCTAATTTATATTTTTGAGACTTCAAAAGATGTAACATCTTAAATAGATTAGGAAAAGCAATGCAATGATGATGAAAATTCTTTATATAATCATTTAACAATTCGTCAGCAGAAATATTTTGAATTTTAAATTCATCTACTAATTGCCTGTAAACTTGATCTTTCCATGTATAGCCATGATTATCTAATTCGATAAATCGATCTATATATAGTTGCTTAGGAATGTGATGAATGCAATTGCTGAATCGTTCATATTGATCGTTGATAAATGACATAAGGGACAAATCACGATTTAATAGCGTGCCATCAAAATCAAATAATATAGCTTTAATCAAATAGAACCTCCGAAGAAGGAACTCAATCCAAAATACTTAGTCAAAGGTACTTTTCGACCTTCTTTATCCCAATTATGATATTCCTTAAATAAAGCCTTCAGATCATGATTAGCATGCACTTCTACTAAATGCTTCACAGCAAGATAACTGCGCCAATAATCAAACATAATACTTGATAAATTACCTTTATATGTACTACTTCCAAAGTTATCTATTGATTGTTTTCCATATTGATCATTAAATGCTTCTACTAATTTCGTTTCTGCGTTCGTTATATCATTAAATTCTTTCTCATTTAACAGTATTTTACGAGGTAAGAAAAAACACATTCCCTCTTCGAACCAAATACTATCTTCTCGTTCATCTTCAAACTCATCCAAAAACAAATCTGAATGATGTGTTAGTTCGTGTGCTAATATGATAAATACTTGGTTTTCGGAAAAATTCTCGTAAAACTTTCGAACATTTGGAAGCTCTTTATTGTCTAATTGCTTTACAAGTATCTTCCTCCATGTTTCTATATCTGGTGACATATATATTAAGTTTTTATTTGTATAGGCAGGGATAGGTACTTCAGAGAACACTGTAGTTGCTAATTCTTCATTCGTCCATAAAATTCCCTTTGGTAAGTCCTTCAAAGCATATTCACTTTCAAGTATTTGTTGATATTCCTTTAATTTAATTGCAAATCGTTGTATTGTATCTTGGTATTTTTTATATTCTTCAATACTTTCAAATGCAAAGATATGTTTCATGATTATATTGCCCTCCGCAATGAATGAACATTCTAATTTTTTAGTTTATTAGTAATCTAAGTATCCAACAAAAAAACTCCAACGTTACTGTTACTATTCCTTTTCTAAATCTACACTTGGCGCTACTAAACGAATATTATTTTGCATTCTCCTCACTCCATATCTATTAGATGATAAATTACAAAATCTTAGTCATGTTATACCAAACTTCCCCACCATGCTCTGATTGAGAGATTCCGTTATTTACGTACCCGTGTTTTTCGTAAAATGGGATTAACCTTTCTAAGCATGTTAATGTAACAGCTTTGCGATTCTTACTCTTTGCATCTGTTTCAAGATGAGTTAATAATGCTGTTGCAATTCCTTTTTTTCGATGCATTGGATGTACAGCTAAACCTAATATACTTTGAACTCCACCCGTTTTTGGATTTTCTTTTGTTTCGCTAAATAAATCGTCTGTAATATAATCTCTTTCCATCACAGGACCATTAACAAAGCCAACGATTTCTCCATTGTCTTCAGCTACAAAAAAGCTATCTGGAATCATACGAATTCGATTGACAAAAGCAACCTCTGTTGCAGCCTCTTCTTTTGTGAAGCTTAAGTTTTCGATTTCTATTAAACGGTCTAAATCTTCTATTGTTACTTGTCTAATATTCAAAGTTACATGCACCTCAAGTTGTTTTTTATCTATTGTCTATCAAAACCCACATTTTGTAAATAGATGAGTGAATTTCTTAATGAAAACGCAAAAAAACACCTAATCATCATCACTGACAATTAGGTGTTTCGAGTATTAGATTATAAAACTTTCTCTAAGAAGTCTCTTGCACGTTGTGTTGATGGGTTTTTGAAGAATTCTTGAGGAGCTGCATCTTCGATTAAATGGCCTCCATCTAAGAAGAATACACGGTCCGCTACTTCACGGGCAAAGCCCATTTCATGTGTAACGATTAGCATCGTCATACCTGTTTTTGTTAATGATTTCATAACATCTAGAACTTCTTTAACCATTTCTGGGTCAAGTGCTGATGTTGGTTCATCAAATAACATAATATCTGGTTCCATTGCTAACGCTCTTGCGATGGCAACACGTTGTTTTTGACCACCTGATAGACGGTTTGGATATTCGTCTTTTTTATCAAATAAGCCAACTTGTTTTAACAGTTCTCCACCACGTTTTTCAGCTTCAGCTTTAGATAATTTACTTACTTTCATAGGAGCATATGTTAAGTTCTCCATTACGGTTTTGTGTGGGAACAAATGGAAGTGTTGAAAAACCATACCGACTTTTTCGCGAACTTTCATCAAATTCGTTTTTTTCTCCGTGATATCTTGTCCGTTAATAATTATCTTACCGCTCGTTGGCATTTCTAGTAAGTTGATACATCTTAAAAAGGTAGATTTACCAGAACCAGAAGGACCAATGATTGCAATAACTTCGCCATCTTGAATTGTTGTTGAAATGCCTTTTAGCACATCGTTTTTGCCGTACGACTTGTGCAAATCTTGTACATTAATCACTGACTCTCATCCTTTTCTCAACTAATTTACCAGCATAAGATAAAATTAGTACGATAATATAGTAGATTACCCCTGCAATTAGCAATGGTTCTATATAGTGGAATGTTGCACCACCGACAATGTAGGCACGACGCATGACATCAAGAGCACCGATTACTGTTACAATTGCAGACTCTTTTGTTAATGAAATAAATTCATTCATAAGAGCTGGAATAATATTTTTTAATGCTTGTGGTAAGATAATATCTTTCATCATGCTAGCATAAGAGACACCTAGAGCTTGAGCTGCTTCGCTTTGCCCTTTATCAACTGCCATGATACCACCACGGATAATTTCTGAGATATAAGCTGCTGAATTTAATGAGAATGCTAGAATTGCAGCAGGCATAGGTTGAATATCAACATTTGGGAACATTTGTGGAATTCCCATGTAAATAATGATTAATTGTAAAACAAGTGGTGTACCACGGAATACGGAAGTATAAAAGTCAGCTAGCCATTTAAGTGGCTTAATGCCACTTAATTTGACTAGTGATAGTAAAACTCCAAGAATAAAACCGAGGACACACGCAATTGCAGCAATTTCTAATGTAACGACGATCCCTTTAAGAATATAGGGAATCGAAGGTATAATTGGCGTGAAATCCAAATTCATTTATAGAACCTCTTTCCCTTATTAATCGACTTTGAACCATTTAGCTTTCATTTTATCAATTTCTCCAGCGTCATCTAATTCTTTAACAGCTTTGTTGAATTCGTCAACTAATTTACTGTCTTTAGAGAAAGCAGCTGCTTTCTTTTGATTTTCAACGCCTTCAATGTTTGAGTATTTTAAATCATTATTTTGTTTCACATAGTTTTTAGCGACGATATCTTCAAGGACAATTGCATCAAGTCGACCAAGTTTTACTTCTTGGATTAGCTCAGGTACACGGTCACGAGTTTCAACTTTTACGCCATTCACTTTATCTTTAATAGCATTAGCTGTGTCTTCTTCAATAGAAGATACTTGAGCGCCAATTTTTTTACCTTTTAAATCGTCAATGCTTTTAAAAGTTGTGTCTTTTTTAGTAATGATAAAATCTTGTGTATCATAGTAAGAATCAGTAAAGTCTACTACTTTTGCACGTTCTTCGTTTGGTGTAATACCAGCCATTGCAAAGTCTATTTTTTTAGCTTGTACTGCTGGGATTAAACTGTTGAATTCCATATCTTGAATTTTTAGTTGGTATCCCATTTTCTTTGTGACTGCATTTGCTAAGTCTACATCAAAACCAATAATTTCATCTGATTTAGCAGAATCAATGTATTCAAATGGGGCAAAGTCTGCTGATGTTCCCATTACTAATACTTTTTTGTTTTGATTATCATTGTTATCTGTTGCAGTTTTATCAGAATTAGATCCACATCCAGCTAGTGAAAGTGATAATACAGCTGCTGCTGCAAATAACCATTTCTTTTTCATGTTGAAAAACTCCATTCTATTGTTGTTATATATATTCTTTCATTTGAGTGTTTTAAGTATCTGATTTTCATACGGGTATACTACAAATAATGAATATATATTAATTTAGTTTTATAAATATAATAACATAAATATTTTAAAACTAAAGTCCTTTTCATAATAATGTGCAATTTTTTTTGATTTATGTTTCACAAAAGTATAATTTATGTCGAAAAAATATCGTCTTTTATGAGATTTTTGTCGCATTTTCTTATTCCTCGGGTAATATTTTTAAAATATTTCCTGTACTTTTATCTCTTTTTATAGGTTAATACTTACATCTAAAGTAATGCTAGTCCCATCGTTTACCCAATTTATACTGTGCTAGCAAACATACCTCAATTATAAATAAACTGACAACAATATATTTTCCACCCTCAATAACAATTGTTCTTGCATTTCCCAATAAACTTATTGCCGGTAGATGGATTGTAAAGTTTACATACATACCAAAAGTAAAATTCCGAACCCATTGAGTTGGATGATAAATGAACAGAGCGTCCTTTATACCAAATTGTTGAATACGAAAAATACTTCGAGTTCCTTCTATACTTTCTACAATGAAAAACACAATCGTCACGAATATCCAATAATAGATGAGCCATTTCCCTGAAGAATTGAATGTTACTATTAATGCTAAACCGGTGATTGATAATCCACCATGTATCGTGCAATTTGTCATTTTCCAATTTAATATTACAGTCTTTAGCGTATTTTTCATCAAATAGAGACTGCGCCCGATCAACATTAAGCTAATCACATAAAATGTGGCACCAACAACGATCAATAAGAACGCAAATTCAATAGGAAATTCCGCTTTGAATATCGTTTCTCCTCCTATTACTAAAGATTGCGTTGATACACATGATAATACGATAACGCCATTCAATTTTTCTATAAATTTTGGTTTTCTTATATAAATTGAATAATTCCGTATAATAATTCCTAAATAAAACAACCAAATTAGAAAATCGATGATATAAAGTCCAATGCTTACAGTCGTTAAATGTGGAAAATGATAAGTTATATTCAATATGATGACGGATGTTGCTGCAACCCAAGTTCCTATTGTGAAACTGTTAATCGGATCTTTTAGATGATTGTTATAAAAAGCCCCCTTTTTTATATCCATTAATAATAACGAAATAATACATCCATAAGCACCAAATAATAGTATTGCCAAAGAAGTTTCAATTCGCTCATTATAAAAAGCGAATTTTTGAATTAAACCAATCTGCATAATTCCAAATGCCATTATGATTGCACCTGAATTTGTTGGAATTGAATGAACTCCTTTACGTATAAAGAGTTGTATTAATATCCAGGTATACAGAATGAAAAAAACGAAATAATACATTTAAACACGACCTTTTAAAAGTTACATCATTCATTATAGCGAAATATAATCATTTGTTAATCAGAAATTAAATATGCATAAAAAAACCCCTATTTCTCAATGTATTTCACATTAAGAAATAAGGGTTTGGGATTGTTACCTTCAGAATTATTTTACTTTAAACCATTTAGCTTTCAATTCGTCAACTTTTCCTTCTTTAGTAAGCTCATCCAATGCTTTGTTAAATTCAGCAGTTAACTTACTGTTTTCTGGGAATGCAGCTGCTTTTGATTGGTCTTCTTGGTCTTCAATTATATAGTAACCAAGTTCTTTATTTTGTTTTAAGTAGTTTTCAGCAACAATATCTTCTGTTACTAATGCGTCGATACGGCCTAATTTAACTTCTTGTATTAATTCTGGGACACGGTCACGACTTTCAAGTTTCACGCCTTTAATCTCTTTAGCTAATGATTTAGCTAAATCTTCTTGGATAGAAGAAGTTTGTGCGCCAATTTTTTTCCCTACTAAATCGGCATCTGATTTGATACCACTATCCTTTTTGACAACCATGTACTCTTTTGTATCGTAGTAAGATTTAGAGAAATCAACTACTTTATCACGATCTTTATTAGGTGTCATACCAGCTAATACGAAGTCCACTTTATCAGCTTGTAATGCCGGGATTAAACTATTAAATTCCATATCTTTTACTTGTAATTTATAACCCATTTTTTTAGTTGCTGCTTTGGCAAGGTCAATATCAAAACCGATAATATCGTCAGATACTTTTGCATCAATGTATTCAAATGGTGCATAATCTGCTGCTGTACCCATTACTAATACTTTTTCTTCTTTTGTATTATCTGCTGATTTGTCGGAACTGTTTGAACCACATCCTGCTAATGATAGTGATAATACTGCTGCTGCTGCGAATAACCATTTTTTCTTCATTTTCATGTTAAAAACTCCCTTATTTCAATTCTTCTTTGTATTTTTGTATAGCGTTATCTAACATTGTTAGTCCATCATCAATTTGTTCTTTTGTAACAGTAAGTGGTGGAATCATTCGGATTACTTCCCCTTCGTTCCCGCAAAGGTAGAAAAGCACCCCTTCTTCTAATGCTAAATCTAGGATTCTTTTTAAAGCTTTTCCGTCTCCAAGTCCAGTTTCTGCATCAATGACGTCGATTCCTATCATTAAACCTGTTGCACGAACTTCTCCGATACAATCGTATTTATCTTGGATTTTCTTAAGTTGTTCAACCGCATATGCTCCAACTTCTTTAGAGTTTTCAACAAGATGTTCTTCTTTGAAAACTTCGAGTGTAGTAAGTGCTACTGAACAAGCAATTGGATTTCCTCCAAATGTAGTACCATGAGAACCGATTGGCCATTTTTTCATTAGTTTGTGACTTGCGACTGTTGCACTTAGTGGAAGACCTGAGGCAATGCCTTTTGCGATGGCCATAATATCTGGTGTTACGCCAAATGTTTGGGCTGCAAACCATTCACCAGTTCGTCCAAAACCTGTTTGCACTTCATCAAAAATCAATAATATTCCATATTGATCACATATTTCACGGATTTTTTGTAACCATTCTTTTGGTGGAATGACATAACCACCCTCACCAAGAACAGGTTCTACAATTACCGCTGCCACTTCTTCTGGTGTTACTTGATGTTTGAATAATTGGTTAAAATCGTGTTCTAGCTTGTCCACTACATATTGAATTGGGTCTTGACCCATTGGTGCTTCTTTCACATTTGCATATGGTATTTGATAAGACAGATGTGATGGTTGCATAAATTTACGATATTTTGCTTTCGAAGTGGTTACACCAAGTGCACCCATTGAGCGTCCGTGGAAACAACCTGTAAAGGAAATCACATATGGACGTTGCGTTGTGAATTTAGCAAGTTTTAAAGCACCTTCAACGGCTTCCGTTCCACTATTTCCATAAAAGAAACAATCTAAATCTCCTGGAAGAATTTCACCAAGTTGTTTGGAAAGTTCTAAAATTGATTCATACATGATGACCCCAGATGGTCCATGGATCAATTGATCAGCAGCGTCTTTAATGCTTTGCACGATTTTAGGATGACGGTGTCCTGTATTAGCAACTGCAATTCCTGATGTAAAGTCTAAATATTTTTTACCGTCTGCCCCGTAGTAGTAACAACCTTCCTCTTTTACTACAGGTAAATTTGGGTGATCTTTAGCCATACTTGGTGCTAAATAATTCCCCATATTGTCATATAAATCGAGCCAACTTTCCATCGTAATTCCTCCAATAATTTTTTGAAAATAATTAATTTAATATTTATACATATATTATCATAAATATTAAAAAGGTAAATAGTTTTTTAAAAATAAATATATAAATTTCTTTGTTTTTTATAATTTTTAGGTATTTATATACCTCATTTTTCTCTAAATAGAAATATTTAGTTTAAATAAATTATGGATATTTGACAATTTCGAATAATTTCTATATTAAACACATATTCATTGTGAATTTTTATACAAAAAAACAGGATTGCTGATAATCTCAACAGTCCTGTTTTTTCTTTGAAATTAAAGTTACGCATTAAAAATCTTATTTATTTCCCTACAGTGAGTAGCATTTCACGGATTGTTTTACATGCAACTGCAGTGGAAGCGCCGGATGGATCATAAGATGGTGATAGTTCAACAACATCGGCTGCAACGATATTGTTTAGTTTTTGCAATTGTTGAATACCGTTTAATAATTCGTTATACGTAATCCCCCCTGGTTCTGGTGTTCCTGTACCTGGAAATGTTCCGGGATCAAGTACGTCTAAATCAATGGTTATATATATAGGAAGATTCTCTAATTTTTCTACAATTTTTCCCAAAGTATTGATTGTGAACCGCTCCATATAAGTATGTTCCTTCGCCCATTCGAATTCTTCTTTTAGACCTGAACGGATACCAAACTGAAAGATTCGTCCATCCCCTAAGAACTCATGACAACGTCTTATAATTGAGGCATGAGAGAGTTTTTCTCCCATATAGTCTTCACGTAAATCGGTATGTGCATCTATATGAATTACATGTAAATCTGGATACTTTTCATAGACTGCTTGAATAGTTGGATAACTTACTAAATGTTCTCCTCCAACCATGACGAATTTTTTGTCATCTGCAACAATTGAACGTGTATAAGATAAAATTGCATCCATTGTTTTTTGTGTATTTCCGAGCGGAAGTTCTACATCTCCACTATCATAAATCGCCATATCCTCTAAATCTCGCTCCAGATATGGTGAATATGTTTCTAAACCATATGAGTCTGGTCGAATTGCTTGCATGGCAAAACGTGTGCCTGGTCTAAAACTTGTCGTACCATCAAACGGAATACCGAAAAGTACAAGGTCTGATTCTTCATACTGATTGTCGCATCCTATGAATGTTGAAACATTTAATGATTTATGTTGCATTTATAATTTACTCCTTCATTTGCTTGATGGTATTCTTCTACTTTTCTTATTCTTTTACTACGGTTATATGATGTTCAAGCGCTGATTCTGTTAAAACATTTCCAAAAGTCTGAGAATAATAATGATACTGCTGAATGACATCCTCAGATATCAATTCCCCAGGAATAACAAGCGGAATGCCTGGAGGATAAATCATTAACAAATCAGCACTTATTTTACCAAGCGCCCTATCAATAGACATTAGTTCATGCTCAGCATAATGGGCATCTCTTGGACTTAACAATAGAATATTGGCATGTGTTGAGGTGACACTTGTAGAATAGATAGGTGTTTTTCTGCTATATAGTCGATCTATCTCTCGCAAAGCCCATACTAATTTTTTTAAAGAATTTTCATCATCTGCTGTTGTGATGACTGCCATAACGACATATCCTTCAGCAAGTTCCATTTGAATCTGGTATTTTTCTTTTAATAATGTGTAAACCTCAAAACCTGTTAATCCGCTATCATTTACACGTATTACAAGTTTCGTCCAATCATAGGATTGCATATTATGTTTTTTCACAAAATCTTTTTTCAGTATTTCAAAACAAGTATGTTGTTCGATTTCGTGGATGGCTCTCTCCACTAGTGGTTTTAATGCTTGATAGCGTTTATATCCATAAAGTGCAAGTTCATGTCTTGCAACATCTAAAGAACTCATAAGCAAATAATTCGCACTAGTTGTTTGGATCATGTTCAATGTTTTTTGCATAGTTTTCGCTGAAATACGCCCTTCATTTAAAAGCAAAATTGAACTTTGGGTTAATGAACCACCTGTTTTATGCATACTCATGGTGACGATATCAGCACCAGCAGTGATTGGATCTATTAGCTCCGGCATAAATGGTAAATGTGCCCCGTGTGCACTATCTACGATAACAGCTATATTGCGATCGTGTGCTAACTTGCAAATTGTTCGTAATTCGTTCATGGAGCCAAAATAGGTTGGATATGTAACTAAAATTGCTTTTGCCTCCGGATATGCAGAAAGTGTTTTTATGACATTTTCAACTGAAATGCCATGTGAAATGCCGAAATGTACATCCACTTCAGGTTCGATAAATACAGGTTTTGCCCCACTCAATATTAAGCCATTCATAACTGATTTATGACAATTTCGCGGTACGATTAATACATCATCTGGTTTACAAGTAGCTAATATCATCGCCAATATCCCTGATGTTGTACCATTTACTAAAAAGTATGCGTGGTCTGCACCGAAAGCATCTGCCGCAAGTTGTTGTGCTTCTTTTATGACTGATTGTGGATGGCTAAGAAGATCTAACTCTTTCATAGAGTTGACATCCATTTTCATCGTCATTTCACCAAGTATATTTTTTAAAGGACTAGCCTGTGCGCCCATTTTGTGTCCTGGAACATCAAAAGGTATTGTATTTCTATTGGCATAATGGACAAGCGCATCAAATAATGGCATTTTTTCTTGATCTTTCGGTAACTCACTCATACGTAGCTGTTCTTGAATGCTGTTCATTATTCAATACCCTCCTCAATTGATTTGTGAAGTAATCTTGAATAATGTACATTCGTTAGCTTTTTTATAGAATAATGCAATTTTTGAGTAGACCCTTTTTCAATAAAATGATTCCTTGGTAAATTAAAAACAGTCAATATTTATCACTCCTACTAAAAAATGTCATTTTTAGCATAGAAAAAAGCTCTCCAACCATTAGAAGGAAAGCTTCGATATAATATCAACTGCTTATCCTCTTATCGTTCACAAAACTTTGTACATTTTGCGCTCAGGTTGAGCCCCAACGTCTGATAAAATAATCAGACAGGTTTGCCACCGTATCCTAGACCCCTCGTCTCAACGGTTACTAATAAGAGCAACTTTATTTATGCTGAAGCTAATATTAATGGAATTTATACAAACTGTCAAACCCTTTTTATAAAAATTTCAAAAATTCTATTATTAATTATTTTATTTTTTCGCAATTTTTTAGAAACCTCTAAAACTGTATTATAAATATTCGGTTTGATGTTTCAATATATAACATCCCACGTTTTTAATGTAAAATCATCTTTTAAAATAATACAGTATAAATCATCTTTCAATCTCTGTACTATATGCAAGAAAGTGTTAAAAGTTTTCTTGAATAAATTACAAAAAGATGCAAATTCAATGATACTGAATCTGCATCTTTTTAGATTTATAACTTTATATAATTGGACAAATGATCCATTTCATAAAAATTTGTAAGAAATTTTTTTATTCTATCAAATATTGTACTTGATCTGCATAGGTTAAGTCAGATGGATTCCATTTTCTTAATTGGCAATCGACAACTGTATAAGGAATGCCCATTTTTTGAATAAATTCAGCAAATTTTTCATCTAACCATGGCGGAGTCCAAGCTCCAGAACGGCAAATATGAATTGCTGAAATCTTCTCCTTAGGCTGCAAATCATTTAGCTTTGGATATTCGATATGAAAGCGCTTATTCATTTGTTTAAAGTACTCAGGTTTTTCAGCAGTGTACGGTCCATAAACAATATGTGCCTCATCTACTTCATTGTTTTTTAACAATTTTCCGAGCCAGTTTGCGCAATTTAATTCAAAATCAAGTGATGGTAATCCTCCGTAGCCCAAATCTGAATGAGCATCGAAAAGGTAAACATCATCACAGTTAAACTCATGCGCGATTTTATAAGATAGTGCATGTGAGTCCGAAACATATACATGTATATGAGAGTCAAACTCGAAAATTTCTTTCATTTCGCGCCAAAAGTTGTCAACCTCATTAGAAAGCTCATATCGTTCTTGAATGTCTTTACCTTGTGCTTTCAATTGAAAGTAACGCTTATACCATAAATCGTTTATTGTTCTTTCATTTTCAATACATGATGAACCGTTTTGATTGTCTAAAGAAATAAAATAATCCCAATCTATTGATAATAAACTGTTTCCCATTATGACCACCTCTATTAAGTTAAATCACAGTTTATCTTAAAGTGTTCATAACATAATTGTAGTTCTACATAAATTTTATGTCAATTTATCCATTTACTATCGAAACTGAGGAAAACAAAACAGATGACCTAAATCTTTTTAGATCATCTGTTTATAATATGAAATGTGTATAAATTTTTAGATTAAGTAGGATGGGATTAGTCGTTGATGGTAATTTTATGTTCATAAAGCTCTCCTGGGAATTCAATGGATAGGAACGATAACAATGATCGGCTTAAATCACGTGGAATGCAAAAGTGGACATTATTGATATGGATATGTCTTCCCAGCTTATAAATACTTTCATAAAGAGAATCTTTAGAATGATGGTCTACCTGTTGCCCCATCTTAGAAACAGACTCCACAACATAATGCATATTATCCTTATAGATGTTGAGTTTTAACAAAGAACCACTTCCTTTTCAAATTTTCTATTTAAATTAAATTAAATAGTAATTATATTATATCATAAAGCAGCATAATTATGACACAAATAAGATTTTTGCATTATAACGTTCAAAATTAATTTGAAAGTAATCCTACAACTTTTACTTATAGGTATATCCAAATAAAGCAGGGAATCCCACCTTTAGCTTTTTAAAACATAGTAAGAAAAATTAAATCTACAGATACAAAGAGTACAAATCCAACATACTGGTTTGTACTTTTACTTTTGGCTATAATCGCGCATATCGTTCATAGACATCCTGCAAATTTTCACAACCAATTTTTTTGGCCTTTTCAATATAGAGACTCCAAAGTTCAGCCGTTAAGCGAGCGTCACCTAATGCATGGTGACGATTGATGATTGGAATATCATTATATGCACAAAAATCTTCTAGTTTAATCATATTTAGGTCACGCTCCACTATTTTAAACAAAAATGCTGTATCAACAATTCTATATTTAAAAGGTGTTCTAAAATAATGATTGCTTGCATATTTCATAAAACTTCTTTCATGATTCGCATGGTGAGCAACTAGTGTAGAATCTTTTACAAATTCGAGGAATTCAAGTAATACATTAGAAGCTGGAGGAGCAGCTTTAATGGCTTCGTCTGTAATTCCCGTTAGTTTCACGATTTCAGGTGGAATTTCTTTTTCTGTATACATGAGTGAATAGTATGTTTCATCTAGGAGAATTTGCGATCCATTCATCTTTACTGCACCGATGGATAATATTTCATCTCCCTTTTCGGGATAAAAGCCTGTTGTTTCGATATCGAAAACAACTACCTTTAGTTCAGTTAAAGGGATTCCTAACGCTTCTTCTGGCTGTATTTCTTTTTGCAATCCTCTTAAAAAGGCAATTTGTTGAGCGTTTTGCACTTCCCCTAATCCACCTGTATTACGTTTTCCTTGTATAGATCTTAGTAATTGCTGAAATGGTTCAAAAACCATATTTAACACCCTTTTTCAATAAGTTCGATTACTTCATCATGAATTCGAATTCCCGTTTTAAGAATTTGTTTAATCTGTTTTTTCTCCGCTTTACTAAGTCCTGCAATTTTTAGATAGTGCGTATCAAAATAATCATCAACTTTAAATAGTGAGAGTCGATACTTTAAAAGAAGTTCAAAATTGTCATTGCAGTTTCTTAATAAATTAGTATACTTTTCTTTTTTTACTAGTTCGGAAATACGTGATAATGTTGAAGTTTCGTAAATGCCTTCTTTAATCGCCAATATTCGAATGGCATTAACGTATGGTACAAAGGCAGAGTACTTTAAATCTATGCACCCTTGATATGGACCGTAACGTTCTACTAATATTTGCCCCAAAGGTCCAATTGTATTTTTTAGATGCATAATATTTGCCATAAACCGTTTTAAAAGATTAGGTTGTTCCAATTGATATTTGTAAACAACACTTTTCAACTGATTAATATATAGTGTTTCACCTACAAGAACTCTTGCATCATAAAAAATTTGCAAATACCGGATAGCTTCCCAACTTTCTGATTCCATCCATGTTAGTAATTGTTCTTTCCAACTTTTCAAAGATTTACACCAAAGCGGATTTGAACTCATGATGTAGCCTTTACAATACGGATAGCCAACTAATGCAAGACCATCTGAAAGTTCTTCTCCAAGAGACTTAAAATAGGTACGGCATTCTTCAGTATCTTCCACATAAATCATTCCGTGATCTTGATCACTGATAAAACCTTGTTCGAGCCTTCCCCCACTTCCAGTTATAAACCACGAAAAAGCACAAGGCGGCAATCCTTTTTGTAAATTAACGATTGCCACCTCTAATACTTTTTTCATAACCTGATCATGAAAAGCGTTCAGACCAGAAAGATCTTCCTTGTATTTAGAAATATTTTGTTCTTTCCAAATCTTAATCGATTTGTATGTTAACACCCCAGTGTCCAACAAAAGCACTTCCTTTTGTTAAGTAGCCTAGCTATTAAGCTTTTTACTTATGAACTAACATGAGTTTTACTAGCAACAACATTTGCTTCTTTCGATAATTTATCCATTTGTTCTGGATAACCATAGCTACCATGTTCACTAATGTCTAAGCCCATAATTTCTTCTTCTTCAGATACACGAATTCCTCCCATTACTTTCTTCATAACCCAAAGGATTGCGAATGAAACGACAAATGCGTATAATCCAGAAACAGCTACACCCATAAATTGAACACCTAGTTGGTCAAAACCACCACCGTAGAACAATCCAGGTTTACCAACTGAAGCAAGTTCTTTTGTCGCAAAGAATCCTGTTGATAATGTACCCCAAATACCAGGAATACCATGAACTGAAACAGCGAAGATTGGATCGTCGATTTTTCTTTTTTCTAAGAAACGTGCACCATAGAAAGTTAAAATACCAGCGATAAAACCAATTACGACTGAAGCCCATACATCAACGAATGCACATGACGCTGTAATCGCAACTAACCCTGCTAACGCACCATTTAAAATCGTTGGAATATCAGGTTTACCTAATACAAACCAAGAGATTAAAGTTGCTGCTACCGCACCTGCTCCTGCAGCTAAGTTCGTGTTAAGAGCTACAAATCCGAAGAATGCACCATCTACTGATACAGTACTACCAGCGTTAAATCCAAACCAACCAACCCAAAGGATTAGAACTGCTAATGCAGTATATACTTGGTTGTGACCCGCAATGTTATTTGATGAACCATCTTTGTTGAATTTACCAATACGTGGTTTTAATAGAATTGTTGCTGCAAGAGCTGCCATCGCACCTGTTAAGTGAACTACTGTAGAACCGGCAAAATCTTGTTTACCATGTTCTGCTAACCAACCGCCACCCCAGATCCAGTGAGCAATAACGGGATAAACTAAAATTCCAAAAAGAATGGTGAAGACTACATAAGCTGAAAACTTCGCACGTTCTGCGAAACCGCCAAGAGCAATTGTCACGGAAATTGCCGCAAATGCTAATTGGAATACAAAGAATACTGTTGTAGCAAGACCTCCTTCTTCAGGTTTAGCTAAATCACCTGAGTAGAAAAAGTCTGTCATACCTACTAAGAAGTTTGCGTTACCACCGAAGATCAATCCATAACTGAGTGCCCAAAATACTATTGATGCTAAACCAAAAGTGAAAATTGTTTTACCAGCTACGTGCCCCGCATTTTTCATTCTTGTGGAACCGGCTTCTAATAATATAAATCCACCAATCATAAAAATAACTAAAATTGCCGCTACCATCGTCCACAAGCTATTCATCAGATACATTGCATCCATGAACATCAACTCCATTTCTTATGTTATTTTTCTAAACAAATGCACGTTAGGTTTTATAACATGTTTGCTATTAATCTTAATTTTACACATAAATGATTAATAGTCAATACAATTTTCTGAATTTTTTAAAATAATGTAATGTTTTCTAACGCGATATTGCATAAAACGCTTTCATTATAAATTTTCAATATTTTGTATTTTATCTTTGCCATTCGCCTCAAATTTTGAATATATCTTTAAAGGTTTAGTGAATCGATAGTCATCTTATTATATATTTTAGAAGAAGACTAACTCTCTTTTTTCCTCATTAGAAGTCACATCTTTACGTTGGAATCAAAAGCACCTATTAGTTAAATAGGTGCTTTATAACATATTGCTGACAATCCGTACGCTTTTTTTATTTCACAATTACACTTTTCAAATCATCTGCTTCAGTAGGATGCGGCTTGTAATTTTCCACGTTACTTCTTGCACCTACTATAGGCGTTGAATGAACCAGCGGTAAAACAGGCACAATTTCACGTAAACGATTTTGTATTTCTCCATAAATTTCTTCTCGTTTCGTTTCATCTGTCGTAGAACGTGCTTCTGCTAACCAGTTTTGTATCTTCACATCATTTAGTTGGGAATTATTCAAAGATCCTGATTCATCAAAGAATAAGGATAGCAAATTATCCGGATCCCCATTATCACTTGTACCTCCAAGTAAAAATAACTGTGCTTCACCTTTTCTCGTTTTATCTAAATAAGTTGCCCATTCATACGTAACAATCTTTGTTTTCATCCCAATAGTTTCTAAATTCTTTTGGATTGCTTCTGCAACTTTTTGTCCATCAGGCATGTATGGACGTGGTACCGGCATTGCCCATAATTCTACTACTTTACCGTCATACGAAGATTCTTTTAATAATCCTTTTGCCTTCTCTACATCGAAAGTATATGGCTCTGTATTTTCGTTATAGCCAAGAGAAGTCGGTTGTAAGGGGTTTTTTGCTTCTGTCGCTAATCCCTCAAAAAAGCTACTTACAATTGCTTGACGATCAATTGCTAAACTAACAGCTTGCCTTATTTTTGAATCATTAAGCGGTTTTTGAGTCATCGTCATTCCTAAATACCCCACATTAAACGAAGGCCTTTTTAGTAATTGTAGATTTGAATCTTCTTCAATACGCTTATGATCACTTGGACTTAAGCCATCTGCAATATCAATTTCACCTGTTACCAAACTATTTAATCTAGCAGCGTTGTCTGGCAATGTACGGTAGATTAACTTTGTCACTTTTGGATATCCATTTTGCCAGTAATCTTCATTCTTTGTAAGTTCAATTGAATCATTTCGCTTCCAACTTTTAAATTTAAATGGTCCAGTTCCAACAGGATTTTCACCGAATTTATCTCCTTCTTTTTCAATAGCCGATGGACTTGCAATTGAAAATGCTGTCATTGCCAAATTATTTAATAATGCTGCAGAAGGTTTTTTTAACTTTATTTCGAAGGTATGTTCATCTAATGCTTTCACCGTATCAATAATATGGTTTTTATCATCTACAAAACCCCCAAACATATCACCGTAATATGGAAATTGATCAACAGTGCCATTCATCCAACGCTCAAAGTTTTTGACAACTGCTTCTGCATTAAAAACTGTTCCGTCGTGAAATTTAACACCTTCTTGCAGGGTGAATGTATAGGTCAACTGATCTTCAGATATTTCCCATTCTTTCGCTAAGCTTGGTTTAATCGATGTATCATCTTCCCCAAATTGTACGAGCGTTTCATAAATATTACGAGCTACCTTAAACGATTCACCGTCTGTAATCGTAATTGGATCAAGAGAAACTGAATCGGTGCCCCGGCCATAAACAAGAGAACTTTCTTTCGAATCTGCGCCTTTGTTTCCGGTATCTTTATTCCCACAAGCACTCAAAACAATAACCCCTAACACCATAAAAATGTACAATAACACTTTCTTCATACTATTCCCCCTTTTAAAATACTGAAATTTCAGAATATAATATCTATTATACATAATAGAATTATAGATAGAAATCTCTAAACCAAAAAAGCAGCTATTAGGCAGCTGCTTTTTGTCCTGTTTCTATTTGAATTTTATCTTTCTTCATTTTCCATAAATAATATAAAGTTATCAAAAGACTACAAGCTCCAAAACACATTACCATATTTTCAAGTCCTATGAGATCTAATAATGCACCTGTTGACAATAAAACGATTTGAAATGAAGTGCGATCTAACATATTGCGAAAAGAGAAGAAACGACCATGAAACTCTTTTGGCACTTGTTGTTGGAATATCGTCATGACAGTTGGGTAGAAACACCCTACTGAGAAACCTACTAAACCAAATGTTATAAGGGATAAAATAGGAATATGCGCGAAATGAAGCAATAATTCAGCGGCTCCAACGATAAACAATGCAAAGAATAATATGTGATTTGTTTTCCACTTTAAACCGATATATTTAATAACAAACGATCCAATCATAAAACAAACCCCTTCGACTGTATAAATAAGCCCTTTAATCGAAGATGAATCTTGAATTTCACTAATAGAAATAACGAGTAAATTAAATGACCCTAAAAATAAAACAGGGATAAAAGACAAAATAAGTGTATATTTAATGCCCGGATCACGTTTTAATAATGGGAATACTTCTTTAAAATTACGTTTAGCATCCTTCTTAGCCGTTTTTTGAAGACTTTCTTGCGTGTTGGGTAGTTTCAGCATAAAAGTAAATAACAACATGACAGAATACGCTACCATCGATATCACGTACAGTGCACTAAGTGGTGCATATACAAGAACTAAGCCTGCAAGTGCAGTACCTGCTACCCTTGCAATTGTTGAGATATTCATATCCCAGCCGTTTAGTTGAAGTAAATCCTTCTCCTCTACAATTAGCGGCAAACAAGCTTGTAAGGCTGGAAAATAAAATGCAACTGCAATTTGTATAGTGATTAGAAAAATAACCATCCACATAATAGAGTCTGTTGCTAACGCTATAAACATAAACACTATACTTACTATACGGGCAGCACTTGAATAAATCATTACTGTTTTTTTGTTAGATTGATCAATAATTCTTCCTGCCATTGGCCCTACTAAAATCCCTGCAAATAATCCACTTGCTAAAATAAGAGATTTCATAAAATCAGACGGTACTTTTTCTTGCATAAATTCTAAGTTTCCAATGATTCCTGCCCATAATCCTAAACCTGCAATCAACTCACCGCTCAAAATAATCCAAACATTGCGATTTTTTAGCATACTTTCACCTCCAAAAAAAGAAAGGAACTGATACCAGTTCCTTTCATAACTCTTAATGATATTGTAACTTAATTCGAATATTTAGACTACCTAATGTTTTTATGATTTTTTTGCATCAATTGCAGGAAGTTTTTGAACGTGAATAATTTCGCCGTCTGTATCAACATCCACTGCATAGGAACCATTTGAAAATCTGTCGGCCAATCGATAGTGACCTTCTCGAAGTTCTTCTTGAATTCCTTTTTCAGTAGTAAGTTGAATTCCTTCCCCTTCTTCAACATAAACAACAGCACAAACTCTATGTGGGTTTTTCTTTAATTCACGTAAAGTAAGAACGCCTCGTAATGCGCGATTACCTGTTTCTACTTCATCTAATGCCATCTTCTTCACTGCCCCGCGTTGAGTCACAATCATTACTTTTCCTTTGTGATGTTCGGGAATAACATTAGCAGCTTGAATATAATCATCATCTTTTAAATTCATTGCTTTAACACCAGCTGTTTTAATGCCGGTAACTTGTACTTCATCTAGCTTGAAGCGAATTGCATAACTACAATAAGTTGTTAGATAAACTTCAATTGTCGGTTCTACAATGTCAGCAAAAATAACCAAATCATCTTTCTTAACTTTCATCATTTTCAATGGTTTTGTATATCTTTGGACAAAGAAGTCAGCTAATGCCGTTCGTTTAATTTGTCCATATTTTGTAATCGTTAGAACGTATTGATCCGCTTTAAAGTCTGTTACGCCACAAGCATTGATAATATTTTCGTCTGCATCAAGTGGCACAATACTTGAAATATGCTGTCCTAGGTCTTTCCAACGAATGTCTGGTAACTCATGCACCGGTTGGAAAATATAATGCCCTTTATCAGTGAACAGCAATATGTGCTGTTGTGTATTTAACGTAGATTCAAACAATAAATGGTCAGATTCCTTCATGGCAATATCCTTACCATTCGAAGCATTATATGAACGAATACTTGTACGTTTGATATAACCATCTTGCGTAACTGTAACAACTACATCTTCACTAGGAATAAGTGCTTCCATATCTAACTTAATATCTTCAATTTTCTCTTGTATCACTGAACGTCTAGGTTCAGCAAATCTTTTCTTAATATCTTGCAATTCTTTTTGAAGTACTTTTACTAATTTGGCATCACTATCTAAAATACTTTGCAGTTCAAGAACTTTCTTGTGTAGCTCATCTTGTTCTTCTTGCAATTCAGTAATATCAGTATTAGTTAAGCGATACAATTGTAACGAAACGATTGCTTCGGCTTGAACTTCCGTAAAGGCAAATTTTTGTATTAAATTGTTTTTTGCGTCTTTTTTATCTTTGGAAGAACGGATGGTGGCAATAACCTCATCCAAAATCGATAATGCTTTCATCAGACCTTCAACAATATGTAAACGATCTTTTGCCTTTTTTAAGTCGAATTTCGAACGTCTAATAACTACTTCTTTTTGATGATCGATATATGCATCTAAAAGAAGTGGTAAAGTCATCATCGTTGGACGACGATTGTAAATGGCAATCATGTTGAAGTTATAAGTTACTTGAAGATCTGTGTTTTTCAATAAATATTTTAGAATTGGTGCACCGCTAATATCCTTTTTCAGTTCAACAACGATACGTAATCCTGTACGGTCAGATTCATCACGAACTTCTGCAATTCCCTCTAAACGTTTATCAAGGCGCATTTCATCCATTTTCTTAACAAGGTTAGCCTTATTCACATCGTAAGGTATTTCAGTGATAACAATTTGTTCTTTCGATCCTTTTAATTGTTCAATTTCTGTTTTAGCTCGAACAATTATTTTTCCTCTACCTGTTTCGTATGCCTTTTTAATGCCCTCGATACCTTGAATAATAGCACCAGTAGGGAAATCTGGACCTTTAATCACAGTCATTAACTCATCAATTGTTACATTTGGGTTTTTCAAACGCATTAAGACTGCATCTAATACTTCAGCTAAGTTGTGTGGAGGAATATCGGTAGCATAACCAGCAGATATCCCCGTAGAACCATTTACTAATAGATTTGGGAAACGTGATGGTAATACAGTTGGTTCCATGTCTTGGTCATCGAAGTTAGGCACTAAGTCAACTGTTTCTTTTTGAATATCACGTAACATTTCAGCAGAAATAGTAGAAAGTCTTGCCTCTGTATAACGCATTGCTGCTGGTGGGTCACCATCTAAAGAACCATTATTACCATGCATTTCGATCAGTACATGGCGTGCTTTCCAATCTTGGCTCATACGAACCATGGCTTCGTATACGGAGCTATCACCATGTGGATGATAGTTACCAATTACATTACCTACTGTTTTAGCAGATTTACGGAATGGTTTTTCATGTGTATTTCCTTCCATGAACATCGCATATAAAATACGACGTTGCACGGGTTTAAGTCCATCTCTTGCATCTGGAAGAGCACGGTCTTGAATAATATATTTACTATATCGACCGAAACGATCACCGATGACTTCTTCTAAAGGCAAGTCTTGATATTTCTCTGACTGTGTCATTTAAGCTCTTCCTCCTCTTGTTGAATAAAATCACTTTCTAAAATGTTGTTATCTTCTTCTAAACCAAAATCTACATGTGATTCAATCCATTTACGACGAGGTTCAACCTTGTCCCCCATCAATGTCGCTACGCCTTTTTCTGCGCGTTCCACATCATTAATCTTAACGCGTACTAATGTACGAGTTTCTGGATTCATCGTAGTTTCCCAAAGTTGGTCGGCATTCATCTCACCAAGACCTTTATAGCGTTGTAAGATATAACCTTTACCGATTTTTTTAATGGCTTTTTGTAAGTCTTTTTCTGTCCAAGCATATTCCACAACTTCTTTTCGTCCAGTACCTTTTGATACTTTATAAAGCGGTGGTAGTGCAATATACACTTTCCCTGCTTCTACAAGCGGTCTCATGTAACGGAAGAAGAATGTTAATAATAATACTTGGATATGCGCACCATCGGTATCAGCATCGGTCATGATAATGACTTTATCGTAAGCTGAGTCTTCTACATTAAAATCAGAACCAACACCCGCACCTATTGCATGTATAATCGTTGAAATTTCTTCGTTTTTCATAATGTCTTGCAATTTAGCTTTTTCCGTATTGATAACTTTACCTCGAAGCGGCAAGATTGCTTGGAACGTACGGTCACGTCCTTGTTTCGCAGATCCACCGGCAGAGTCACCTTCGACAAGGTACAATTCGTTCTTGGCAGCATTTTTAGATTGTGCTGGTGTTAACTTTCCAGATAAAATTGTACTTTGTTTTTTTGACTTTTTACCGTTTCGGGCATCTTCTCTTGCTTTACGTGCTGCTTCACGAACTTGTTGTGCACGAATAGCTTTGCGGACAAGTGAAGCACTTAACTCAGCATTTTCCTCTAAAATGTACATTAACTTTTGAGAAATTACAGCATCAACTGCTCCACGTGCTTCTGAAGTACCTAGTTTTCCTTTTGTTTGACCTTCAAATTGTAATAGATTTTCAGGAATACGAACGGAAATTATGGCAGATAGGCCTTCTCGAATATCTGAACCATCTAAGTTTTTATCTTTTTCCTTTAATAGACCAATTTTTCTTGCGTAATCATTGAATACTCGAGTCATTGCTGATTTTGTACCAGTTTCGTGTGTTCCACCATCACGAGTTCGAACATTATTGACGAATGACAAAATGGTTTCAGAATAGCCATCGTTGAATTGGAATGCAAATTCTACTTCAATATCATCCTGTGTACCTTCTACGTATTTAACCGGATGAAGAACATCTTTTTCCTCATTCAAATATGCTACAAACGCTTCTATACCATTTTCGTAATGATATACTTCATGACGTTCTGTAGCTTCTTCGATTAACTCTATTTTTAAATTTTTCAATAAGAATGCGGATTCGCGTAGTCGTTCTGCTAATGTGTCAAAATTATAATTTGTTGTAGAAAATATCGTAGCATCTGGTTTGAAATGTATAAATGTACCTGTTTCTTTTGTAGAACCTATTTTCTCTAATGTTGTTACGGGCTTTCCACCATTTTCGAAACGCATACGATATTTACTTCCATCACGATGGATAATTACTTCTAACCATGATGATAATGCATTCACGACGGATGCACCTACACCATGTAATCCACCACTTGTTTTGTAGCCACCTTGTCCAAATTTCCCACCTGCATGTAATATGGTGAAAATTACTTCTGGAGTTGGTTTACCTGTTTTATGCATACCTGTTGGCATACCTCGTCCATAGTCACGTACACTAATGCTTTGATCAGCGTGTATTTTTACAATGATATGATTACCAAAACCAGCTAGTACTTCATCCACAGCATTATCGACGATTTCATACACTAGATGGTGTAAACCTCTACCATCTGTTGAACCGATATACATACCTGGACGTTTTCTAACTGCTTCTAATCCTTCTAGTACTTGAATATCATCTTCATTGTAAGACGTGATTGTCTGTTTACTTGTCAAAAAAATTCCCCCTAAATACAAACACCCGTTCTACTTCTATTCATATTAAACACAAACTTTAGAACTGTCAACTTCTTGCATTTTTATTTACATACAGCATTTATTGTATCAAACGTTGAAACGAAAAGAAAATAAGAATATTATTATAAAGAAGAAATAAAGTTGTTGTATTGTGTATTCTAGCGAATTCATGATAAACTATTAGTACATTATAATAGTACCAACTACTAAGTAAGAAGGAGTTTTTTATGATTATTTTTCTAGTTTTGGTTTTAGCCTATTTAATAGGATCTATTCCTTCTGCGCTATGGATCGGACAAATATTTTATAAAACAGATATTCGTAAACATGGCAGTGGCAATCTAGGTGCAACAAATACCTTCCGTGTGTTAGGAAAAAAAGCGGGTATTGTTGTAATGGTTATGGATATTTTAAAAGGAACAGTTGCTACCCTTTTACCAACATTAGCTATTTTCGCAGACAGTGGCTTGCATCCTCTTGTCGCTGGACTTGTAGCAGTATTCGGTCATATGTTTCCGATTTTCGCCGGTTTTAGAGGTGGTAAAGCAGTTGCAACTTCAGGCGGTATGCTATTAGGTTATCACTGGCCACTCTTTATTTTACTAGTCATTGCCTTTTTAATTTGTTTAAAATTATTTAAAATGGTTAGTCTTGCATCTATTTTTGCAGCTGTTGTTGCATTTATCTACGCACTTATCTTTGCTATTTTGGAAAAAGAATATTTGCTATTATTTATTGTTACAATACTAGCTGTCTTTATATTTTATCGTCATCGTTCCAATATTTCACGTATAAAAGATGGTACAGAACCAAAAGTAAATTGGTTATAACAAGTTTTCCAGAGGAGAGCTCACATGAAAATTGTCATTACAGAACAAGCTTTAAAGTGGTTTTATGATGAAATGAATGCGCAATCGGGTGATTACATTCGCTTTTACGCACGTTATGGGGGCTCTAATCCTTTTCATACAGGGTTTTCACTTGGTATGAGTAAAGATGATCCTCTTACCCCATCCATTGTTTTACAAAGAAATGGAATAACATTCTTTATCGAAAAAGATGATGAATGGTTTTTTAATGACCATGATTTGATCGTAGATTTTGATGAAGAGATCGATGAATTGAAGTACGAATATAAACAATAACAAACAAAAAGCATGCTAATAGCATGCTTTTTGTTTTGGACAATATTATTGTTGGATTTCTGCAATTTCTTTATATTTATTAAACCATACTTCATCCACACGATTAAAAGGAACGGGTCGAAAACTTTCTTTTTTTACAACTATATGTTCAGAAGTTGCAGTTGCAGCAACAGTTCCATCGGTATGTAGGATTTCATAAGCATATACGGTACGTAAACGATCTTGTGATTTAACCCATGTACGTATAATGGCTTTTTCTCCATATCGCATCGCTGCCTTATAACTAACATTGATATTCATAACTGGAGAAAGATAACCATCCTCTTCAAATTTTGTAACAGAAAATCCAAGATCGTGAATCAACTGTGTTCTTCCTAATTCCAACCAAATGACATAGTTCGCATGATATACTACCCCCATTTGGTCCGTTTCTGCATATCGAATTTCTATTTCTTTTTCACTTACAAACATTTCTTTCACCTCTTCTTCAGTATAGCGGACTTTCTATAAAAAATCTTATTGTTTACACTGATATGCCAGGAATCTCAAAGAGAATATTAAAGGTAATTGTTAATTAAACTAAGATAGTTTAATCGAAGAAGGTTTTAACAGATGATTTCTCGAAGTTAGTATTATGTTGTACACAGGAGGTTATATGATATGACAAATGCACTTTTAAAAGGTGTTGAGGGAATTTTTATCCCCGTTAAAGATCCTGCAAATTCAGCAATATGGTATGGGGATATTCTTGGATTCAAACTAATTTATATCGAAGAAGAGGCTGCAGTAATGAGGATTGGCGAACACTCTCAGACGGTAGTATGCCTGGTTAGAACGCTAAATCCCCAACCAATGAATTTTCCAGAAAATAAGTTTGGAGTAAGTAAATATTATAACTTTATTCCCAATGATGACATAGAAGAAATTCATAAACATTTAGTCTCAAAGAAAGTAAAAGTAAACCAAATAAGTGGAGATGAGAATACTAAATTTTTCACCTTTTACGACCCAGACGATAATCCTTTAGGCGTTTGTCAATAGTACGAGCCTTTCATTAATGGGATGATGTTAAATGACATGGGGTGGAACATCCTTTTTGTTGCCCTACCACATTTTTACTCCATACAAAAAACAAAGACAGGAATTTTTCTCCTGCCTTTGTTTTTAATCTAGCTTTTAACTACCTTGAGTTTTTCAATTCAATTTTATTTACTTGCCTCTTTCGATCCAAATAGACCGATAGATTTGTTTTTGTTCCAAACACTAGTCCAGTAGCGATGCGGAACTGGTCCATTCCCTGCGTATGGTGCGATTTCGATTGTTAAACCTGGTTTCTTTTGATTTAAAATAAACCAATCTGCAGAAGAACCTGATCCACGATAATACATTGGTGGAACTACTGAATATCCTGTTATTCTTGCCACATTTCTAGCTAATTTTAAATCTCGTTTGTAGTTAGAACCTTTTTGGAAGTTAAACCAATAAACAATTTGTCCTGATGAATGGTATGATAAGTCCATTTTAAAATGATGACGTTGTACAAATGCTTTTAAAGCTTGTGCTTCGGGTTCTGAGAATGCACTTGGCCCTTTATAATTCATGAATGATTTCGGTGTGTATGCTAAGTATTTCCACAAACCATCGAAGTTGCGGTTCAAATCAACCCCACGGCCATTTGCTTTCCAGCGATTGAAATTATTGCTACCATGATTATATTTTTTCAAAGTAGATTTATATTTAGGATCCATAGAATTGATGCCTTTTTGAACTAAGGTTACACCATCTGGGTTCATCATTGGTACAAACCAAATACTTGTCTTATTTAATGTACTTTTTACATTATACCCAGCGAAATGTGCTCCTTTACGGTACGCTACTGTATAATTATCTATCATTTCCATTAAAACGTTTGTTGTCATATGTTCTCTAGCATGTATGGCACCATCCATTAAAATTTCCTTTTTACCATTCCCAACTCGTAGTGCATAAATAGATCTACCTTGTACTGATTTTCCTATTTTTTCAATCTCAGTGAATTCGGGGTATAACTGTGCTATAACACGAAGGTAATAATTGTACCTACCATACGTAATACTTTTCTTAGGGTTTACCATATTTGAATGGTTATAGTACTTAAGATTTACATAACCTGATTTACCCATGAAATTGATAATACCCTTATTCCCTTTTAAGCCTTTAAGGGTAATTGATTGTCCTTTTAAAATAGTCCCGATTTTATTTCCCTTAGAAGAATAAACATAATTCGTTGAGCTTACCTTTAATGTGACTGGGTACACTTCTTTTACTAATTTACCTAGAGAAGCAGACTTTTCAGTAGGTATTGTTCCTTTTTTAGGTATTGCATATCTTTGTGAGCCAATTTGGATTTGATGGTAATTCGTTGTCGATTTAGTAACCTTTACAACCGCACCACTTTTTAGTGTACCAATTGTTTTGTATTTACCCTTGATGCTCTGATAGACTTTGATAGATTTAGTGGCAACTTCAACATTGCTATTCTTTTTATAATTGAGATTCACTTGACTGATTGGAATATATCCTTTTACACCAGCAACTTCAACTACATAATAGTCATTAACTATATCTAAAACATGGAATTTTGAAGCTGTTGTTCCTTCTAGTAGAGCGTCTGATTGGTTATTATTTGATGCATAAACAGTAAATTTACCTTTTGTTTTAATCGTTAAATGACGCTTTTCTACCAATTCTTTTGGTTGTTCTTCGGAAGCTGTTAAATTGTCGATTTTAACCCAATATGTATTCCCGCCAATCTGTACTTCAGCATAATCCTTGTTGCTCGATTGCTTTACATTGTATGTATATTGGCTTACAGGTAAAGATAGATGAGTGAATTCTAGTGTTTCTGGCGTGACAAGCTCAACAGATGATAATACTTTAGCAAATTGAAGTTCTTGTTGCTGTTCGTTTGTTTCATCTGTAATGGTAGTATCATTTTCATTAATAGTATTTAATGATGTACTTGTTCCATCGTTATGATCCTCTGCGTTTGCATTAACAGAAAATAAAGTCATACCTAAAATGAAACTTGCAGAGTATAATACCTTTCGTTTGTTCAGTTTTATTTTTCTCATTTAAAATATCGCCTCATTTTTATTTATATAGTAATAATATATCATAAAAACATTCCATTTTTACTAAAAAAATACACGTGCACAAAATTTTGTGCACGTGTAAGGAGTATTACCTATGATTAACTTATTTAGCTAATTTGTTACGTAATACCATTTGTAGGATACCGCCGTTACGGTAGTAATCTACTTCCACTTCTGAGTCGAAACGAGCAAGTGCTTTGAATTGTTTTGTAGAACCATCTTTAGCAGTTGCTGTTACAGTTAAGATATCACGAGGTTTAACACCTTCAGCGATGTTAACTGCAAATGTTTCTTCACCAGTAAGGCCTAGAGATTCAGCGTTTTGACCATCAACAAATTGTAATGGAAGAACACCCATCATTACTAGGTTAGAACGGTGGATACGTTCGTAAGATTCAGCGATAACTGTTTTAACACCTAGAAGGTTAGTACCTTTAGCTGCCCAGTCACGTGAAGAACCCATACCGTAATCTTTACCAGCAAGTACTACTAAACCTGTGTGGTTTTTAGCGTATTTCATTGCTGCATCATAGATGTATTCCACTTCGCCTGTTGGCCAGTAAGTAGTGAAGCCACCTTCTGTACCTGGAGCGATTTGGTTACGGATACGGATGTTTGCAAATGTACCACGCATCATTACTTCGTGGTTACCACGACGAGAACCGTAAGAGTTGAAGTTACGTGGTTCTACACCGTTTTCACGTAAGTATTTACCAGCAGGAGTATCTTTACCAATTGCACCTGCAGGAGAAATGTGGTCAGTTGTAATAGAATCACCAAATTTAGCTAACACACGTAAGCCAGAAAGTGTTTGGATATCTTCTGGTTTAGCAGATAAGTGTTGGAAGAATGGTGGGTTTTGGATGTAAGTTGATTTGTCATCAAATTCATATAATGAGTCAGATGAAATTTCAATTGCATTCCATTTTTCGTTTGCGTTGAATACTGTTTCATATTCTTTTTGGAATAATTCACGAGTAACAACTTTAGAAAGTACTGCGTTTACTTCGTCAGCTGATGGCCAGATATCATCGAAGAATACGTCTTTACCATCTTTGTCTTTACCGAATGAATCTTTACGTAGGTCAACATCTACAGTACCAGCTAATGCATAAGCAACAACCAATGGAGGTGAAGCTAAGTAGTTAGCTTTTACTAATGGGTGTACACGACCTTCGAAGTTACGGTTACCAGAAAGTACAGATGTTACGAATAAATCGTTAGATCTGATTGCATCTTCGATTTCAGGAAGTAATGGACCTGAGTTACCGATACATGTAGTACAGCCGTAACCTACGATGTTGAAACCAAGTTGATCAAGGTATGGTTGTAAACCAGCGTCTTTTAAGTAACCAGTAACAACTTTTGATCCTGGTGCCAATGAAGTTTTAACCCATTTAGGAACTTCTAAGCCTTTTTCAACAGCTTTTTTCGCAACAAGACCTGCAGCGATTAAAACGTAAGGGTTTGAAGTATTTGTACAAGAAGTGATTGCAGCAATACCAACAGCACCTGCTGGGATTTCTACATCGCCATCTGCAAATTTAGCAGTTGCAGTTTTAGTGAATTCTTCTTCAGTTAAACCGAAGCCTTGAACACCAGCTGGAGCAACTACTACTTCGTGGTAGCGTTTTTTCATTTCAGAAAGTGGAATCAAGTCTTGTGGACGTTTTGGACCTGAAAGGTTTGATTCGATATCTGCTAAGTTGATTTCTACAACGTCAGTGTAAGTTGGTTCTAATTCTGGGTCAAAGAACATGTTGTTTGCTTTTAAGTAAGCTTCAACAACTTTGATATGTTCTTCGTCACGACCTGTTAAACGCATGTAATCAAGTGATACATTGTCAATTGCGAAGTAACCACAAGTTGCGCCGTATTCAGGAGCCATATTAGAGATTGTTGCACGGTCAGCTAAAGGAAGTTCAGGTACGCCAGGTCCGAAGAACTCAACGAATTTACCTACAACACCTTTTTTACGAAGTTCTTGTGTAACTTTAAGAGCTAAGTCAGTAGCTGTAGAACCACTTGGAAGTTTACCAGTTAGTTTTACACCAATAACTTCTGGAATTGGGAAGTATGAAGGTTGTCCAAGCATACCTGCTTCGGCTTCGATACCACCAACGCCCCAACCAAGAACGCCTAGACCGTTGATCATTGTAGTATGAGAGTCAGTACCTACAACTGAATCTGGGAAAGTTTCGAATGTACCATCAGCATTTTCGTTTACATGTACAACTGGAGCTAAATACTCTAAGTTTACTTGGTGAACGATACCAGTTGCTGGTGGAACAGCACGGAAATTATCATATGCAGTTTGAGCCCATTTAAGGAAGTTGTAACGTTCTGCATTACGTTCAAATTCAAGATCCATGTTAGCTTGTAAAGCTGAAGAGTTACCGTATTTATCAACTTGAACTGAGTGGTCGATAACTAAATCAACTGGAATTGCAGGGTTGATTTCGTTAGGGTCGCCGCCCATTTCTTTCATAGCTGTACGTAGTGATGTTAAATCAACTACTACTGGTACACCAGTGAAATCTTGAAGTACAACACGAGATGGTTTGAAAGGTACTTCAGCATTTGCATCTGAATCTTTACCCCATTTAGCCAAATTGTCTACGTGTTCTTCTTTGATTACGTAACCATCATATTGACGTAATACTGATTCTAATAATACTTTGATTGAATAAGGAAGGCGTGATACTTTTGCAACGCCTGCTTCTTCGATTGCAGCTAAACGATAAAAGTTATAAGTTTTACCGTTAACTTCAAATGAAGAGCGACTGTTATGCAAGTTTTTGTTTGCCATTGTTCGGTTCCCCCTCTAATTAACTTATGAAAAGGCTTAAATAATTGAGCTACTTTTCTCCACACACAATAATAAGCGATTATTATACATAAGTAAATAACATTAAAATTATACTTTGTTATAAATTTTTTGAATGACCTTTAGTTAAGAAAGCGTTTTCGATGAATTTCATCGGGAATTTTACACATTTTACTTAATCCTGTAAATTTATAACGATTTCTTGCAACTAATTGGTAAAAATAATTGCGAATTGAAACCGGCACTAATTTAAAAATAAGAAGAATGATAAAAGGAAATTTTAATTTCCTTACTATTAAAAGTATTGCATCGGATTCAGTTAACACTTTTCCATTTTGATAAACAACGACAGAATCCAGATTTTGTGTTAAATCTTGTGGCAATAATTTTGCAGCTACTTCCCCTTGTAAGGAAGCGAAACTCAAAGAATGTTTCCGCTCATGTTTTAAAACAAATTGAACGGATTGTTGACAAAATCCACAGTCTCCATCATAGAAAAAAATTGAATTCATAACATCCTCCCTTCTTTCTATAGTAAAAACATTCCTTCTTTTTAATCGTGCATCTCTAGAGGATTAGTGTGGATATAAAATTCCGTTTGGGTCATTCTAATGATTACACAGACAGAGATGCTTAAAACACTTTTTTAAAATATCCAACTTAGGCTTAGCAATTTCCGAGAATTTATTCACATTATTGG
Source organism: uncultured Rummeliibacillus sp. (assembly GCF_934216135.1). Taxonomy (NCBI): domain Bacteria; kingdom Bacillati; phylum Bacillota; class Bacilli; order Caryophanales; family Caryophanaceae; genus Rummeliibacillus; species uncultured Rummeliibacillus sp. Next base: position 58,409 of record NZ_CAKQBI010000003.1, on the reverse strand, counting down.
TCGGTTAAAACAATATATGTCGCGTGTATTGGTCCGTGAACACCGACAACTAATTTCATCTCTATATCAGCGGAATTACTTGGTCCTGAAACAAAATCTATTGCAGATGGTAAAACTTCTCCATTTTCTACACGCTTCGTTAAGGCTTCGGAAACTTGAGTCATGCGTGGAACGATTGTACTTTTTTTCACAATAGCTACAAAATTAGTCGGTAATAGCCCAACTGATTTACCATGATGTTGGTTAGAATATAATACAACTGTACCAGATTCAGCTAAAACGTTCTCTGCAAAAGTGATACCGATATTCGCTTTCTCTGCATTTTGAATGTTTTGCTCTGCTAGTTCTTCTTTCCAAAGATGCACGTCGTAACCTTTTTCAATCCACTGATCATTATAAAGGTTTTGTAATTGGTATTGTTCAAATCGTGGATCTTGCCACATCGATATGGAACCACCATTATAATTTTCAACTACTTGATCTAATATTTGTGGTAATTGACTCGCTGTTGTTTTGATAACATCCGTATGAATGTTCTTGCATTGTACTTCAAGAATTGCAAGTAGTTCATCATTTGTTAATCCTTCATATCCCTTTTTTTGAGGAGCATATTTCCAATTTCTTTCTGGCTTTTTGGATGTATTAACAGGACGGCCAAGTGATTGCCCAATAGCTGTTAAAAATTCTTCACGGTTTTGAATCATTTTTTGTCACTTCCCTTTTCATGTTCTTTAAACCAGTCTCTTAATCGTTCTTTTTTAGGCGCTGGGAAGTCACGTATTTCGGTCCAAGCTTTTAACGGTCCTGGCCCTTTTGAAATTTTACCATTTTTTGCAATTGGCGAGATAACTCTAGAAGCGATTTTAGCACCCGTTGCGTATATAGAACTTGAAGAGCCGCCTAAACTAAATGCTTTCATCAACATCGCTTCTGAAATTGGTGCTTTCCCTTCAATTTCAACAATTCTTTCGCGATGTTTTAAAAGTAACTCGTGTAGTGGGATTTTAACAGGACATGCTTCCGAACAAGCTCCACAAAGAGATGATGCATATGGTAATTCTTTATGTTGATCATAACCGTCAAGTAACGGTGTTAGAACTGCTCCGATAGGGCCAGAATAGATTGAGTTATAGGAATGTCCGCCAATGTGTCGATAGACTGGGCATACATTAACACAAGCAGCACAGCGAATACATTGTAAAATGGATTGGAAGTCGGTTCCTAAAATATCTGAACGACCATTATCTACAATGACTAAATGAAAATCTTCTGGTCCATCCGTTTCACCTGGTTTACGTGGACCAGTAATGACATTGACATAACTAGGTAATTTTTGACCTACTGCACTTCTAGTAAGCATATTGACTAAAACTTCTAATTCTTCAAATGTAGGTACGATTCTTTCCATACCCATAACTGTTATTTGCGTTTTTGGAATAGTCGTTACCATCCCTGCATTTCCCTCGTTTGTCACAAGACTAATCGAACCAGATTCTGCAACGGCAAAGTTACATCCTGTAATACCAACATCAGCTGTTAAAAAGTCGTTTCTTAGTATAGAACGAACGTGTCTTGCTAGATCTGCTGCTTCAGCAGGTTTTTCTGGATCGTACCCTAGCTTGTCAACAAATACATCTTTTACTTGATGCGCATTTTTATGTAATGCTGGTGCTACAATATGTGAAGGCTTATCATGATTATCAGTTTGTAGAATATATTCGCCTAAATCCGTTTCAACAACATTACATCCTATATCTTCAAGTGCTTCGTTTAAGCTAATTTCTTCTGTTACCATCGACTTCGATTTAACAATTTTCTTAGCATTCTTTTCCTTCACCACTTGTTGAATATAATCTGTCGCATCTTTTGGTGTTTTTGCAAAAAATACATGACCACCAGCTTTTTCAACATTGTCAGCTAACTCGTTTAGATAATAATCTAGATTATTGAGAACATGTTGGCGAATTTCTTCTCCATGGTTTCGCCATTCTTCCCAATCGCCTAATTCTTCTGCTGCATTTAGACGACCTGTTCTTAAACGATTTTGAGCGGATACAACTGCACCTCTCATAAATGTATTTTTTAAGTTTTCTTCAACGTTATCTTTAAATTTTTGATCGTTATATTTGATAGACATATAGTTTCCTCCCCTCTTTAATGATGATTAAGTACTTCCGCAATATGCATTACTTTTACATTTTCCTCGCGACGTTGCATACGACCTCCGATATTCATCAAACAACCACCGTCTGCACCGATTAAATAATCTGCACCAGTTTGCAAAGTACAGTCTACCTTTTCATCAACCATTTGTTCGGATATATTGCCCATTTTCACTGAGAATGTTCCGCCAAACCCACAACAATTAAAACTATTTGGCAAATCTACCATTTCTAGTCCATCAACGTGACTTAATAGTTTTCTTGGCGATTCAGAAACACCTAAAAGTCTAGTCATATGACATGATGGATGGTAAGTAGCTTTTCCTTCTAACTTTGCACCTACATCCTCTATTTTTAATACATTGACGATAAAATCGGTCAATTCATATGTTTTTGCTGCGACTTTTTTTGCTTTTTCAAAATATATAGGATCATCTTTGAATACTTTTGGATACTCTTTGAACATGAATGCGCATGACCCAGATGGTGCTACAATCACTTCTGCATCTTCAAAAGCTTCAATCATTTTTTTCATTGGTTCTTTTGCGTTCTTTACATAGCCTGAGTTATAGGCAGGTTGCCCGCAACAAACCTGACCTTTAGGGAATACAACTTCACAGCCTAATCTCTCTAATAGTTCTACTGTTGCTTTCCCCACATCCGTTTGAAACATATCTACTATACATGTTGCAAATAATGAAACTTTCATTAATAATCCCCCTTCATTGGACGTACAGTCATCAGATGACCTTATCCATGTATAATATAGTACACTTATAATTTAATATTTTCAAACTATTTCGGTAATAGAATCAATTCTATCAATTAGGTAGATTTAAGTGAATTATATACTTAATTTAGTAATTAAATCTCTTTTGAAATGTTGTCATTTTAAGCTATTTGGTGAGTGTAAGAACATTACTCTATTTTGTGTTTATTTTTAGAATGATTTAGTTTTGAAGGACTGTGCTTGTTTTTGAAGTAGCTTTGAGAGCTAGCGGATGTTTTTCCATAACTCTTGGAATCTATCCAAATAATTTTATAGATAAAAAAAGAGCTACTCATTGATTAGAGTAGCCCCCATTTCTCTTAGATTGTCTATAAGAAAAATCCGCCAATTACTAATCCTACAACGATTACGAAAACAGGATGGATTTTAAATTTTTCAAGTGCTATATAACTTATAACGCCTAAGATGAGCGTCACTAGAATACCAATAGATTGTCTAGACGTATTAAAAAAATCAAATGTTAACTGTGCCATTAATACAGTTATTGCTGGTAATACAAAAGTAGACAAGCGTTTTACACGAGCGGAATCTCGGTATCGATTTAAAATATTTAATAGTAGAATCATGATAATAAGCGAAGGCGCAATGGTAGCAAATAAAGCAATAACCGCACCAATAATCCCTGCTTGTTCGTAGCCGATGTAGCCTGCCATTTTTGTAGCGATTGGACCAGGTAGAGAGTTTCCGAAAGCTAATGCATTACTAAATTCATGATTGGTCATCCAGCCATACTTATCTACGACATCATGTTGAATTAGTGGAATTGTTGCTGGGCCTCCGCCATATCCTAATATATTACAGATAAAAAATGATAAAAATAATTGCCAATAGATCAAGATTCATGACCTCCTTTTACAGGAAGTACTAATGATAGTACGAGCAATATTCCAATAACAATGCCAGGATGTACTCCTAATAATAAAATACCAACTGCACTAGGGATTAAAATAATCAATGCAATCAGCCAGCCTAATTTCTTATATGACTTTTTAAGAAAATCAACTGTCATTCCTAACATCATCGCTGCTACGATTGGCACGACACCTTTTGTCATGCTTTCTACAAAGCTAAATTTTGAAAACTGTGTAAGTGATGCCAATAGGATAATCATTGCTAAAACAGTCGGTAACACGGATGCTATTAAAGCATTCAAGCATCCCCAAATTCCACCCATCCGCTTTCCGATATATCCTGCTAATTTAGTGGCAATTGGCCCCGGTAAAGTATTTGCGATTGAAACAACATTCGCAAATTCCTCATCATCCATCATTTTATATTTTTCTACTACTTCTTTTTGTATAAGCGGTATTACAGATGGCCCCCCACCAAACGCTAAAATACCAGAGCGGAAAAAGGCGATGAATATTTCTTGTTGTTTTCCCATATTGGCCTCCTTAATAACCTATTGCAATGCCGTCACCTCTAGGATCAGCCCCTCCATATTTCACTTCATTTTCTGCAATCCATATAGCACCTGCATGGCCCATAACTTCTGTAAATGGTTCAAGAATCTCGATTTCATGACCTTTTGATAGCAAATCATTGATGGCATTTCCAGTTATACGGGATTCTAATTTTAAAGTGTTGGAAGCGGCTCCCCATGTCCTTCCGTACAAAAACCGTGGTGCTTCGATTGCTTGTTGAACATTCATCCCATAATCAATGATACGTGTTACAAGCATTGCTTGTGTCTGAGGTTGACCTTCGCCACCCATCGTACCGTATATTAGTTTTGGCTTTCCATTATGTAATAACATAGCAGGATTTAATGTATGAAATGGTCGTTTTCGCGGTTTAAGTGCATTCAGATGATTATTGTCTAATGAAAAGAAGCTCCCGCGATTTTGAAGCAACACTCCTGTTCCTTTTGGAATAATGCCTGAACCAAATTCATGATAAATACTTTGGATAAAGCTTACAGCATTTCCTTCATCATCAACAATCCCCATCCAAACAGTATCACCTTTTGGATCGAGTTTCACTAATGCTTGTGGCTTTTCGCTTGATTTAATCTGATCAGCATATAGCTTACCACGTTTTTTACTTAATAATTCATCAATTGGTATATTTGTGAAATCTGGATCGGTTATATAATCATCTCTGTCTCTAAATGCACACTTAATCGCTTCCACTAAGTAATGGTAGTATTCCCCACTCCCCTCTTCTACATTAGATAAGTCTATATTTTCAAGAATATTTAATATTGATAAAGATGCTAAACCTTGAGTATTTGGTGGTAAATTGTAAACTTGATACCTTCGATAATCAACTGATAATGGGTCTACAAAATCGGCACAGTGTGCATGAAAATCTGCCTCCGTTAAAATGCCACCTTGTTCTTTTAAATTTTTAACTAAATTCGCTGTAAAATCACTTTTGTAAAAATAGTCCGCACCAAATTGCGCTATATTTTCTAATGTATCTGCGAGATCACTTTGCTTCATAATTTGACCTGGCTCATACGCATTTCCATTGTTTAAAAATATTCTGCAAAATTCATCAAAGCGCCCTAATGCTCGAAACTCTTGATCACCTGGATCTAAATTGACTTTTGTCCAAGAACTTTGACTAGGAGTAACCGGAAAGCCATCTTTTGCATAATGTATGGCCTCACTTAATAATAGGTTAAACTGCAATTGTCCACCTATTTCTTCTTTGGAATAATCATACGCTTTTTGCCATCCAGCGATTGCTCCAGGTACTGTATTTGCTGCAAGAGGCCCTCGAGAAGGAATCTTATCAAACCCCTTTTTTTGATAAAATTCAATAGAAGCATTTTCACTTGATCGACCACTACTATTAATCGCCTTCAATTCACCTTTTTTTGCATTGTAGATTAACCAAAAGTTGTCTCCTCCAATACCATTCATATGAGGATAAACAACTCCTATTGTTGAAGCAGCAGCAATCATAGCTTCAACTGCATTTCCCCCTTGTTTTAAAATAGATAATGCAGCCTGAGAAGCTAAATAATGTGGCGTAGTCACCATTGCAGACTGTCCCATTGCCGTTGAACGGTATTGTAAAGTCATCTCCAAACACCCCTTAGTTAATTTATTTATTTGAAGTAAACTTACCTTCTTTCGCACCCGATAGATGTTGAGCGACGAATTGTAACAATGATCGATCAAAATGTTTTCCAGCTATTAGGGATAGTCCAATAGACAATCCATCATTTGTTTGAATTGGTATTGTGACTTGAGGTAATTCCGCTAGACCTGCTATGGAGTTGATCTTTAATGCTTGTGCTCTTGTTTTTTCGACAGATGAAGCATCTTCTCCTTTTAAAGGAGCGGCAGTAGCTGTAGTTGGTACGATTAAAATCGTATCATTACTTAAAATCCCACACATTTTGAGTATAATTTCATTTTGTTTTCTCTTTGCAGCTTCATAGTCCTCTTTCGTCACTTCACTTGCTTTCTTAAAACGATCAGCTATGGCTGGTGCAAACGGTGGATTGTATTTTTCAATCCATTCCCCATGAATATCCCAAGCTTCTTTTCCTTGAATGGTTTTAAACAAATTTGTCCATTCAGATAAGTCACCTTCTGTAACATTTATGTACGTTTTTTCAAATGGAAGATTTTCTACAACGTCTTTAAGGATTGTTTGATAAGGTTCTTGTACAAAACTCCAACATTGTTCCTCTAACAAAATTTTATCTATTTTAGGAGTTGTCGCCTTAGGTAAAAGAATGTCCCCCACTTTTATAAGTGTTTCTAAATCTCGTGCCATCCATCCCACCGTATCAAAACTTGGGGCAAGTGGTATGACTTGCTCAATTGGTACGTCATTGTGGGAAGGACGCATTCCGTATACCCCGCAATAAGATGAAGGTAATCGTACGGAACCACCTGTATCTGTCCCTATCGAGAAATCTACGAGACCTGCTGCCACAGCAACTGCAGAACCACTAGAAGAACCACCTGGAATCCGATTCATGTCAATAGGATTTACCGGTGTCCCATAATGTATATTTTCTCCATTTAGGCTGAACATCAATTCATCCGTAATCGTTATACCCGAAAGAGTTGCTCCCTCCTCTAATAACATGGTTAAAGCTCTAGCTGTTTTATTGGAAGGGGCATGAGTTTCAAACCATTTAGGATTACCTGCTGTATTCTTGTAGTCTTTTATGTTATAAACATCTTTCACTGCAAATGTTAAATTATCAAGTTTCCTACTAGAATGTGGTTTCAAAGTAAATTCTTCATTTATAAATGCACCATAATCCATACAGCCCAACTCCTATAATTCATTTTATAGCATTAATTGTAATAAATTCTAACATGAATAACATTAGAAAATGTGTAAATTTACAATATCTTAATTAGTTATTTTATACAATTTTCTGAATTTTATATAGAGCAAAAACAAGCCATGAAAATTTTAGAGATTGAGAAATTTTCATGGCTTTCATTTTTAAGATGTTATTTGATTATATACTTTCATAATACTAGTTTATAAAGCTTTTCTAAAACGCAACTCGATTTGCTTCAAATTTTTCGATTGCATCTTCATATTTGAAAGTGAGTGCGATTTCATCCCAGCCGTTAAGTAACATTTCTTTATAATATGGATCGATATCAAAGTGATATTCTTTTCCGTCAGCTGTTAAGGTTTGCGCTTCTAGATTTACTTCAGCCTCTAGTGCGGATTGTTCACCTTTTGCTAATAGCTCTTCAATTTCTGGTACTTTTAATTCGATTGGTAAGATACCATTCTTGAAACAGTTATTATGGAAGATATCTGCGAAGCTTGGTGCTACGACTACATTAAATCCATAATCTAAAATTGCCCATGGTGCATGTTCACGAGATGAACCACAACCAAAGTTTTCATGTGCCACTAGGATTTTAGATCCTTTATATTGCGGTTGATTTAAAACAAAGTCTTCAATCGGGTTACCATTTTGGTCGAAACGCCAATGGTAAAAGACATACTGTCCAAAACCTGTGCGTTCGATGCGTTTTAAAAATTCTTTTGAAATAATTTGATCGGTATCGACATTTTTTCGATTTAAAGGAGTGATTACACTCTTTACAACATTAATAGGTTCCATATTTTACGCCTCCATCACACAGGTACATTCATGATTTCACGAACATCTACAAAATGACCAGCAATTGCAGCTGCTGCAGCCATTGGTGGACTGACTAAATGCGTTCTTGAACCTGCACCTTGTCGTCCTTCGAAATTACGATTTGAAGTTGAAGCACATCTTTCACCTGCTGGAACTACATCCTCATTCATAGCTAGACACATACTACATCCTGATTCACGCCATTCGAAACCAGCTTCTATGAAAATCTTATCTAATCCTTCTTCTTCCGCTAGTTTTTTCACTGAATATGAGCCCGGAACAACGATTGCTCGAACATTTGGATGAACGTGTTTACCTTGAATCACTGCAGCTGCAGCGCGTAAATCGTGTAAACGGGAGTTCGTACAAGAACCGATAAACACGTGTTGAATTTCAATGTCTGTTAACGGTGTACCTTCTTGTAAATCCATATAAGTTAGTGCTTTTTGTAATGATTGTCTATCTGATTCATCTTTAAAATCTGAAGCATACGGAACGGATTTTGATATCCCACTACCCATTGAAGGATTCGTTCCCCATGTCACAAATGGTTCAATTTCTGAAGCTTGAATAACAAGCGTTTTGTCATATGTTGCATCCGCATCAGATGCTAAAGATAACCAGTATTGTTTAGCTTCTTCAAATTTTTCACCTTGTGGGGCATAGCGACGTCCTTTAATATAGTCAACAGTTATATCATCAGGGCTGATCAAACCCGCTTTTGCTCCAGCTTCAATCGACATATTACAAATTGTCATACGTTCTTCCATTGACAACTTATGAATAGCGTCACCAGTAAACTCAACGATATGTCCAGTACCTACATCGATACCAAATTTAGCGATGATGGCAAGAATAATGTCTTTAGCTGTTACACCAAAGCCAAGCTCGCCTTCTACATGTATTTGCATCGTTTTAGGTTTACTTTGCCATAGTGTTTGAGTAGATAAGACATGTTCTACTTCACTCGTACCGATACCAAATGCTATAGCACCAAAAGCACCGTGAGTAGATGTATGTGAATCCCCACATACAATTGTTTTACCTGGTTGTGTTAAACCAAGTTGTGGTCCAATTACATGAACTATCCCTTGATCTGGGTGACCCATATCTGCTAATTGAATGCCGAATTCTTCACAGTTTTTAGCTAATGTGTTGATCTGTGTTTTCGCAATCGGATCATTGATAATAGGTAAATTACGCGTTGGTACGTTATGATCCATCGTTGCAAAGCAAAGATCTGGTCGACGTACTTTGCGATTATTTAGGCGAAGTCCTTCAAAAGCTTGAGGTGAGGTAACTTCGTGAATTAAATGAAGATCGATGTAGAGTAAATCTGGTTTACCATCCTCATGGTATACTACATGTTGGTCCCATACTTTTTCTATAATATTTTTCCCCATTATTCTTCACCTTTTTCCTATATATAAGTAGTCATAATACTATCTGAAACAAAACTAGTATCAAGCTCATTTAGTACTTTTTCTGTCCATTCATTGGTTGTAAGTGAACGGCTTCCTGGTGTTGCAAGATCAGCAGTATAGTAGCCATCACTGTATACTGCGTTTACTGCACGTTCAATTTCTGCAGCCTCTTCATGTAAACCAAATGAATAGCGAAGCATCATCGCAACAGATAAAATCGTTGCTGCTGGATTTGCAATTCCTTTTCCTGCAATTTCAGGTGCAGAACCGTGGACTGGTTCATATAAACCGAAATTATCAGAACGAATACTTGCAGAAGGAAGTACTCCAAGTGATCCAGTAATAACTGATGCTTCATCACTTAAAATATCGCCAAACATATTTTCTGTGACAATGACATCATATGCACCTGGGTTTGTAATAAGCTTCATAGCAGTTGAGTCGACTAAACTATGCTCAACTTCTACCTCTGGATATTTTTCTTTTTTCTCATCCACAATTTGTCTCCATAATCTAGAAGTATCAAGTACATTAGCTTTATCAACAGAAGTAAGCTTACCTTTTCTTACTTTTGCTAATTCAAATGCATTTTCAACAATTCGTTCAATTTCAGGACGGCTATATACTAGGGAATCTAACGCTTCATCGTTTGTGCGTTGTCGGGGTTCACCAAAATATAAACCTCCTGTTAACTCTCGAACAATTAGTAGATCTACTTTATTTACTAAATCATCTTTTAGAGGAGAAGATTTTATGAGAGATGGAATCGCCTGTACAGGACGAAGATTTGAAAATAGATCAAAATGCTTACGAATACGAAGCAAGCCTTTTTCAGGTCTTAGTTCAGCTGGGTTATGATCCCATTTTGGACCCCCAACTGCGCCCAAAAGTAGCGCGTCGCTTTGTTCGCATAACTCAATTGTTTCTTTTGGAAGTGGATCTTCATGTTGATCGATTGCTGCACCTCCAATCGTTGCGTAAGCGATATGAAATGTATGTTGAAATCTTTTTCCTACAGCTTTTAATACTTCTACAGCTGAAGCAACAACTTCAGGTCCAATACCATCACCGGGTAAAACCGTGATTTTCTTTTCCATAATATCTCCCCCTCAAATACTTAACCTTTTAACATAATAGATAAAGAAAATATTCTATTAAATTTACTTAAAGAAGCAAGAGACCTTGCTTCTTTAAGGTTTGTTTTCTATTTATAAAGCTTTTTAGTTTAAAAGCAGCTTCTTACGCTTTTGTGCCTACTGTTTCTTTGTTTACTTTTTGGCCAACAAATGGCATCATGCCGCGTAGTTCTTCTCCAACTTTTTCGATTGGATGTTTTGCTTCAGATTCTTTAATAGCGTTATATTTTGGACGACCTGTTTCGTTTTCTTCAATCCATTCTTTCGCAAATTTACCGTTTTGGATATCTGTTAAAACAGCTTTCATATTCGCTTTTACATCTTCTGTAATTACGCGAGGACCTGATACATAATCTCCCCATTCAGCAGTATCTGAGATTGAGTAACGCATGTTACAGAAGCCTCCTTCGTAGATTAGGTCTACGATTAACTTCATTTCGTGTAGACATTCGAAGTAAGCACTTTCTGGTTCATATCCAGCTTCAACTAATGTTTCGAAACCAGCTTTGATAAGATGTGTTACACCACCACATAAAACCGCTTGTTCACCGAATAGATCTGTTTCTGTTTCTTCTCTGAATGTTGTTTCAAGTACACCAGCACGAGCGCCGCCAATACCTTTTGCATAAGCAAGACCAATTTCTTTTGCTTGACCAGTTGCATCTTGGTATACACCTACTAAAGCGGGAACACCTGCTCCAGATACATATGTGCGACGTACTAGATGTCCTGGACCTTTAGGAGCTACTAAGAATACATCTACATCAGCTGGAGGTACGATTTGTTTGTAATGGATGTTGAAACCATGTGCGAATACTAAAGCATTACCCGCTTCAAGACCTGGAGCGATTTCTGCTTCGTAAACTGCTTTTTGTTTTTCATCTGGAAGTAAGATCATGATTACATCAGCTTCTTTAGCAGCTTCTGCAACTGATTTCACGTCAAGTCCATCATTTTTTGCTTTTTCAGCAGATTTCCCTGGACGGATACCTACGCGTACATCAAAACCTGATTCTTTAAGATTTTGTGCATGTGCGTGACCTTGAGAGCCGTAACCAATGATTGCGATTTTCTTTCCTTCTAGTACTTTCTCGTTGATGTCTTGGTTATAATACAATTTTGCCATTTTAATTTCCCCCTGAATTGTTTTTGTTTTTTATATTTATTGTAAAATCGAAAGTTGCGGTAATGGTTTTACTTGAGCATCACGAACAAATGCTGTGGCTCCTGTTCGTGTCAACTCTTTAATACCATACGGGCGAATCAATTCGATAAATGCATCAATCTTTTCTGGATTACCAACAATTTGATATGTGATGACATTTTTGCCCATATCAATGATGGATCCTCGGAAAGGTTCAACAATTGAATTGATTTCGGGACGCAAATTCGGTGGAGCAACAATTTTAATAAGTGCTAGTTCTCTCATAACGATTGCTTTTTCAGTAATGTCAGTGACTTTAATGACATCGATTTGTTTAGATACTTGTTTTACAAGTTGTTCAATTTTTGCTTGATCTTCCACATTGACGATAAACGTCATTTTGGAAATGCCTTGTTGTTCTGTATGACCTACAGTGATACTTTCAATATTAAATTGGCGTTTCATCAATAAGCCAGTAACCCGGTTTAAAACGCCGCTTTGGTTAATAACCGTAACAGTGATTACTCTTCTCATCCTTTTTTCACTCCAATCATTTCAGATAGTCCTTTACCTGGTGCTACCATTGGATTGACTAATGTCAATTCTTTTACGCGACAGTCTACCAATACAGGTTCATCTGATTCGATTGCTTTTTTAAATACAGATTCAACATCTTCCACTTTATCTACTTTGTATCCTTTAATACCATAAGCTTCAGCAAGTTTGACAAAGTCTGGCTGTACAGGCATTAAGGAAGAAGAATAACGTTCTTCGTAGAAAGTTTCTTGCCATTGACGTACCATACCTAAGCAACTGTTATTTAAGATGAATATTTTCACCGGTAATTTGAACTCTTTTAGCAATGCAAGTTCTTGTATTGTCATCTGGAACCCTGCATCACCAACGATGGAAATAACTGTTTGATCAGGATGAGCAAATTGAGCACCAATTGCTGCTGGGAAACCAAAGCCCATTGTTCCTAAACCACCTGATGTTACCCAATGATGGTCTTTTTTAAATTGATAATATTGAGCAGTCCACATTTGATGTTGACCTACATCGGTAGTAATAATAGCTTCACCATCAGTAAGGCGATGAATCGTTTCAACTGCATATTGTGGATAAATCGCTTCATCTCCATCTTCACCGTACCAAAGTGGATATTGTTCTTGGCATTCGTGTAAATATTCATGCCAAAGAGTTAAATCTTGAGCTTCAAATGGTTGTTCCAACAATGATCGTAATGCTTCTTTAGCATCAGCTACAATTGGAATTTCAGTAGGTACATTCTTACCAATTTCAGCCGGATCAATATCGATATGAATGACTTTTGCATTTGGAGCAAATTTCTTAAGATTACCTGTTAAACGGTCATCAAAGCGAGAACCAATATTTAATAGTACATCGCAATTATTGATAGCCATATTAGCTGTAAATGTTCCATGCATACCTGCCATTCCAAGGAAAAGTTCATGATCTCCATCAATGCTACCAAGGCCCAAAAGCGTATTAACTACTGGGAATTTATATTTTTCTACAAATTCAGTTAATTCTTTTGATGCATCAGCTGCTAACACACCCGCTCCAACTAATACGACTGGTTGTTTTGCTTGACTAAGCAATGTTACGGCTTTTTTAATTTGCAAATAGTTTGGATGTAAAGTTGGTTGATAGCCTGGCAAGTTGATTGTTGCTTCTTGTACTGCATCTACATCAAAAATGGCATTTGCAATATTCTTTGGAATATCAACGACTACAGGTCCTTTACGTCCAGTTGAAGCTATATGAAAAGCTTCTTTGACGATTCTTGGTAGGTCCTGAACATTTTTCACTTGATAATTGTGTTTTGTAATCGGTTGAGTAATTCCGATAATATCCGCTTCTTGGAAAGCATCCGTACCAACAACAGTTGTCGCAACTTGACCTGTAAATACAACGAGTGGTAAAGAATCCATCATCGCATCAGTGATACCCGTAACTAAGTTAGTAGCACCTGGTCCAGAAGTCGCAATGACTACCCCAGGTTTCCCTGATACTCTTGCATAACCTTCAGCTGCATGAATAGCACCTTGTTCATGGCGAGCAAGTATATGCTTAATCGGATTACGGTAAATTGCGTCATATAATGGTAAGACGGCTCCACCTGGATATCCGAATATTATTTCAACATCTTGGTTTTGCAACGATTCGACAAAAATCTCTGCACCCGTTTTACTGGCCTTACATTCTTGATCAACTTCTTGATCAGTTGCAGATTGTTGTTTCTTTAGTGGAACTTGTGCATTCATCATTGAACTCCTCCCTAGGAAATTGATTTTTTAAGAAATAAAAAAGCTTTTTCATCCACGCAAAAAAAGCCTGTTGCGTAGGGATGAAAAAAGCTTCCATGGTACCACCCTATTTTATAGTCATTTAAAGACTACCTCATGAATAGATCACTCTATTCTTTACTTAACGAGCACAAAAGAATGCGCCCGTAGCCACCTAATTGCAATGCGTTTAGTAGCTCACTCCGAGGGGATGTCAGTATTAGTTGTATCATCGGCTCTCAGCAACCCGACTCTCTGTAAATACAAGGTTCTAATACCTTTAACCTCATCAACGTTTTAACAATATTCAATTTTAGAAAGAATTATATTTTCATAACGCCGCCAGTAGAAGCGGAAGTAACGAGTTTTGAATAACGAGCTAGATAACCTTTTTTAATCTTTGGTTCAAATGGTTTTAATTTGGATTTTCTTTCAGCTAAAACTTCATCAGAAACATTTAACTCGATTGTTCTATTAATCAAATCGATTGAAATCGTGTCTCCATTTTCGACTAACGCAATTGGACCACCGTCTGCAGCTTCTGGTGAAATATGACCGATGGAAATACCACGAGATGCTCCTGAAAAACGTCCATCTGTAATAAGTGCAACATCTTTACCTAAGCCCCGACCCATAATGGCAGAAGTTGGTGCTAACATTTCTGGCATCCCTGGTCCACCTTTTGGACCTTCGTAACGGATGACGACAACATGACCTTTTTGCACCGTTCCATCATCGATTCTTGCTTGTGCTTCTTCTTGCGAATCAAATACGATTGCTTCACCAGTAAACTCTTTAATAGATGGGTCAACTGCACCTACTTTAATAACGGCGCCGTCTGGAGCGATATTACCAAATAGAACTGATAAGCCACCTACAGGACTATATGGATCATCTTTTGTACGAATTACTTTCGTATTTGTTATTTCATGTCCTTTTACCTGTTCTTCAATCGTTTTACCTGATACTGTAATCCGATCTTTATGAATAGCACCTGGAATCTTACATAACTCATTAATAATGGCACTTACGCCTCCAGCAAGATGAACGTCATGCATAGAGTAGTTTGATGCAGGCATTATTTTCGCTAAGTAAGGGACACGTTTTGCGACTTTATTGATATCTTCGATGTTGTAGTCGATTTCAGCCTCATGTGCAATAGCCAATGTATGTAAAACTGTATTTGTAGAACCACCCATCGCCATATCAAGTGCAAACGCATCATCAATTGTTTCTTTCGTAATGATGTCACGAGGTTTGATGTCCTCTTTAATCATTCTCACTAAATGTTTTGCCGCTTCTTTGATCAATTCATATCTTTCTTCCGAAGTAGCAACAATTGTACCATTGCCAGGTAATGCCATACCTAACATTTCCATTAATGAGTTCATAGAGTTCGCTGTGAACATCCCTGAACAAGAACCACAAGTTGGACATGCACTTTCTTCAATCTCTTTTAGCTTTTCTGCAGTCATTAAACCACTTTTATATGAACCTACACCTTCGAAAACGGAAGTTAATGATAACTGTTCACCAGTTGAAGAAACGCCTGCTTCCATTGGTCCTCCTGATACAAAAACAGATGGTACATTTGTACGAACAGCTGCCATTAACATGCCTGGTGTGATCTTATCGCAGTTTGGTATGTAAAACACACCGTCAAACCAATGGGCATTGATAACTGTTTCGGCTGAATCTGCGATTAACTCACGACTTGGCAATGAATACCGCATTCCGATATGACCCATTGCAATACCGTCATCCACACCAATCGTATTAAATTCAAATGGAATACCACCAGCTTCACGGATTGCTTGTTTGACAACTTCACCAAATTTTTGAAGATGAACGTGTCCTGGAATAATATCAATATATGAGTTACAAACTCCGATAAATGGTTTATCTAAATCTCTTGTTTTAACACCTGCAGCATATAGAAGACTGCGGTGAGGAGCACGATCGACTCCTTTTTTAATCATGTCACTTCTCATGTGAAACGCCCCTTATTTTACTGTAGCTTCTTCGTATACTTTGACGCCCTCTTTTTCAACGATATCACGGAAACCTTTTAAAATATCATTTGTTACTTTACCTGGTTTTCCATCGCCGATTATTCGACCATCAACATTTACGACTGCGATGACTTCAGCAGCTGTTCCTGTTAGAAAGACTTCATCAGCAACATATACATCATGTCTTGTAAATACGCCTTCTTCAGCGACATAACCTCTTTGTCTTGCAACTTCTAAGATGGCATTACGTGTAATACCTTCTAGAGCACCAATATAACCTGGCGGTGTCACCAACTTATTTCCTTTTACGATAAAGATGTTATCTCCAGAGCCTTCAGCAACATAACCTTCGTCATTCATCATCATTGCTTCGGAAACACCAGCTTGTGTCGCTTCTAGCTTTACAAGAATATTATTTAAGTAATTCAATGTTTTCGTTTTTGGACTTAAGACATCGGAACGATTCCGTCTACTTGATGCTGAAACAATTGAAATACCCGTTTCATATAAATGCGGTGGGAATAATGCAAGCGGCTCTGCTATAACGATTACACTTGCTACCTTACATGTAGATGGATCTATTCCTAAGTTTCCAACACCACGTGATACAATTAGGCGAATGTATGCACTTTGTAACTGATTCGCTTTTAAAGTATCTTTCACAATTTCTGTCATTTCTTCAATTGTGTAAGGTATATCTAATAATATTGACTTTGCTGATTCATATAATCGAACTAAATGTTCATGTAAGCGAAAGACGTTACCATTGTAAGAGCGAATCCCTTCAAATACACCGTCTCCGTATAAAAAACCATGATCATAAACAGAAATTTTAGCATCTTCCTTTTTCACTAAATTTCCGTCAAGAAAAATAAATTGCTCCCCCACACTCTCACTTCTTTCTGTAATGTACAATAATCTGTTTTTCAGCTATTCGCTTAAAACATTTATTAAATTGTTGCTATCATAGTACGTATTCTGAATGAAGTCAACACTATTTTTTGAATTGTCAATTAATTTAGAATTTTTGTAACTGATTGAATGCGTTTTCATTCCCTATAAATAAATATATTTCTTACTTTTGCTCAAAAATAAATTTTTAGAAAAATTTATAAATTGACTTAATTTCGAATATTTTAGATGACATTGTTCCGGTAGTTTTCACACAATTGTGTCAGTTAGCCTTTAGATAAATGATTTAAAATAGTCAGTGACAAATACATTTTCAGGATCATATTTCTCTCTTATTTTTAAAAACAACGGGTATTCAGGATAAAGTTCTAGTAATCTATCTTTCGTTAAATCATTCAATTTCCCCCAATGAGGTCTGCCACCATACTTTTTCATCAAGGATTGAACCCATCTAAAATAATCTTTTTCATCCATGCCTTTATACATATGGAAGGCTAAATAAGCACTTTCTTTCCCTTGTGTTGGGCTTAAAATGCCAGATTCCCCCATCATTGTTCTACATTCTATTGGGAAATGGACTTTGAATGGATGGGATTTTAAAGTGAAATGAATTTCTTGCATACACTCTTGGAAATTTTCTAAAGGAATTGCATACTCCATCTCTAAAAACTTTACATTTCTAGCTGAAGGGAAGATTTCGTAACATAATCCTTCTTTAATACCGGTAGGAACTGTTTTTGAAGCGAGGAGACTAACCCATTTGGTCATTTTCGGTTGTCTTTTGCATAATTCTGATGCGATGAATAATAAACCATTTTCAACTATATTGGTTTTTAAATCTTCTATTTTTTTGGATGTTCTCGGTTGTTTGACGATAGGAATTTGATCCATAATCTTTACTTGTATCTGTTCTTCTCCGGGAAAGTAATACCACTCTACATGCCGATGTTCACGAATCATTGTGCTCCATAGCTGACTTCCTTCTGTAAATGGATAATGCATTGATTGGTATTTTAAACTATAAAGAGGAACTGTTTTGATTGTTACTTTTACAAGCACACCTAAAAGTCCAAGTGAAATGTGTAAAGCTCGAGATAAATCGTCATCACCTCTCGTATGTTCATGGTAATTACCTAGACCATCAACAAATCCCCATTTGACGATTTGGCTTGATAAAGAGCCTAAGGTAACACCCGTACCATGTGTTCCAGTTGAAATAGCCCCTGCAATTGTTTGTTGTTGAATATCCCCCATATTCTCAAGTGCTAATCCAAACTGCTCCAAAATCGGGCCAATCTCGTATAAGTATGTTCCGGCCCAAAAAGTGGCTTCGTTCGTTTCTTGGTCGATTTCTATTAATCCTCTCATATGATGAAGTGAAATGGCTACGTCATCAGGCTTGGCAACAGGGCTAAAAGAATGTGCAGCACCGGTTACACGGATTGTCTTATGTTGTTTTTGTGAATTCCATATGAGATTGGATAATTGTTTTACATCACGAGGAAGTAAAGTCTGTGATGGCTCTCCTTTCACATTTCCAGCCCAATTTTGCCATTTACTCGTACCTACCGAATCCTTTACAAAAAACATTGCCCATCCCCCCTGTACGTTTTGAAACTATTGATATGCTGCCCATTTCTAACGGCCTCAAGTTTCGTAAATCTCTCGCATAATTCCCCGGCTTTGGCATGGCGGAAGTATAAGGTATCGCCTAATTTGAGCGTTTCTTTTGTAATCACTTTCAGCGGTGTTTGGACTTCCCCTGCACCTTCAAGTGAAAAATATTCGAACTTGCCTTTTTCATATAATACAGGTTGTTTATCAATGCTTATAGCTCCTGAAGCGATATAACCACCACCATGACAAACGACTACATTTTCTTCTGGATTTCTTGTAATACGCAAAGCAAAACCAGCAGCAGGACGCAAATTCAACGCACTATACTGGTCAAACAATGCCGGATTAAAAAAGGCGGAACCTACTGTAATTTCTGTTACCTCTGGACACTGCGAAGTAAAATCGATACTTCCTGATCCACCACCATTTACAAATTCTAGATCACCTGTTACCGATAAAATGGTATCTACTGCTTCATTTCTAAATTTGGCAACTTGCTTTCGTGACCTTTTTTGAAGTTGTTGAATAATTGGCCTTTTCCATTTTTGAATAGGTACATCACCTACACCAGCCAACTGGGCTTCATACCCCATGACACCATTAATCTGTAAATGTGATAGTTTTTGAAGTGAGTCTAGCAACTCTTTTAGAACCTTAATAGTTTTTATAGATGATCGCCTCGTACCAAAGTAGATAATCGATGATTCTATTGAAAGATTAATATCAATACAAATGCTAATCTCCAAATTCTCCCGCTTCGCTAACGCATTCAACCATTTTGCTTGCCGAACATCATCGATCATAAAACATACATCATAACCCTTTTTTATATAATCAAATATTGGCAATACGCTATTCTCTTCCCAAACAGGATAGCCAATAAGCAAATGATCAAAGCCATTTTCTAATAAATAACAAGTTTCACTTGCTGTAAAAGTCATGAATCCTGAAACATTTTCAAGTTTTTCATATATATAATTTAAAACCTGTATGGAGCGAATAGATTTTGTTGCAATACGGACTTTTTTGTCTCGAACACGCTGATTGATAAATTTAATATTGGTATCAAGTGCCTGCATATCAAGCCAAGCAAATGGCCTTTCTAAATGTTGAAAAGCTTTGTCAAATACCTGCATAATAGTCACCCCTTTGGACATAAATAACAAAATGCCCCTTCTTAGGCGAAATGTGTTTTTCCGTCGAAGAAGGAGCATTTATTTGTCTTTATCATCATTGGTTAACTAATATGGATCTCCCAAAAGTCAAAAGCAATATTAAATACAAAAATTGTATGAAACAAAACAAAAAGAAGAGCCTGTTTGTTATATTTTTTCTTTAAAGATTGATCCATATACTGACAACTCCCTTCAACTTTTTCTGAATTATAATACAATATTCTATAAATTACAAAATATTTCTGCTTTTTGCTTTTTTATTATTTTTAGGTTAAATTTTTCTATTATGTATATCATGATATATGTAAAGACAAATATGAGGTGATTAAATGAAGAAAGCTTTGCTTGTAATTGATTATACTGTGGATTTTGTTGCAGAAGATGGTGCCTTAACATGTGGGGAACCTGGGCAACTACTTGAAAACAATTTACTGAAGCATATTATGCAATTTGCACAACAAGAAGAACTCATTATTTTCGCTTGTGATTTACATGATGAGGAAGATCCATATCATCCAGAAACTAAACTTTTCCCACCACATAATATTCGCGACACAAAAGGGAGAGAGCTCTATCATACTATTCAACAATGGTATGAAGAAAATAAGGCGTTACCGAACGTCATTTGGCTCGATAAGACTCGATATAGTTCTTTTGCTGGTACAAATTTAGAGCAACTTTTACGAGAACGGAATATAAATGATATTTATCTAACGGGTGTGTGCACGGATATTTGTGTGTTACATACAGCAGTGGACGCTTATAACAAAGGATTCCATACATTTATTTACGAGGATTCTGTTGCAAGCTTTAACCAAGGTGGGCATGAGTGGGCAATAGGTCATTTTAAAAATACATTAGGAGCCACTATTCTATAAGATCAAAAAGGTATCAACTAGTTGTTCATTCTAGTTGATACCTTTTCATTAATGTGTTTTAGATTGTTTTTTAGTGATTAAAATAGCTAATACGAAACCAACGATTGCAAAAACAAGTGCACCAGTATATACCGAACGAATTCCACTTGCTATGATATCGATAATTTGATTGATTTGTTCAGAAGAAAAAATTGAATGGTCAAATGAGCCATTTAGATTAATATGTTCAGCACCCAACTTCGTTAATTTTCCGCTTGTCGCCGTATTGAATAGTACGCCAAATATAGCTGCGCCAATTGATTGGCTAAACGTATTAATAAATGAATTTAAACCGATTGCTGTTCCTAATTGTTCTCTTGTAGTTGA
Source organism: uncultured Rummeliibacillus sp. (assembly GCF_934216135.1). Classification (NCBI taxonomy): domain Bacteria; kingdom Bacillati; phylum Bacillota; class Bacilli; order Caryophanales; family Caryophanaceae; genus Rummeliibacillus; species uncultured Rummeliibacillus sp. The sequence goes on along the minus strand of NZ_CAKQBI010000003.1, from coordinate 37,401 downwards.
AGCTTGTACAACAATAATGAGCATTGGTGCTATAAAGCCCATTCCTAGCCCTAGAATCCCAGTTGCTAGATAAATATAAATTGGAAGAGTAGTAGCCGATAAGAACATTAACATCGTTGTTGCAATTACCAAGAAAACTGTTCCAATTTGAATGATGCTTTTATTTGCAATTCTACCTACTAGATTACCTGATAATATAGCCCCAACGGTCCACATAACTGAAACAGGTGTCAACATTAACCCTGCTTGTGTCGCATTTTTCCCTAAAACAGATTGGGCATAGATTGGTAAGTATGCAGAAACACCAATGACAATAGCCATACAAAACAATGTTAAGCCGTTTATAACATTTAACCGTTTATTTTTAAATAATGAGAGCGGAATGATTGGCTCAATAGCTTTATTTTCAACAAAGATAAATAACCCTATAAATATAATTGCAATTACATAATAGATAATTTGAGAAGTTGTAAGCCACTGTTGTGAATTACTACCAGCTATAAGTGCATACAGTAACGCTACCATACCGATTGAAAAAACAAGCGCCCCTGCATAATCGATTTTACGTGATTGAATTTTCCGTTCTTCTTGATAATATTTTGCGATTAGTAAAATAGCTCCTAAACCAAATGGAATGTTTAGCAAAAAGATAAAATGCCATGTCAATTGGTCAACGATAAATCCACCGATTAAAGGTCCGATAATACCGGAAACTCCCCAAACCATACTAATATACCCTTGTCCTTTTGCACGAGCTTTCTCTGTATCAAAAAGCTCCCCTACTATAGTCAACGTAATCGGTAAGATTGAACCAGCGCCAATCCCTTGTATCGCTCTAAAAACGATTAATAATTCCATAGATGTCGCCAAGCCACAAAGTAGTGAACCGATTAAGAAAATACTTATACCTGTAATAACCATTTTCTTACGACCAAATAAATCGGCTAACTTACCAAAAATGATCGCAGATATGGCGGAAGTTAATAGATATGCGGAATAGATCCAACTGATTAACTCAACACCAGAGAGATCCGATGTAATACTGGGAATGGCTGTAGAAACAATTGTCCCCTCTATCGCAGCCAATGCAGTCGCTAATAATACTGCTATAAAAACTTTATTCATGCAAAAACCTCAATTCTTAAATCCTATTTCCATTATTAACAATTATTAATGATAACATGAAATCTTAATATAACATAATTTTGATATTTTTTGTCTAGTAATTCATAAACATATTTGATAATATAATAACCAGTTATTTCTAATAATACCTTTGGAATTAGATTACAGTATTATTCTGAAAGATTTGGTAGGTTTATATTTTTAACCTATGCTATATCATTTATTGGAGGCATACATATGTGGGAAGATTTTAAGAAGTTTGCTTTAAAAGGAAATGTTCTGGATTTAGCAGTAGGGGTTATTATTGGTGGAGCTTTTGGTAAAATCGTAACTTCATTGGTTAATGATATTATTATGCCCATCGTAAGTTTATTAATAGGAGAAGTAGATTTTAAAGAATTACATTATCATAATATAAAGTATGGCAATTTCATACAAAATACAGTGGACTTCTTTATCATTGCATTTTCTATTTTTATTTTTATTCGTTTAATATCAAAACTAAAATTTAAAAAGAAACAAGAAGAGGTAGTAGAAGAACCAGCACCGACTGAAACAACTGAAGATTTACTAAAAGATATCCGTGCTTTACTGCAAGAAAAGAAATAATTTAAGTTCTTGTACAAAAGTAAAGGGAAATTGCATAACGCAATTTCCCTTTTTTGTGGTCAAGAACTTTTATGTCCGACCTCTTATTGTTCTATTTGCGGTCTTCAATAATAGTTTCCATATCAACTGCGATTGTGTCGTATGGAACATCTTTATATCCGCTATAATTCTTAACAACTACTCCATCCTGATTGACTAGGAAGAAGCTTGAGCCGTGAATTACTTGGTTTGAATTTGGATCATCTTTTACCAATGTTTTAAAAGATTTTAAAGCGAATGCAGAAATATCATCTTGTGAGTAGCCAGTAAGAAGATCCCATTTTGAATCATCAGCTACAGGATATTGACCTAAATATTTTTTTAGTCTTGCAGGTGTGTCGGTATCAGGGTCTACACTAAACCCAACGATTCTGTAATCTTTTAACCCTTTTTTCTTAAATGATTCTTGGATTTCTGTCATATTACGGGTCATAGGTGGACAAACCGTTGTACAGTTCGTAAAGATAAACATAGCTAACCATGGTTTTCCTTTCAAACTGTCTTTTGATACTTTGTCACCATTTTGATTTGTATAAGAAAAATCTTGCACTTTCCAATCTGTTTCTGCTTTAAATTTCTCACTGCCTCCACAAGCAGATAACAGTACTGATAAAACTAATACTAAAGATGCTATGATCAATCTATTTTTCACTTTGTATGTCACTCCTCATCTGCATCCATCTTATCGAATTGTACCACATTTTACAAGCACACTGTGTGATAGCTTTAAGACAAATTTGTGAAACAGATGATTATGTTATTTTAAGTTCAGTAAAGCATCGTGAATTGCTTGGAGTTTGGTTTCAACTCGGTGCATTAAATAGAATGACACAAATATAGGAAATCCTATTTCTTGAATTAGAGTAACCCATTCTTCCATCACAATCCCTCCTTCCTATATCCCTCAAAAGTTATTAATTCTAAAAAAACTGCCTAATCTATCCAACAGATAGAATAGGCAGCTTCTTCATTTACGCTTTTAATTCTGTAACATTACGTTCTACATATCGGGCACCAACAATTTCAGAAAGTGGTGACCCTTCAATTTCAAATACATTATTAGATAGAATTGTGTTCATCACTTGATAAACTTCTGCAGTTGTTAAATTGTCCTTTGGTGTATCAATACTCAAAGAACAATTTGCTCCTCCTGCCGTTTTAAATTGTAATTGTAAAACTTTTGCCATTTTGTTTCCTCCCTCCTATTCCTGATTTAGTTTTTAGTTTAGTTTTGAATGATTTCTTGGGTTGTTACACCAGAACCAATCCATTGAAGATCATAAAGACCAGCAAGTGCAGCCCCTACTGTAGCCAAGTTTTCAATTGAAGCTTGTTCAGAAACATTTTGATATGTTTTTGTTTTTTCCATCACTTGGCCTTTTTCATTTAACCCTAGCGAAAACTTTAAACGAAGAGTTGCTTTTTCAAATGTCTTTGACGCCATTTCTATCACCTCTCTTTCACCTATTACATAGATTCAAAATTTAAAAAGCGGACAAAGGGTGCAATTTTTTTCGTTACATTTTATAATGATAGAGAGGTGAATACTGTGTTAAATGGGCCATTTTTGTGGTTTATATTATTTTGGGTAGTTGTACTAATCGGTACAATGGCAATAGGCGGTTTCTTCATGTTCCGCAAATTTTTAAAATCTATGCCAAAAGATGACGGAAAATCCACATTAGATTGGCAAGATTATTATGTAAATAAGACATTAGATTTATGGCATCAAGATGAAAAAGATCTATTAAACGAATTAGTAAGCCCAGTTCCAGAACTATTCCGTGATGTTGCAAAACAAAAAATCGCGGGTAAAATTGGCCAACTGGCATTAGAAGAAAAGGCAAAGAAGATTGATGTAGATTTAATCATTCGAGGATACATAATCGCTTCACCGAAACGCGATCATAAATTCTTACGTAAAAAGTTAAACCAGATGAAAATTGATGTTACGCCTTATGAAGATTTACTTGATTAGAACACAGAAAAACGGTACTTTTCCATTTGAAAAGTACCGTTTTTTCATTAGCTATGTTGTAATTTCTTTTCTAATTTCTTGTATTGTAATAACATCGCAATACGCCATGGTAAAATCATAGAGAATGCTAAGATCCAGAACATTCCACCAAGTTCCCCTAAATGGAAAGAACCACTTAAGTATACTTTTGCAACTGTTCGGATGATTAATAATCCTATTAAAATAAAGAAAAATGCTTTAGAAGGCTTTAAGAATACATCATCATCAACAATCTCAAATTTAGATGTTGCTATGAGAACAGTCGAAAAGATTACACCTGCTAAAACCGCTTCCAAAACTTGTGGCCATGGTACTCTGAAATAATCAAAGCAAAACATTAATGCACCTGTTGACATAGCAATTGGGGGTATAATGATTTTCTTCGCATTAGCCGGTCTTTTCGCTGATTTTGAACGAATAATCATCATCATAATACCCATGAAAACAACAGCTACTGTAGAGCCTACCAACATATATTGAGAAGGAATTGAACTTAACATAAAACAATCACCTATCTTTGAAAAAAATTATTCTATCATTTGACGTATCGTCGTCTCTAAACGTTCCCTCTCAAAAGGTTTAGTTATAAAATCTTTTGCACCGTTTTTTAATGCTTGTAAAATAACTTTTTGTTGACCTAATGCAGTAACAATACAAATCTTCGCATTCGGGTCATCTTTTATAATTTCTTTTGTTGCATCTAACCCGGACATTACCGGCATTGTAATATCCATCGTAACAACATCGGGTTGCAATTTAAAATATTGTTCAATTGCTTGCTTACCATTTTCAGCTTCTCCAATTACGTCGAAGCCTGTTTCTTGAAGCATTGTTTTCATCGAATCACGCATAAACAATGTATCGTCTACTACTAAAACTGTTGGCAACATTTTCACCCCATAATTTTCACTTTTTAAAAGCCTTGGAAACCGCCAAAAATTGGTGTTAAAATTTGGTTCAGATAAGTCATGCCATCAAAGAATAAAATAATCCCAACAACAATCATTATATAGCCGCCAACCTTAACAATTTTTTGGCTATTTTTTCGAATCCAGTTCATCCGAGAGATAAAGAATGAAAGGACAAAGAATGGGATAGAAAATCCAAGTACGTAAGCTAACATATACCAGATTGCAGAATCTGGATTAGTTGTGCCTAGTGCGATAATTGCTGCTAAAATCGGCCCTGTACATGGTGTCCATCCTGCTGCAAAAACAAGTCCGATTAACATCGAACCCAAATACCCTGAAGGTCGATTTTTAAATTCAAACTTACGATCCTTCATCAGAAACTCTGGTGTGAAAATTCCTGTAATAACCAGTCCAAATACTACTATTAAAATACCGCCAATTTGGCGAATCAACTCGTCATATTGAACAAAGAAACCTTTCACAAACGACGTACTAAAACCCAATGTGATAAATATTACCGAAAAGCCCAGTAAAAAAAATAGCGTGTGCAATATTGCTCTTTTTTGCAACATTCCTTTTTCGTTTTTTAACTGATTAAATGATACGCCAGTTATGTATGAAAGAAATGCTGGATAAAGAGGCAATGTACATGGTGAGATAAAACTTAAAAAACCTGCACCAAAAGCAAAGAATAAATTTATATCCGTATTCATATGCAGATGTCTCCTTATAATTACTACTACCATGTTACCAAACTATACACAATAATTCTCATTTTTTAACTGTGACAAATTCATGAACATTTATTGTACTCTAAATTATAAGTTTAATTGGTACAAAATGCGAAAGATTTTGATTACTGAACATTCTATTTTAATTGGTGTAAACTTTCTAAGAAAGTTTTTCGTGGATCTGCTTTATATGTTCATTTTTCACTTGATCAGATACATTTGTATACTTTTGTAATTTTGTATAGATTGTATATACAGGAATTCTATTAGATGAAGTACTATTTTTATACCTACTTAATAGATTTTTTCTTTTGATTACTTGAACATTTTGGGATGTAACCTCGATTGATTTTAAAGTACAACGGTCACTAAAAATGATTAATGAAGAAAATATTTCTGTTGGTAGATTAGAAAGGAGCTTTTGTAATGCATTTACATGAGTTCTATTTTGTTTTACTGGATTGTAAAATTTAAATTTCTTCCCATTCTTGAAAACTTGAGTCCATTTATAATCTCTTTCTCGCCCATAAATCCAGCCGCTATAATTTTTAGATTCTATCACATATATTCCACTTTCATGGATAAATAGAATATCAATTTCCGTTAAGCCCTCCCCTTTTGCTTTTGGGATATACAAATTTACTAAAGTTTTATGTATACCAGGAATCTTTTGCAATTCATTTACAATCCTATATTCTCCGTAAAGTCCCGTATTAAAACGAACTTTCCAAAAAGACGCGTTAGTTATTTGCTTATAATAACTTTTTTCAAAACTCATATATGAAATAAATAAAAGAATTAAAATAGTAGTAATTATAATAATCACCTCTTTATATAGTCAAAATATATCATTACTATATACCAAACTATATGTAAAATAAAGGTTATTTATAATTATTTTTACATACCATTCATTTTTTTAATTCAAAAAAGCCAATTCCCCTCTGGAAATTGGCTTTTTCTGTTAGCACACTATGTATGCTTTTTTAATGGAATTAGTCCCCCTCTGTGGACGGCCTTCCATAGTAGAGCAGAGCAATCGATTTTAGCTTAATTTTTCTTTTGCGTTTGCAATTTGGATTTTTACTTGATCGAAGCCTGTTCCACCAAGGGAATGACGACGTTTAACAGCTGCCTCCGGTGCTAATACATCGTACACATCCGCTTCGATTAGATTACTTGCCTCTTGCAAGTCCTCAAGAGGAAGGTCTAATAAGTAAATTCCGCGTTGTATGCAAAGGAATACTAATTTACCTGTTACTGCATGTGCTTCACGGAATGGCATACCTTTAGTAGCCAAGTAATCCGCAAGCTCAGTAGCATTTGAAAAGTCTTGATGAACTGCTTTGTTCAAAGTATCTGTTGAAACAGTCATCGTGCGAACCATACCTTCAAAGATTTTAAGTGCTCCTACAATCGTATGAAGTGTATCGAACATACCTTCTTTGTCTTCTTGCATATCTTTGTTATACGCAAGTGGGATACCTTTTAGGACAGTTAATAAGCCCATTAAATTACCGTATACACGACCTGCTTTCCCACGTATCAATTCTGCCATATCAGGATTTTTCTTTTGTGGCATAATACTTGAGCCAGTTGAGAAAGCATCGTCTAATTCGACAAATTTGAATTCTTCACTTGACCAAAGGATAATCTCTTCAGCAAATCTTGATAAATGCGCCATTAATAATGAACTGTTACCTAAGAATTCAACGATAAAATCGCGATCACTAACTGCATCCATACTGTTTTGATACACATTAGAGAAGCCCATTAGTTTTGCGCTTAACTTACGATCAATTGGGAATGTTGTTCCAGCAAGAGCCCCTGCTCCGAGTGGAGAGATATCTATACGTTTAACCGACTCGTTAAAACGTTCTTTATCTCGTTCCAACATCCAAAAGTAAGTCATCAAGTAATGCGCGAAAGAAATTGGTTGCGCTCTTTGTAAATGTGTATATCCAGGAGCTAATGTATCGATATTCGCCTCTGCTTTTTCGACAATTGTTTCTTGGAATTTTGCAATGAGTTCAACGACTTCTTTTACTCTCTTTTTCAAGAATAAATGCATATCTGTTGCAACTTGGTCATTTCGACTACGGCCTGTGTGAAGTTTTCCTCCCACAGGACCGACTAAATCGATGAGCATTTTTTCAAGATTCAAATGAATATCTTCATTTGCTACTGAAAATGTAAGTTCGTTATTATGTGCTTTTACTTTTAGTTGTTCTAGGCCATCTTTGATCGTGTTGACTTCTTCTTTACTAAGAATTCCGGTTTCGCCAAGCATTGTGACATGCGCAATGCTACCCTCTAAATCCTCTGTAACAAGCTGTTGGTCAAACCCGATGGATGCCCCAAATTCATCTACCCATTGTTCGGCAGATTTTTGGAAACGGCCTCCCCAAAGTTTACCACTCATGCTTGCACCTTCTTTACTCCTTTGTTATTAACCATTGCATTAACTTTTGTAGGAAGACCGAATAATTCGATAAAGCCTACTGCAGAAGCATGGTTGAACTCATCATCTTTTGTATAAGTAGCTAATTTTTCATCATATAATGAGTTTGGTGATTTACGTCCTTCTACAATCGCATGACCTTTGAATAATTTCACACGTACTGTACCATTAACGAATTTTTGTGTTTCTTTTAAGAATGCTTCGATTGCTACACGTAATGGTGAGAACCATAAACCATCATAGATGATTTCAGTAAGTTTTTTCTCAATGATTGGTTTGAAGTGAGCTAGTTCTTTTACAAGAGTGATATCTTCAAGTTCTTTATGTGCAACAAGTAAAGTATGAGCACCTGGAACTTCGTAAACTTCACGAGATTTAATACCAACAAGTCTGTTTTCAACGTGGTCGATACGGCCAACACCATGTTTACCAGCTAGTTCATTTAATTTTAAGATTAAATCTGCTAATTTATATTGAACACCGTTAAGTGCTACTGGAACACCTTGTTCGAATTCGATTTCAACAACATCTGGTGTATCAGGAGTATCTTCAAGTGCTACTGTTAAATCATAAGCATCTGCTGGTGGAGCAGCCCAAGGATCTTCTAAAATACCACATTCGTTTGCGCGACCCCATAAGTTTTGGTCAATTGAGAATGGGCTGTCTAAGTTGATAGGAATCGGAATATTTTTAGATTTTGCATATTCGATTTCTTCTTCACGGCTCCATGCCCATTCACGAACTGGTGCAAGAACTTCTAAATCTGGATTTAAAGATTTGATAGATACTTCGAAACGAACTTGGTCATTCCCTTTACCTGTGCAACCATGTGCAACTGCAACTGCTCCAGTTTTTTCTGCGATTTCTACTAATTTTTTAGAGATTAGTGGACGAGATAATGCAGAAACTAAAGGATATTTTTGTTCGTACCAAGTATGACCTTGAAGTGAGATTAATGCGTATTCTTCAGCGAATTCGTCTTTTGCATCTACGATATAAGATTCAACTGCACCAACTTCAAGTGCTTTCTTTTGAACGAATTCTAAGTCTTTACCTTCACCAACGTCTAAGCAACAAGCTACTACGTCGTAACCTTTGTCTTTCAACCATTGGATTGCAACAGATGTATCTAAGCCGCCTGAATAAGCTAACACTAATTTTTTTGCCATTTTGTATTCCTCCATGTTATTACTGTATGTTTATACGGTGTTTCTTAATATTTATGCATTTATCTTAACATGGAATAAAAATGAATACAAGTGTATTTTCTTGCATTTTTAAAAAACTTTTAAATTGGCAATAGATTTCTATATTTTTATAAATAAAGTGAAAATTCTTTCATTTTATTTCGTTCAAAAATCTCTATATATCAGCATTACCAGAACCTATCCCCTACTTTTCGACTCTTTCCATTTAGTCTTCTGTTATGTAACTTTTTATGAATAAAAATCTATAAAACGACTTTGCATACGATACAAAGTCGTTCATGTATTTACTTTACTTATTATAAAGCGATTATATAAATTTATTTTTGTTGATTTGTTCATAAAGACGCTCAATCATTTCATATGGAAATTACATTAGAGTTTAAGAGAATTAATTTTCATAAAAATTGTAATTAACATGCATAAATATGAATATCCTTTACTTCTTATTGAAGAACGGTTTGCCAAGTTTTTCTATAATGGTTGGAGCTAGTGCATATAATTTACTGGAAATCCCCATATAGCTCGGTAAGTTGACTTCTCTCGTTTTTTTCCCGATTGTATGAATGGTTGCACTTGCCACTTTTTCAGGATCTAACAATATATGTTTCATCGCTTGTCTATAAGATGCTGTTCGATCGGCATGGTCTATGAATGGTGTATCTATCGGACCTGGGTGTATAACCGTTACGCCAATATGATATGGAGCAAGTTCCATACGTAAAGCATTTGTGTAACCAATGATTGCATGTTTTGTTGCTGCATAAACAGAAGCCTTTGGTGTAGCTACCTTTCCTGCTTGCGATCCTATGAAAATAAGTTGACCTTGGCCTTGTTCTTTCATTTTTTTAGCGATATATTTTGTAAGCAACATTGGGGCTTGAATATTGACATTTATCATGGCCAACAGGTCCTCGTCATCCATATCTATTGCGTATTCAAAAGTACCGATTCCTGCTGAAAAAATTGCAACATCTAGTTGTGGTAGTTGTTGCAACAGATTTTTTACGCCCTCTACAGAGTCTAAGTTGCTTTCGATGACTAAGATATTCTCTTTCGCCAATTCGCTTAATACTTTTTTATTTCTTCCGGTTGCAATTACTTGATGGCCTTTTTTGGCTAATTTCTGTGCAATTAAGTAGCCCACACCTGATGTCGCACCGGTTACGAGTATCCTTTTACTTTTTGACATACCAAAACACACCATTCTCATCTTGCTCTTCCTTCACTAAATCCACATCCATTAAATAATCCATTTGCCCAATTGTTTGAGATAACGTTAAGCCTAGTTGTCTTTCATAAAGTGCAGGGAATATCTCCATATTGATTTCAAAAATTGTTTTAGGTCTATCTTCAAGTAAATGTAATACCTTCATAGCCCGTAAATTTTGTTTTTCAAGTCTTGCATGCACTAACTCATGTACATTTGTAATTTCCTCTCCATGGCCACTGTAGAGCTTTTCAATAGGCATCGTTAACAATTTTTTTAGTGATTCGTTATATTGAAGTAACGATTTAGCTCTTTTAGCTTTAGGATTAAGCGGCGGTTCAATAAGCGGATTGGAAGATATATTCGCCAATAAAAGATCTCCGCCTATCATTACTTTCTTCTCTTCATGCCAAAAAGCAAGATGACTTTGTGCATGCCCTAACGTTTCTATCGCAACAAGACCTTTATGTCCTGGAATTTCATCACCATCATGTATAATCCCTGTTAATGCTCGCTCACCAAGCAATTCTAAAGAACGTGTCATTTTTTTTGCCCAAGTAAAGTATTTTTCTGGTACGCCTTCTTCTTTCATCCGGTCAATATAAAATTGATAATGCGAGTCGATAAACAATGGGTCTCGACGAAGCCATGCATCTACATAAACATGCCCTAACACTTCAGCATTAGGAAAAGCATCAATCCATCCAACATGGTCAGGGTGATGGTGTGTTAATATAACTTGCTCAATATCTTCCATCTGATAACCTGCATTTTTCACACCTATTTTAATAGCTTCTAATGCTTCAGGTGTTTTTGTTCCTACATCAACTATTGATAGTGCATCGTCTTTTATAATAAATGAATTTACTGTACCTTCTGGAAAAGGTACAGGTGATATAATTTTATGAATCATCATTAGTCCCCTTTTAAATGAATATCAATTCATTATATTGTACAGTTATTTTTAAAAAACGTCACCTTTTTGCATTGACAAATTACGTTAGATTTCATATACTCATTTTTACATATATTAAGCTAAGATGAAGACTAGTACAAATTAGACTGGTTTCTAGAGAGTGTGATCATTGGCTGTAAGTCACATAACTAGTTATTTGGAACCTACTTCGGAGCTACTGTGCAAACACGGTCGTAACTCTGCGATAAAGAGGAAATGAAGTTGTGTTACGTTATGTAACAAAACAAGGTGGTACCGCGGAATCAAGCATTTTCGTCCTTATTTAGGATGAAGATGCTTTTTATTTTCCTTTACGGAACATTATTTAGAAGATGAGTAATCGTCAAACTAGCTTTTAAGAGCTAGAAAAAATAGGAGGCGACCAAAGTGGAAACAATTGTATTTGCTGGTGCTGGCTCAATGGCTGAAGCATTAATTCATGGCTGGGTTAAAGAAGGTGTTGTTTTGCCCAAAAGCATTTATGTTATGAATAAATCAGATCAACAAAAACTTCAACGATTAGCTGATACTTATGGCGTACAAATTGTTTGTGGAAGTCGCGATATAGTGAAAAAAGCTGATTGCTTAATATTAGCAATGAAACCAAAAGATATTCAGCATGCAATGGAAGATTTAGCACCATTCTTGCCATCTAATACAGCCATTTTATCCGTAGTAGCCGGTGTATCCATGAACACAATCGAAGCATCTTTAGGAAAAAGACCAATCGCACGAATTATGCCTAATACTTCTGCCACAATTGGGATGTCTGCAACAGGTGTTGCATTTAATCCATCCGTTACATCTTCATTGAAAGATGAATTTATGCATATGCTTGAAGCAATTGGATTAGTAATTGAAGTTCAAGAAGATGAATTACATGCAGTAACTGCTTTATCAGGAAGTGGCCCTGCATATCTTTATTATTTAGTTGAAGCATTCGAACAAGCAGGTATGAAATTCGGTTTAAATCAAGAAGTCGTGCGTAAATTAGCGGTACAAACGATTGCAGGAGCAGCTGAAATGTTAAAACAATCAAGCGAAGAGCCAACGGAATTACGCCGAAAAGTGACAAGTCCTGGAGGTACAACTGAAGCTGGTATTCAAGCTTTAGAAAAGTATCATTTTATAGATGCAATTGATGCATGTATTCAAAATGCAGAAGCAAAATCTCGCGAGCTTGCTTCTATTAAGACAAAATAAACTTCTAACGAATATTCATCAACTAAAAAGGCCTGTAAATTCACGAAGAATTTACAGGCCAAATTTTAAAAGTAAACAATTGTATTGTTTACTTTTTTTGTTTTAGTTGTCTAGTTGATTTAGAACGACTAGTGAATACTGCTAGCAATAAGAAGAAACCTGCGATTGTGAAGTACAATCCAGAATGGTTTGCTTCAACACCAGTTTGTGGTAGTGTATCTTGTACAAATTTTGCTTTACTAGTTTCAGTAGAATTTTGTTGTTCATCTGTTGAATTCGATGTTGTCGTATAAGTAGACGAATTTGTTTGCGCAATTGAAGTTTCAGCATTTGCCGTAATACTAGGTGAAAAGTTAAAACTAATTACAAAAACACTTAGCATTAGAACAAAAATATATTGTTTAATCATTTTGTTTCCCCTCGATTATAAAGATTAAATAATAAACTGGAATATTTTTATCCCGTCGGTACATTATATACCTTTATCTCCATTTTAACTATAAAACTTTACGAATTCTTTACTGATTTTTTTCAAATTAAGGCTTTTTCCTTAATATTGTGGGCGTATAATTAATATTTTTGATTAATATACACAAATAGTTGGTTCTTTATGGAATTCCAATTCTATATTTCTAAATTAGATTCAAAAATAGTATTTTTTATAGCTCTATTTGTAGAGAAACTTAAAAATAATTAAAGCCAGTTGTATCATTTAACCTATTAAATATTTATTTTATGATAAATTTCGTATGGCTGTATCCTTCTTTGCTTTTTTTCACCTCTAATAATGCGGGCATTGCTTCTTTTAATTCTGAAACGTGTGAGATAATACCAACCATTCTACCTGTATTTTGTAACTCGATTAATGTATCAATGGCTTTATTCAATGCTTCTTCGTCAAGAGTACCAAAACCTTCGTCGATAAACATCGTGTCTATTTGGATATTTCCTTGGAAAGATTGGATCACATCCGACATTCCAAGAGCAAGTGACAAGGATGCATTAAACTTTTCACCGCCTGATAATGTTTTAACGTCACGGTTTTGCCCTGTATATGCATCATAGACATCCAAACCAAGACCACTTTGTTTACCTCTCGCTTCTTGTCGGTCGCTTCGGATTAAACGATATTGACCATTAGAGATTGGCTTCAGACGTTCATTTGCTGCTTGAATAATCTGTTCCAAATATTCGATTTGTAAATAACGTTCAAAAGAAACTTTTAACTGATTTTGTCCGCGAAGTAAATCATATAAATCAATGATTCTAGAGCATTTTCTTTCTAGCTCAATTATTTCAGTACTTATTTTTTCAATGTCTGTTGCTAGTTGTATAGCATCTGCAAGGTATTTTTTCGTCTTATGAAGTTCATCACTAGCTTCGATCAGTCTTTGACGAAGCTGTTCTAATTGTTGTTCTAACACTACTTCATCTTTTAGATTCTTATCTGCGAAATCAGTGGCTCCCTCTTTTAACTGTTCTTTTAAAGCGTATTTTTGCTTCATATATTCTGTATGTTGCATCTCTAATCTGTCTATTTCTGCTTGTTGAAGACGAGCAGCTTGATAATCACTACCCTTTGCAAAACCTGCAGATAAGACGGCATCTTTAAATCGATTTTGAGCTGTTTGCAAAGCTTCTTCCGCTTCTTGTTTGCTCTTTTCTGCACTTTTAATAGATGCTTCTAAAGATATGACTTGTCTTTGTTTTAAGTCCGCTTGTTGTTGTGCATATTCAAAGCGTTTTTTTAACTCTTTTTGAGTAGCCGTTCTTGTTTCGATTAACAGATGAAGAGCTTGTAATGATGAAATAGATTCTGGAATTTCTTTTTGTATACTTGTCAATTTTGCTTGAGCTTTATAGAATTTTTCTAAATGTGTATTTTTTTCGATAACAAATTGTTGTTGTTTTTGAGTTTGTGCATCTAATTGCGTTTCAACTTGTTGTTTTAGTTTTTCGATTTTTTCAAATTCATTTTTTAACTTTTTAAGTTCCACTATTTCTTTTTGGAGTTGTTCATACTGCGCGATGATTTGTTGACCATCTTTTGTCTCTACACCTAAATGGACTAACTTTTCTTCCAGTTGACTTAGTTGTTGTTTACTTGCTTGCACTCTACCATGCAGTTCAAAGTATTGGTTTGTCGCTAGTTCTGCTTGTGATTTCAACTTAGATAATTGTTGTTCACTAATTTCTTCTAGATGTTTTGTTTGAAGTGAATGGTGGTTAAGACTACCACAGACAGGACAAGGTTCCCCATCCACAAGTTGTGCAGCTAAAATACTTGCCTGGTTACTGATCCATTTTCCTTCTTCTTCTTTATAGCGAGCATTATATTCGTTATATAGACGTTCTTTTTCAGACTCTTGCACTTGAAGTTGTTTTAATAGGCTCATTTGTTGTTGCCAGTTTTGCCAAGCGGTTGTTTTTTCTCTCAAAGATAGTAGTTTATCGTTTTTTTCATCAAACAGATTCAATTGTTGCGTTAAATTTGTACTAGTTTGTAGATATTGAGATTTTAGGTGCGTTAAATTTTCAACTTCTTTATTAAATGCGTCTAATGCCTTTTCATCTTGATCAATAATTTTTTGTTGCTGTTTTAACTCACTTTCAGCTGTTTGTAATTGTTTAAACTTATCTTCAAGATTTTTCAATGAGGCAATTTCTATTGTAAGAGCTTCGATTTTAGGTTGCTCTATTTTTTCATGTTCAAATTGTTGTACGGCCTGTTCGAACGATTTTTTAGCAGTTTGATAAGACGCTTGTAATTGTTCGAGTGCTTGTACTTTTTCTTTCTTCACGTGGACATTCTCATAATACCGTTCTTCTAATGGGATTATATGACTCGCTTTTTTTGCATCCTCAATCTTTTGCTGTATTTCATCAAACAATTTAGATTGCTGTTCCAACAAAGTGAGTTGTTGTTCTTTTTCTTGATAGGCACGCAACCTCTTGTTAAATTCCTTTGTTTCTAATACGATTTTTTGTTGCTTTTCAACTTCAAGCGTACTATTTTGATAAATTCCTTCTTTTTGTTGAACTTCAGTTGAATAGAAATGTTGTTCTTCTTTTAGCCCCTCTATTAACTGGTACATATTCACATGTTCTGCAGATAGTACTTGTTGTAATTGGGATTCACGCATAGGAAGTGAACTTTTAACACGTTCAATATAAAGTTGCTGTATAGAATTGGCGCGCGTTAAAGCCTTTTCAGCTTCGTCTTTCTTCGCTTTTAAGCGATCTGCCAAGTGACGATAAGAATCTGTTTTGAAGATTTTACGTAGTATTGCTTCTTTGTTTTCAGTTTCCGAAGTTAGTAATTTTCGAAATTCTCCTTGTGGTAACATCACAATTTGCTTGAACTGATCTTTTGAAAGGCCAATAATTTCTTCCATCTTGCGATTGATCTCTGTAACTTTTTGTGACTCAACAACAGGCTTTTCTTCATCACCAATAATTTCGACAAATTCCAACTTATCTCCGGTTGCACTTTTGTTGCCACTTTTTTTATGGGCAAGTTGACGTAAAATACGATACGTTTTCCCTTTTATAGAAAAGATTAATTCCGCAGATGTATGAATATCTTCACTAGCAAAGTCACTACGTATTTCTTTAATCTCCGCACGATCTTCCCCACTTGCAGCCCCGTACAATGCAAAACAAATACCATCAAAAATGGTCGTTTTACCTGCTCCGGTTAAACCGGAAATCACGAATATCTTATGCTCCCCTAGTTTTCGAAAATCAATTGTTTCTGTATCTTTATACGGACCAAAGGCAGTTAGTTTTAATTGTAATGGTTTCATGAATGTTTCACCTCAACTTCGCGTTTTGCTAATAACTCTTCCTGTAATATTTCTTGGAAAAGCAAGATCGTTTGCTCATCAGCACTTTTGCCTAAGATTTCTTTATAGAAAGATTTAAATAAGGTCATATCATCCATTTTTTGTCGGGATTCTATTTCTTGTTCTACATTGCTATAATCCTTTAATATCACGCGTTCTACATGCATAGCATTTGGATATACTGAACGGATTTTTTCCATTGGTGAAATAATTGGCGTATCATCTAATAGTTTTACGAAGACATAATCTTCGCTTTTAGGTGATTTTAAAATCTCATCCATTGATTTTTCTACTGTTCTAAGTTCTCGTTTAGGTACTAATGGTTTTTTAGTTACTTCGATTGATCCATCTGCAGCCAAATCAATGATAAGATAACCCTTTTTATGCGTTTCTTCTGAAATAGAATACTTTAATGGCGAACCTGAATAACGAATTTTTTCTTGATCTACAAAATGGGCTTGATGTAAATGCCCAAGCGCTGTGTAATGGAATGGCTCAAAAAGCTTCGCATCGATACATTCCGAACCGCCGATTGATAATGGTCGCTCTGCATCAGTATTATTCTCTTCTTTTACTCCATCCTTCGTCACAAAAGCATGTCCAACTAATACATGTCTTGCACTTGGATCTAATGATTCGACAACATGTTCGAGAATTTTCGCCATGGCATCTTGTTGCGTTTTGACTGTATCATCCCCATAAATGTAACGGACATGAGATGGATCTGTATATGGTATTAAGTGAAAATGAACTTCACCAAATTCATCGTTCAAAACAACTGGTTTTAACTCTTTTGATAGATTTCCTATAATATGAAGACCTTTGGCATCCATGAATTGTGAACCAAAGTGAATACGTCCAGGGCTATCATGGTTACCCGCAATCGCTACTACCGGAATTTCACGTTTAATCGCAATTTCAGAGAAAATATTATCTAATAACGAAACAGCTTCAGTTGGTGGAACTGAACGATCATATAAATCACCTGCTATAACAACTACGTCCGGCTTTTCTTTGTCGATTTCTTGTATAAATTGAGATAAAATATAAGCTTGGTCTTCTATCATCGATACACCTTGAACTAATTTACCTAAATGCCAATCAGCTGTGTGAAAAATTTTCATATTATCACTCCATCCCTCTAAATCTATTGTAATAATTTTATCATAAAAGCTATAAAAGAACGAACGTTCGAGAGATAAACTTTTAAACTCACCGAATACAAACTATGCAAAACCATTTAAAAAGGGCTATAGGTCAAATTGATCCTACAAGCCCTGTAATATTAACCGTTATATTGTGATGCTGTATATATTAATACGACTGCGATAACGATTGGCACGACAATCAGCATCAACAATCTCCATACTTTATAATACAATTCTGAAATATGACTACCTTGTAGAAATTCACTCTTCACCAAATTTTTATCCATCTTATGGATGATAAAAATAGCGATTAATAAATTCCCCAATGGTAACAGAATATTACTTACTAAATAATCTGTTGCATCAAAAATACTCTTTCCAAATATCGTCATATCACTCAACGAACTTGAAGATAATGCCGCTGGAATTGATGCAAGAAAAACAATAACACCAATACTCCATGCGATTTTCCGTCTAGCATTTGGCCATTTTTCTACCAATGCCGCTACAATAATTTCATATAAACTAAAAGATGAAGTTAATGTCGCGAAAAGGAACAGCAATAAAAAGATTGCAAAGAATAATTCACCGAACGGTAACTTTCCAAATACAGCAGGTAAAATCATAAAAAGTAATGGTGGCCCTGCTTCCGGTTTAAAGTCAAGCGCAAAAACAGCTGGGAATATAGCTAGTCCTGCAAGTAATGATACGAAAATGTTCATAATCACTACGGAACCCGCTGAATAAGGTAAACTTTCATCTTTTTTTAAATAAGAACTATACGTAACCATACAAGAAAAACCAACAGCTAATGCAAAGAATGATTGTCCCAATGCATATAAAATGGATTCACCTGTAATTTTAGAAAAGTCTGGTGACAAGAAAAATTTAACACCTTCCATTGCCCCATCTAATGTTAACGAACGAACCACTAAAATGATAAAGAAGATAAATAATAGCGGCATCATTACTTTATTTGCTTTTTCGATACCATTTTGAACACCTAAACTAATAACTAATACGTTGAAAAGTGTAAAGAATAACAATCCAACAATTGTAATCCATGGGTTTCCTGTAACCATTCCAAACAATTCAGCTGGATCATGTCCTGATTGAATAACATTCCCCAGTAATGCCTTACCAGTATAAACAGAAATCCAACCACCAACAACGCTATAAAATGATAGTAATAAAAAACAACCTATAACACCTAATTTACCGATCCATGTCCATAAAGATTTCGGCGCTAAGGCTTTATATGCACTAACAGCTTCCCGATTCGTACCACGGCCTATGATAAATTCCGAGATTAACATCGGTAATCCGATTAATATCGTAAAACATACAAATAATAAGAAAAATGCACCGCCACCACTTTGCCCTGTTACATAAGGCAATTTCCAGATGGCCCCAAGTCCAATCGCTGCTCCCGCGGACGACAAAATAAAACCCAATTTTGTTGACCACTGATTATTATCCTTGTTCAAAAAAATTCCTCCGATTCTCTACTCAGCTCATCTCATCAATTCAAAACGATTGAAGAGTTTTTACACGTTATCTATTTTAACATGAATTTATACTTATTTTGCATAAAAATTTAAGTCGTAAATAGAAGAATTTAGGACTGATTTTATGGAACTTTTTTAGCTAATGAAAAATCCAAACTATAATATGAAATTCTATTTAAGATTTCACATTTGTTTGGATTTTCTTTTTATTCATATTCTATAGAATTATCATCTTACTTAAAATTTTGTATAAAAGGTGCGAACTTTTAATGTATATCTTCTAAATTTTTAGTTTTGTGTTTCGTTCCAGACGGCGCTTTCCGCGGGCTTGGCTTCAATCTCCTCGTCACTCCGTTCCTGCGGGGCTTTCAGCTCAAGCTATTCCCGCAGGACATTGAATTGGCTTCCTCGAAATTACACCGCACGAAGAAAATGTGAATACATTTTCGAGGATCGCCGTCCTTCACTTCACACACTCCATTCTAAATGATGATCATCATCGATAGTCGTATGTTCTAAAGAAAGACACTTTACGAAATTAATTCTATTAAATTCAATTATTTAGATTTAGCAAGACTAATTTCTTCTGTCCTAGCCTCAATTTTAGCAAAATATTCAATATTCAAGATTTTATGGAGCAAATGTCTTTTCTTTTAAGTAATTCAAGATTTATGCATGTAGCTTATTTTTTTTTACATTTTCAGACCAATCTAACTCGTCTAAGAAATGTAATGTATCTGCAAACACTTTTTCACGTTCTTTGCCAAGCGTAATAATGTGGCCTGAATTATGATACCAAATAAGTTCTTTGGCGTCTGTTTCAACAGTTTCATATATATATGGAGCACTTTCTCGATAGATAGAATCATCGAGTTCTCCTTGTAAAACAAGTGTTGGTGCATGAATTTCTTCAATTTCTTCAGAAGTATGTTGTATCATTTTTTGAACTTCTACAATTGCTTCACGCGGTAATTCTTTTAATGCTTCTAATTCTTCAGCAATTTGTTGTTCATCTTTTCCTTCAAACTGTTTATAGACTTTAGCATAATTATATAAACGTTCGAATAATCCTTCTTTTGTTCTTCTTTTAATAGGTGCGCACATTGCGACAACCCCTTTTACAGGGAACTCTGCACCTACTTTTAATGTAAAAACACCACCTAATGAAATTCCAACTACCGCTATTTCTTCATAACCTAAATCTTTTAAATGATGGTATCCTCTAGTAACATCTTCCCACCAATATTTTGCACCATATTTTAATATCTCTTCTGGACTTACACCATGTCCACGGTACATTGGCGCATGGCATGTATAACCTTGCTTATTTAAATATTGCCCTAATTTCTTGACGTCTTTTGTACTGCCTGTAAAACCATGTAGTAGTAAAATAGCTCGGTGATCTCCCTCTAATGTAAAAGGTTGCGGTGGTAATAGCTTCATATTTTGAACTCCTTTTTATTTTGAGTACCCATTTTAGCATTTCCCTCTAGATAGATAATATAATTTGTCAAATAAAAAATTCAGAAATTTTAAATTTTATTTGTAGGTGCTCAATTTTTGTTCACATTTTATATTACATACAGACTAACACCTTTTACTTATAATGTACACTATATTATCTAAGAATCTATTATGCATTTTTGTAATGATTATAATGTCTAAAACGTTGTTATGATAGGCTTTTAGAAATTTTGGACTAAAATCCATTTTTTATTTTTAAAAAAGCAAATGATTTCAATTTCGTATCGTTAGTTTGTGATTATTCATATTAATAATGAGTCATTTTTCATAAGATTATTCACATTAAAAAATACGAATATTTTTTGAATTGTACAAGTAAATAATTCGTTATATCATTACGTTTATTTTAAGCATGCTTCTTCTACAAGGCTTATATACAAATAGATAGGAGCATTTCAATAATATAGTAGAAATATTGAAAGGATTTCTAATGTTCATATTTTTGATTATCCCTTGTCAATAGTTTCATGATTCTAACATACTTCTACGTAAACTATATCTGAATATTTTATTTTTAAAGTCAATAATTTTCACTATAACAGCACTTTCTGTTATATAATAGGTATAAGTTATTATATAGGGGGATACGCATGAAAGTTTTAACAACAAGATTAGTAAAAGAAGAAGCGAAAATTGTTTATCAAGAAACTGCTGGCTTAGCGATTATAACTATTCGACGTCCTCAAGCTAAAAATGCATTAACGGCAAAAATGTGGGATGAATTACGAAGAATCGCTTTAAAGGCATTAGAAAATCCAAAAAATAAAGTGTTAATCATCAGAGGATATGGACAACAATTTACAGCCGGTTCTGATATTAAAGAATTTAACTCGATTTCTTTAGAGAAAGCTGAAGAAGCATTTGTTCATATGGAAAAAACGATTTCTACGATTGAACGATTACCACTTCCAACAATCGCAGTGATCAATGGACCTGCAATGGGAGCTGGCCTTGAATTAGCACTTGCTTGTGATATTCGCATCGGTTCTGATAAAGCAAAACTAGGGATACCTGTTGGTAAATTAGGCATTACTTTAAACAATAAGTTTGCTGCACGTTTAGTCAATCTTATTGGTCCAAGTATGACAAAGGATTTAGTATTTACAGGAAAGACATTGAAAACAGAAGAAGCATATCGCGTTGGTATGTTGAATTATGTTACTTTAGAAAAAGACTTGGATCGTTATGCAATTAGACTTGGTAAATTAGTGGCTTCGATGTCCCCTGCTTCTGTTTTAGCAGTGAAAAAGTCCGTTCAAGAATGTATTGATTCTGCACCTGTACTTTGGAAAAAATCTACACCGTTTGTAGATGGAAATGATTTTCCTGAAGGCGTTCGTGCTTTTGTTGAAAAAAGAACACCACAGTTTAAACGATTGTCTTAAATTCAATTCGCATTTTTATAAAATCAGCATTTCTATGCTTGAAAAAAAGAACCGGCAAAGAGTACAGTTCACACCTTTTACTCTTTATGTCGGTTCTTTATTTTATCCATAATGGACTGAAATAATGGTTAAGTTAATAGTTTTTAGTTCTAATTCAAACGCCTGATCAAAGGCTTGAAACACTTTTTGTTGCAATTCTTTCAATTGAAGCGCTCGATTTAAATGTATAGGGCCTTGTAGAGCTATGCTAATGGATGTAGTGGGTACCGGTAATAATTCAAACTGTACTTTTAAAACTTTATGAACGATTTCTTCCATTTCACAAGCCTCTTGTATAGCTCGTACAAAAGTTTCTTTATCTACATGACCGGTGGCTTGATGAAAGTCTGGTTGAACAATAGTCGTTTCACCAATTTTGACTCGTTTTTGCGAAAAAATTTCAAAACCCCTTTGAATAATTCGTTTTACTAGGTTTTGTTCAACCTCTATAACGGGTATAGGCATAATATGCTTACCTTCCGTTTTACGAATAAACTTTGCTAATTTCATCTCGCCAGTAGATTTTAAATCTTCAATATGATAATAATGCTGGATTTCCCCAAAAGCCAATCTCTGTGCAATTTTATGAGTCATTCTATCAGATGTACCTAATAGTAAAAGTTTATCAAGTTGCTCGTTTTTAATAGCATCTTGTACCTCTTTCAGATGATCATCATCTGAAAAAATAGCCCTCTTCACTGCTCTAAGTGAACTTTTTTCAAATTTAGCTGATATACCTGCTATCTTCTTACCATTTACGATAAAAAGTCCATCATCAATAATGCCAGCTATGTCATGATCATGCGCAAACGACAACGCAGCTGTACTCTTTCCTGTTCCACTTGGACCACTTAACGAGTATATTTCCAAGGTGTAATCACCTACCCTTATGTATGTAAAAAATTTCTGATTAAAATCACTGTCTTTCTATCAGTCTATACGGTTCTTATTTTTGTTGCAAATTATAGTGTTTTAAAGTTCTCATTCTCAACATAGCTCAACTCATACCTCAACAACCTATCATCAAAAATGAATGGGTAATAATTACAGAAAAAGTAGAGATTATTAAATTTAAGTATATAATTTATATATAGGTTTGTTAGATACATAATAGGTAAATCTACAGGAAAAGAACTTAGGAGGTTTCACAAATGAATAGTAAAAATTTGCGTAAAGGTTTAGCTCTTATCTTAATACCTGTAGCATCAGGGGCGATACTCTTGTCAGGTTGTACTCAAGAAGAAACAAAAACAAATAAAACAGCAGAGGTATCAAAAACAGAAAGCAAAATCAACATTTTCAATAAAGAGTCTTTTGACTCCGTTGAAGATATGAGAGAAGCATTTAAACTAGTAAACTTTAAATATGCTTCTGATCCTATTACATTCATCTTGAAAGAGTCGATCGCTTTGAATTGGGGTACGGAACCTACTGACGCAGAAATTAAAGCTTTTGCAAAGATATTAGAAAAAACGGAAGGTACTCAAGATTTATCTGCTAAAGACATCTATGCATCCGTGAAAAAGCTACTTCAATTAAAATCTGGTACTGTACCATTCTTTAAAGAATATTACGGAGAGAAGTTTGACAACGTTAAAGTCAATAAGACCAATATCTATGGTTTAACGCTAAGTGGAAGTGAGGATGTTTTAAACGAAAAGACAGCACATAAAGCGAGTCAATTGTTACTAATGAAAGGCAAAACACTTGAGGAAAACATAAAAGCAGTTAAAAAGAGTCCATATGCAGATGATATCAATGTTGAGGAATACAATGCTATTACGATGAATGTAGCTTATTTAGAGTCAATTGAGCGTTTCCCTGAAGATTTAGATGCACTTTTAGATATGAAAGGGATAGGAGATATGGTTTTTCTAACTGAACCTCAAGATGAAGATGAAAATTATGTTCCGAATAACTTAGCATTTTTAATGACACATCAAACGACTCTTGATGATTCTTATTTAGATTTATTAAAAATTGCAACATTAATAAATAATGATATAGAACAACAAGGATTCCAAACTTTCTATAAGAACTTGATTGAACATCTTATAGATAATGGCGTAACAGTCGATAAAGAAACGAAAAAAATGATAGATAAAACGATAACTTTACTAGCCGATGGATATAAAGCAAAAGAAGGAGAAAGTGAACTAACTGAAGAGCTAAAATATGTCTCTGAATACGATTTTAATCAGTTACTAACTTTGTATTACACAACTGAAGATGCCTATACTCAAATAAGCGACCTACCAGTCTACAAAGAAAAATTCCAATAGTAGTGGTATCAAAATAAGGATATCTTATTAGACATAAAAGTATTTTAGTAACTCCCCCTATGAAAACTAAAAAAAAACCGAAACGCTGTTATACCAACGTTTCGGTTTTTTTCGTTATTTCAATTTAAAGCAGTCTTTATTTATACTTTGAATTGTTGCGTAAGTTCTTGTAAATCGACTGCTTTCTTACTTATTTCTTGAACAACACTAGACATTTCTTGTAGAGTCGCATTTTGTTCTTCGATTGATCCAGATATAGCATTTGTAGATTCAGCTGATTGAACAGATTGGTTAGATATATCCTCAACAGATGCTGTAACTTCTTCTGATGCTGCTGACAGTTGTACAGAAGTTGAAGTCACTTCTTCTAAACGATTTGTCATTTTATCCACTGAATCATAGATATGACCAAACGCATCTGTTGCATTTGTGATAATATAAACGCCTTCTCGAACATTCGTTAAGTTACTTGATACCGATTTTGCAACAATTTCTGTATCTTCTTGAATAGTACTAATCAGTTTGACAATTTGTTCTGCTGAATTTTTTGATCCTTCAGCTAATTTTCGTACTTCATCCGCAACGACAGCAAATCCTTTACCGTGCTCTCCTGCTCTTGCGGCTTCAATGGCTGCATTTAATGCCAAAAGATTCGTTTGTTCCGAAATATCTGTGATTGCTTTTGTCATTTTTTGAATTTCACTAGCTTGATTTTTTAACCGTGTGATTAATTCATTTGTTTGATTTGTTGTATCCGAAATAACTTGAATTTGTTCTTTAGCAACATTTAAAATTTTACCGCCATTTTCAGCAAGTTCAGAAGCTTGCTTTGCTTCTTGGAAAATAGATTGTGAACTTTCAGCTATCAATTGAACACCAGCAGAAGTTTCATGCATAGCTTTCGCTGCATCTTGAGCAATCTCTGCAGAATCCGTTGCTCCTTTAGAAGTTAGTTCAACACTATTTGATACTTCATCTGCAGCGTTTGAGATTTCTTCAGTAGAAGCTGACAATTCTTCGATTGAAGCTGATAATTGTTGTGAACTTTCCCCTATGCGATTAATAATCGTTTGTAAGTTCTTTTTCATTTCATTAAATGATGTTGCTAATGTGCCCAACTCATCTTTTGACTTAATATGAATATCTGGATGCGTTAAATCTCCGGATGCAATTTGTTTCGCACTTTCTACAACTTTCAATAATGGTTTTACAACAATTCTTTTAACACGTTTAATAAATAGAAGTGCCGTTAACATTCCGAAAATAGAAATGATAAACGAAATAACATTTGCAACTAATACATCATGACTAGCATCTGCTTTGGCAGCATCCAATTCTTTTTGTTGGAATTTTTCAATTGCATTAATGTTAATCATTAAGCTTTGATAAGCTGATTCAGCATTATTCAATTCTAGTATTGCATCTTCATCATTTCCCGAATTTTTATATTCTATTATTTTATCTACTGTTTCATTATAACTTGCCATTGTTGCACTCATTGATTTTGTATAATCTTTTAGGGTTTTTGAATTTTCACTTTTTTGAAGTTGATCAATGAGTTTTGTAATTTTATCTTGATAACCAACTAGTTTTTGAGAATTCGATGCACTATTCTCGATGATAAATCCTCTTAAATACAAACCTTCACTTGAGAGATTCGCTTTAATCTCACTAACATCTTTAATACTTTGTACATTTTCATTTATAACCCCGTTAAATGATTCTAAAACACTACTCATTCGATTATAGTTGACACATTCTAGAATCATTATGTACACAAATAATATGATAAAACCCATACTAATTTTCTTTTGCACAGACATAATTGAATACCCTCTCCCCAATATAGATTAAAAAATCAAAAAATTCCTTCGAGTTATAATATTAGAAAAATATTTTGGGAATCTAATGACACACTTCTATAATAGCATTATTATACCAGAAAATGTAATGAGATTATATTACTAAATAACTTGTTATTATCGATTATTTTCCATTAATAGACGAAACTACCTAGTATAATTGATATATACTAGGTAGTCACTGTTTTAATTTTTTGATATTTTATAAAAATTATCTTTCATCTACTTGAAATTCCATTTTTTAACTTTCTCAAGAAAAATAACCCTCAATATATTTCTTTTCAAGATATAACTTTACATAGCGAATACTTTCTTTAGAAAGATTACTTGTCCCTTCTCGGATTAAATCTCCATAAGGCACCCCATCGACCATGCGTATTACCCCTTCAAAAGGAATATTATTTTCTGCATCAAAACCTTGTATTTTGATAAAACAAGTAATTGTTCCATGAAATGAATAATCTACAATCATCACTTGATGGCTCATGCCTTTTGCCCATCCTTTTGTTGTTTTACTATTCGTTTTCGATAAGAATTAAGTTGCCATATCGTCAATAAAACAGCAATCCATAAAAAAGGCTCATTTGCATTAAAGCCTACTGAAGATACACCACCAAATAGTGGTAAAACTAAGATTAAGGCGACTAAGTATGTCATGACGACTACTTCTATATAAAAATGCACCATTTTACCATTACTAGCTGGTGAGAAAACACTAAACATTAACAGTCCAATGCCTACTACAATCCAAAGCCAATTCGGCAGGAACCCCCAAATTTCCCACACTTTAAAGAAATCAAAACACATTAATAAAGTGGCACCTAAAATCCCACTCAATAACTTGATAGCATTCAATCCATAACACTCCTTTGCTATAAGTTTAGCATAGGAGCACTTATCGTACATTAGTTATAGTTATAGTTACTTTTATTTCTAAATATGGTGTGCCTATTTTGACATACATAACTTCTTTAAATATAGAGCATGAATCAAATTCTTCCTACTGTATAAACAATCTAATATTCGACAACATTAGAGATATCACTACAGAAGATGATCACTATAGTAGAGCTTCCATCTGAGGGTTTGTAAGCTTTGTCATTGAAGTATTTTTCCCTACTGATGTTTTTGTTTCACTAGTGAGACCTTTACAGGCAGTGATTCGCAACGCTGGGTGCTCTTACTGCCACTGCCAGTTAATGCAAGATAAAAGGAGGATTTTCATAGCATGAATATTGCAGATCGTCTAATTATAATTGGATTTGCATGTATTGTAATTGTTATATTAGCAATTATATTTCTTATTTTGTACACACTTATATTTGATCGCAATCAAAAAAGACATGCGATTTTAAGAAATTATCCAATGCTAGGTCGGATTCGTTATTTTTTTGAAAAGATTGGTCCAGAAATGCGGCAGTATTGGTTTAATGGAGATTTAGAAGGAAAACCTTTTTCTAGAGTAGACTATGAGCATATCGTAAAAGGTGCAAAATATATGCGAGAAGTAGTCGCTTTTGGTTCGAAACGTGATTATGAAGAAGAAGGATTCTATGTTCGTAATGCTATGTTTCCGAAGTTATCAGAAGAACTGAAATACGATCCAGATGTTAGCGTTAAAACGAAAAGATATTTACTCTTAAAAGACCCCCTATTTACTCAAAGAGATGAGAAATGGTCAGTAGAAGAAACATCTGCTTATTTGTTGCATGATGATGATGCTATTACAATTGGACCAAATACTGAACATCCATTTGTCGTCAAAAGCCTTGTCGGTATGTCCGCAATGAGTTACGGTTCTCTCGGGGATCGGGCTGTGACTACATTATCAGAAGGACTAGCTTTAGCAAAAGGGACTTGGATGAATACTGGTGAAGGTGGATTATCTCCCTATCATTTAAAAGGTGGGGTGGATATCGTTATGCAAATTGGTCCTGGCTTATTCGGCATTCGTGACAAGAATGGTGATGTCGATTGGGAAGAGCTAAAAAGGAAAAGCGAGATCCCACAAGTCAAAGCATTTGAAATAAAACTCGCTCAAGGTGCGAAAACCCGCGGTGGACATATTGACGGTGAAAAAGTATCACCTGAAATTGCGGAAATAAGAAAAGTAGAGCCTTATAAATCCGTAGACAGTCCAAATCGTTTCCATCAATTTCATGATGTTAAAAGCATGGTATTATTTATCGAAAAGATTCGAAAAGTTACTGGCAAACCAGTTGGTATGAAGCTTGTTGTAGGTGGAAATGACAGCATTAAAGAATTAGCGAAGTACATGAAGGAATCTGGAAAAGGTCCTGATTTTATAACAGTTGATGGTGGTGAAGGTGGTACAGGTGCTTCCTATCAAGAACTAATCGATAGTGTTGGATTACCGATTAAGTCTGCTTTGCCTATTCTCCATACCACTTTAACGAAATATGGCGTTAGAGATCGCGTAAAGATTATTGCTTCCGGTAAATTATTTACACCAGACCGAATCGCTATTGCCATTGCAATGGGTGCAGATCTCGTCAATGTAGCAAGAGGCTTCATGATTACTATCGGATGTATTCAAGCGATGAAATGTAATTCTAATGCATGTCCAGTTGGTGTTACTACTACTGATCCTGACTTACAAAAAGCCCTTGTCATTGATGAAAAGAAATATAGAGTTGTCAATTACTTAATAACACTTCGAAAAGGCCTATTCCGATTAGGAGCTGCTGCTGGCTTGGATTCCCCCGTTCACTTCAAGCCTGAACATATCATGTTCAAGGATGATAGGGGTGTTATTATATCTTTAGATACGATTTTGAAGGATATTCAACGACAAATTAGTTAGAGAATGATGGATTAACTCTAAAAAAAAACCGATTTCCTAATGGAAATCGGTTTTTGATATGTTGCGGCTTAGTATGCTAAACCGTATAATGCTTTGATGTGTGATAAGTAACGGATGTTACTTGCTTCTTTCATCAATGATGCTGGTAAACCTTTAAGTTCAGTGTTATTTGCACCTACTGTTGCGACACCGTCTTTACGTCCTAGTGAAGCTAGAGTACCAGAGTTTACTGCACTAAATACTTTCATAGGTTGACCTTTAAGTTGAGCGAATAGGTTATAACCTGCAGTTTCACCCATTTGCCATGCAACTTGAGCTGTTGGTGCATATAATGGACGAGCACCTTCTTCAGGAATTAATACTGAAGAATCCCCAACTACAAATACGTCAGCGTGAGATGTAGATTGTAAGTATTCGTTGATTGTAGCTTTACCACGGTTTACTTCTAAACCAGATTCAGCAACTACAGGAAGTGCAGCTACGCCACCAGTCCAAACAAATGTATTTGCTTCGATTACTTGGCCGTCTTTAAGAGAGATTTTGTTACCATCTACAGCTGTTACAGGTAGACCTGTTAAGAATTCTACACCACGTTTTGCAAGTGATTCAGTTGCACGTTCGATAAGTGTATCTGGTAAAACTGGTAGAATTTTTGGACCAGCTTCTACTAATTTAACATTAAATTCGTTGAAATCTACACCGTATTTTGCTGCAACTTTTGGCATGTTGTCGATGATTTCACCAACAAGTTCAATACCTGTTAAACCGCCACCGCCGATTACAATTGTACCGTCTGCAGGGTCTTTTGTTTCAGCATATGCTTTAATTTTTGACTCAATATGTGCATTGATATGATTAGCATCGTTAACAGATTTAAGTACCATACTGTTTTCTTCTAGTCCTGGGATACCAAAGTATCCAGTTTGGCTTCCTAGAGCTACTACAAGGACATCATAAGATAGAGATGATCCATCATCTAATTTAACAAATTTGTTATCTGGTGAGATTTCTGTAACTTTTGCAATTTTAAGATCAATTTCTTTCCCTTTGAAGATTTTTTCTAGAGGGAATGCTACAGCTTGTTCTTTAATAGTTCCACCAGCTAAACGGTGTAACTCAGTAATAATTTGGTGAGTTGGGAATTGGTTGACAACAGTAACTTCTGCATCTTCTTTTGTTGCATACTTGCGGAAAGTTAAAGCAGTTAATACACCACCGTAACCAGCGCCTAAAATGATGATTTTTTTTGACATAGTTAAGCCTCCATAATCAGTAATGATGTAATGACTATTTTAAATTTTTATGTTCTTCGTTCACTTGAAGAAAAGCATTCGCAAAACGGAATAATTGTTGTACTTGTGGTTCTTTTAGTAATCGAAGCATACCAAACAGACCAATTGTTTCAGTACTTTCTTCAGCGCGATCTTTTGCTTCAATTGCAGTAGCAGCTAAGTTTTTAGCTGAATTTACAACTGGAGTTGCAATTTCTCCTACAGCACCGACGATATCATTTTTTAACACTTCATCAGTTGATAATGATTGTGCTAAATCATAAATTTTAGTTAAAGTTGTCATCATTTCAGTTAACTTAGGTAGTTCGTTAACTAGAGCTGTAATAGATTCTTGTACCTCAGGTTTTAATAATTGATCCAATACATCAAGTTTTTCTTGGCTTACAGCTGGTTTTTCAGCTTGTAATTGATTAGTCACTTCTGACATATCCAATTCTCCTTTGCAATAACTTTTTACTTACTTCTTTTCAAATACACATAATCACAAGAAGCGATCTTTAACCGTCATCAGAAATACAATAGTTTGAAATTTTAATCTTGTTAGACTAAATTTATTCGATATTGCACTTTTTTATAGTGTTTTTCGACAAAACTATTGCCCCTTCGACGATAAAACTTTTACTTCTATCCTATAATCAGTGGGTTAAAAACACTTTTATAGTCTACAAATGAATAATACACCTTTCTTTTGAGAGAATCCATTGTTTCTTGTGAAAAAATACACAAACATCTGAATAGATTAGTTTTCAAACATAGTCATTCGAATATTTGTTCGATTCCGTCAGTGATCACATTAAAATAAACTATAAATTTTCAATAAATATCATATCAAAAAAATAAATTATTTAATAGTATTTATGTGGAAAATGATTTACTAGACTTAAAGATTCTGAAGTAATTCTTCAATCACCGAAAGCCTGTAAATACTAGTTTCACCGATTCACTGAGCATATCATTTGCACACCTAATATTTCTGATTCTCTATTGTTATAATTCATTTAAAGGATGCAAATCGAATTATTTTAGCATAATTATCACTAGAATATCTAACAAATATAGTGTTGTCTTTTTCACGATTCTCTATTCTTTAAAATGGATTATTCGAAATATTTTATCCACCAATGTATAAAACGCATTGAGAAATAACAGTATAAAAGGCTGGATTTTGGATTCTCGCTTCTTCACTAATTTGAAGTTCCATTTGAAAAACGTCATCTACTAAAGATGCTTTCCATTTTGCAATCACTCTGTCATCTTCTTCAAAAGTGGACCAATCTTCCATTTCTTTATGTATTTTCATCACAAAGTCATTGTTAGTAATCACTAAATCAGGTATTAAACGTTGCCACCCATCATATCCAATTGTATATTTTTCTTTCGTTTTTTCATCTATAGCTTCGAAGTGGATCTTGCCCTTCCTAGAAATCTTTTTACATGTAAAAAGAGGCTGTTGATCCTTGTCGTATGCTTTATAAGTCAAGAAGTATTTATTTTCTAAAAGACGATCTAATGCTTGTTTCACACGATTACCATAATCTCTTTGACAAGTAAAAAGTGCTTGTTCTTGCTCATTACGAACTGTGAATGCTTGCGTATCGTTGATCGTATTTGGATGTGTATATAAATAGCGTTTCATAAGGAACTCCTATCACTGAAATCTTTTCTATTAAAAACTATATACATTATAGAAGGACAAGTCCATTTTTTTAACAACAAAAGAATATAGAACAAAAAATTTTAGATAATAAAAAATCCGAATCAAAATGTGAAATTCTATTTACAGTTTCACATTTGTTCGGATTTTCTTTTTAAGGGGTTTAACTTTTAATTAATATACCGTTGTAATATTTAGTTTTGTGTTCCGTTCCGGACGGCGCTTTCCGCGGGCTTGGCTTCAATCTCCTCGTCAAAAACCGTGTGCTCCTGCATCGCTTCGCTAGCTTCGTCGCAGGACATTGAATTGGCTTCCTCGAAATTACACCGCACGAAGAAAATGTGAAAACATTTTCGAGGATCGCCATCCTCCACTTCACACATACTATTCTATATGATAATCGTCAATGCAAAATCTTATTCTTTCAAAGAGAGACTCTAAATAAAATCAATTTTATTAAATACAATTGTTCTTATCTAGTAAGGTCTAAATTATTTTGTCCTATCCTCTTATATAATCTCGCTTAAGCGTGAACTAGTTGAATTTTGTTGGCAACACGATTTGTAAGAATGCTTGTTGCTTTTGGAAGAACGGCAGAAAAAATAGGATTTAGAACTGGGCCAGCAAGTCCTCCTGCTTTCACTTCTAAATGACCTGTCATTTCCGTTTTATTTTCATCGATTGCTTTATCTTCAAAATAGCCATTTCCTGAAAATTTGTCAGTTAGACCTGTTAAATTAAAGCTGATTTTGTTTGGTTCTTCCCAGCCTGTAATATCAATTTGTACTTTAACTTCTTTTTTAAGTACACCAACATTTCCTGAAAATGTCCATGTAGATTGTTGATCATTGATAATTTGATGTTCGCGATAACCAGGTACTAAAGTCGCCCATTTTTCCATGTTACTTACGAAATCCCATACTTCTTTTTGTGGTACTTTCACTTCTACCGAATGTGATGCAGTTGCCATTATTATTCACTACTTTCTCTTTAGATTGATGTTCTATTCATTATACTATCATACTATTTTTAAATAGTATTAATAAACAGACTAAATACTTAAATTAATTGCGAATTTGCCCATTACCTGAGATAAAATACTTACTAGAAGTTAGTGCTGGCAATCCCATTGGGCCTCTAGCATGGAGCTTTTGAGTACTAATACCTATTTCAGCCCCATAACCAAATTCAAAACCATCTGTAAAACGAGTGGATGCATTATGATAGACAGCTGCTGCATCTACTGCCGTTTGGAACTTACCAGCATTGTCGTTATTCTCCGTAATGATGGCTTCTGAATGTTTCGTTCCGTATTTATTGATATGATTAATAGCTTCGTCAACATTCTGTACTATTTTCGCACTAAGTGCTAATGCTAGATATTCTGTTCCCCAATCACTTTCTGTTGCTTGTTTAATAGAACGATTTACTTGTTGAATGGTTTCATCACCGTAAATGGTAATTTCGGCATTTAGTAAAGTATCTATTAGCTCTTCTCCATTTTGGGCAAACCAGTTTTTATGGATTAATAGGCTTTCAGCTGCGTTACAAACGGAAGGTCTTTGTGTTTTTGCATTGATGACAATGTCTTTAACCATTTGAAGGTCTGCTGTTTCATCGATAAAGATGTGACAGTTCCCTGCTCCTGTTTCAAGGACAGGTACGGTAGCTCTTGAAACTACTAGATCGATTAAATTCTTTCCTCCTCGAGGGATTAGTACATCGATATATTGTTTTAAATGGAAAAGTTCCTCTGCCGCTTCATGACTCGTATTTTCGATTAATTGAACTGCATTGATAGGTAAAGTAGATTCACTTAACGCTTTATGGATAGAAGCTATCAATGCACGATTAGAATGGATGGCAGATGAGCTTCCACGTAAAATAACCGCATTTCCTGTTTTTAATGCTAAAGTTGCTGCATCAATAGTTACGTTAGGTCGAGCTTCATAAATCATGCCGATGACACCAAGGGGAACGCGTCTTTTTTCTATATGTAAACCATTTTCTTTTTCAATTTCTTCCAACACCTCACCAACAGGATCAGCTAATCCAACGACTAATTGGATACCGTCAATCATTCCTTTGATACGATCTTCTGTCAATAAAATACGATCTAAAACAGAATTTGAAAGACCTTTTCCCCTTCCGAATACTATGTCTTTTTCGTTCTCTTTTATGATAAATTGTTGATCTTTTTGTAGTTGTTTTGCGATTAACTGTAGCGCTTGGTTTTTTTCTTCTGTTGACTTTTGGTTCATTTCAAAACTTGCTTGTTTTGCTAACTGACCTTTTTCAAAGACTTCTGACATGTAGATTCCTCCTTAACTTCGTACCCATCGATCTCGATGTATGACTTCGATTGATGGTCCATCTATTTCACTAGTCTTTTTCCCCATCGAATGTTCTAGTTGTTCTGAGGAATATAGGACTTCGCCTCTTCCGAGTAACCCACTGATTCCATAGACTTCAACAACATCCCCTGTAGAAAATTCGCCATCCATATCAATAACACCTGCTGGTAACAGACTTTTTCCATGTTGTAATAATGCTATTTCAGCGCCTTGATCAATCGTAATTCTTCCAGCAACTGCAGAAAATTTAGAAATCCATTGTTTTTGACTATTGAGAATAGGCAATTCTTCTTTTTCGATATATGTGCCATCTCCATCGCCATTTAAAATGGCCAATAGTTTATCTTCCCCTGTACCTTTACCTATAAAAACTTTAACGCCTAAATCATATGCTGTTTTGGCCGCTAATATTTTCGATTGCATGCCACCTGTACCAACTTTTGAACCCTCAGCAGTCGCAAAGCCTAACTGTTCATCTGTAATTTCGGTTAATCGATTAATACGAATTGCATCTGGATTTTTTTTAGGGTTGGCATTATAAAGTCCGTTAATATCCGTTAAGATGATTAATTGATCTGCATGTACTAACCCACTTACTAAAGCTGATAACATGTCATTGTCACCAAATGTTAATTCTTTAATAGAGACTGTGTCATTTTCGTTGATAATCGGTAATACAGAACGTTCAAGCAATTCTGAAAGTGTTGCATATGCGTTTTTGTAACGATCTTTTTTCGAAAAGTCTGTTCTTGTCAATAAAATTTGAGCAGTGACAATGTTATAATCACTCAATTGTTCAGTATAAGATTGGACAAGCAGACTTTGTCCAACAGCTGCTGCAGCTTGCTTACCTTTAAGTGTAACGGGTCTTGAAGAATAACCTAGTTTTCGAAATCCGCAAGCAACTGCCCCTGAAGAAACAAGGATGACTTCGTGTCCTGCTTTTTTCAATTTTGCAATGGCTTTTATATGATCATGAAATTTTACTTGATCAATCTCTCCTTTTGCATTTGTCAGAGAGCTACTTCCTATTTTTACGACGATTCGTTTCTTTTCCATCGTATAATCCTCCTAATAAAAAAACCCTTTCCATCCTTAAAATAAGGACGAAAAGGGAACTCTTCGTGGTACCACCTTAGTTGAATATCTAAATCGATATTCCACTCATTCCTCATAACGCTTGAGACTGCGCCTAGTTTTGCTAGGAGCTATGAAGTAGGTTCTGTATGGTTTTGTTACAATGTCTTTCAGCCGGTGAACACTGCTCTCTATTACAAAAGTGACATACATACTAGTCTTCAATTCGCTTTATATTTACATATAAGGATGCATCAGATTATCTTGAAAGTCAATAAATTTAACTAATTTTCTTAAAGTGTTCGATATTTTTTCAATGACCAAATGTTTAACAGAATAAATATAAATGCAAAAGCTATTAACACAGACAAATCAATCCAAGTATCTTGTAGACCATACCCTTTATACATAACTTCTGTTATTGCATCCGAAGCATAATACAATGGCATGATTCGTCCAATATTGATCAACCAATCAGCCATTCCATCCATTGGAAATAATCCTGTAAAAAAGATTTGCGGCACAATTACTAATGGTATAAATTGGACCATTTGAAATTCAGAGGATGCAAAACTAGAAAGTAAAATCCCAAGTGACAGTGCTACTAAAGCTACACATAGGTTGATCAACAGTACATGCCAGATAAAAAGGACAATCCACTAGAGATAGCCCTTTTTAATTCTTATGAATAAATACCCTTAAAGACTTAGTAGTTTTACTGATTGAGTTTTGACGGGTTTTCTTTATTAGTTGGCTTGCCTTTATTTTCGTTATCATTTTTTGCTTTAGCTTGATCATTCTGCCCAATTACATCTAAATCATCTGGACTCAGGTCGTAACCAGCACCATATTCTTCACGGTTTACTTTATTTTTCTTTTTGTTTTTCTTAGCCATAATGCTCACCTCCAAATATAGAATGCCTTCTATTTTCTTTTCTATACTTAGAGGAAATCATTAGAAAATTGGACAAGGGGTAAGTTCTATAAAGAACTTACCCCTTGGATTATTGTTAGCTAATTTATCAAATCTAATTTCAACCCTATCATCCGGGGAATATTACGAGAAAATTTCTTTCTTGCCGCGGTAAAATTCCACTGGAAAGCTTTCTAACTTAAGCAACGTAAACCCTACCTTCTTTTACGTCCTTGTGACCCCAAAGTCACGCCAGTGTGAATAAGTATGATTAAAAACAAATAGTAGAATGCCAATACCTTCTAAACTAGCTAATCAGCATATGTATTATTATCGC
The DNA here is from genome assembly GCF_934216135.1 of uncultured Rummeliibacillus sp. Lineage (NCBI taxonomy): Bacteria > Bacillati > Bacillota > Bacilli > Caryophanales > Caryophanaceae > Rummeliibacillus > uncultured Rummeliibacillus sp. The sequence continues at coordinate 891 of NZ_CAKQBI010000003.1, read as the reverse complement.
ATATTCTAAGGGTTTTGTCTAGTAAGATGATTGAGTATACATAGTTTCCTTAGCTCATGCTTATTTTAGTTGAGTTGAAATTTTTTTCTGAGTGATGCGAATCTTGGCCTGAGTGATGTACATTCTGCTTGGAGATGCAAATCAATAAAGACCTGCTTCTCCATCAGATTGAAATCGGATAAAGTTCACCTTTCAATGCAAAAGAAACCTTACCAGTTTCTTCAGAAATAACGATGACCATTGCATCACTTTTTTCCGATAAACCAATAGCTGCACGATGTCGTGTTCCTAGTTTTTGATCACCTACAAATAGGTTTGTAAGTGGAAGTACATTTGCTGCTGATTTTATTATATTTTGTTTCACTAATACAGCACCATCATGTAAAGGGTTTCCTGGATAAAAGATTGATTCCAACAAGGAATGTGTTAGTTCCGCGTTTATTGAAATGCCCGGTTGTATAAGTGATGAGAGTGAGTCTTCCCGTTGGATAACGATTAATCCACCTTGTCTTTTTTTCGATAAATTTTGTGCACATATAGATATTTCAGTATATTTTTCTGTAAATGGTGCTAAATAGCAGTTTAAATAGAAGGTACCTGCTTTCACTTCAATCTCACTAAATTTATCTTTTACACTTTCAAAATTTCCGAGAAGACAAAATTCATCTCCATTGTCCATTTCTTTCAAACTATTCTGTAGTACCGCAATGACTTGTTGAATATCGTCTCTCAATAATTTCTCCATCGGCGTAAAATCGCAATTACAATTATTCATGAGCAAACATCTCCCTCAACTTTTTTCAACTGCTTTATTATGGCTCTTTGTAAATAGTTGGGGTGGGGACACAATTCTCCACCCTTATCCTATTGTGTTACCTATATCTTTATATT